>NZ_JBVVOU010000696.1:0-201 GCF_055807635.1 Bradyrhizobium sp. Kon56 | reverse complement strand
GCTCGTTAAACGTGATCGGCCGGTTGATGCGATAGGCAAGGTTTACATAAAAGTGGTTGCCATAATTCTCGCCGACCCCCTTTAACTCATGGCAGATCTCGATCCCTAACTTCTTAAGAACTTCCGGCTGGCCGATGCCCGAAAGCTCCAATACTCCGGGAGACTGGATAGCGCCGCAAGAGACGATCACCTCCGCGCCAC
>NZ_JBVVOU010000695.1:0-224 GCF_055807635.1 Bradyrhizobium sp. Kon56 | reverse complement strand
CAACCCGGCCCAAGGAAGAGGGGCGTATCGCGATCGTCACGAACGCGGGCCGGACGGCGGTGGACGTTAGTCACATCGGCGCGAATGGCTTCGCAGGGCGGCTAACCGTGAGCGAAGGCGTCGCGCACACGACCGGTGCGATCGGCGTACGGCAAAATCGTGTGGTCCTGACGCCCGGGGTCTGTGCGTCAAGCGTTGCGGTGATGTGGGTTGCCCAACCGGGC
>NZ_JBVVOU010000694.1:0-227 GCF_055807635.1 Bradyrhizobium sp. Kon56 | reverse complement strand
TCGAGCGAGACTTCGCCCGGACGCAGCGGACGCTCCAGGCTCTGGTCGGCCAGCACGCCGGAGGTCGGCGCGGCTTCGACGGCGACAGGCGCGTCCGGCACCAGCGGCGGCGCTTCGGCAACGGCAGCAGCAGCGCCGGCCGCCATGGCGGCCATGCCCTGCTCGACCATCGCTTCCAGCTTGTCGATGAGATCGCGGTCGGTGCCCTCGGGCTCGGCTTCGGTCGC
>NZ_JBVVOU010000693.1:0-229 GCF_055807635.1 Bradyrhizobium sp. Kon56 | reverse complement strand
AAGTAGCTCTCGTCGACATTCATCACCATGACGCTGCGCGGCGCCTTGCGGTCGACCTTGAACGAGGCCAGCAGTTCGGGATCGATGGAAAGATGCGCCCGGCCATTGGCGCGGACCGCATTGCCCGAGCCGGGGATCAGGAACATCAGCGATACCCTGGGATCGCGCACGATGTTACGCAAGGAATCGACCCGGTAATTCGGCCAGATGCAACGTGCCGAGCCGAATC
>NZ_JBVVOU010000692.1:0-229 GCF_055807635.1 Bradyrhizobium sp. Kon56 | reverse complement strand
CGAATCGTCGCCACCGGCTCGGCCCGCTCGGCCAGGAACACTTCGGCTTGCTCAGGCGTCATCGACAGCCCGTACAGCGTGTTTAGCGTGGTGAGGTTGATGGGAATCGGCACCAACTGCCCATCCACCTTCGCCAGCACACGGTGCTCGTAGGGTCGCCACTCGGTGAAGCGCGACAAGTAATCAACGATGCGCTGGGCGTTGGTGTGGAAAATGTGCGGACCGTAGC
>NZ_JBVVOU010000691.1:0-229 GCF_055807635.1 Bradyrhizobium sp. Kon56 | reverse complement strand
ATTGTTGCGAGCGCCATCGGGGCGTCGCGGTCGTTTACCGGTGTAGTTGTCGCTCGCGTTCAGAGCGATTTGGGCTTTCGTGTGTCGGGAAAGGTATCGGAGCGTCTGGTTGACACGGGGCAGGAAGTAAAGCTCGGGCAGACCCTGATGCGTCTGGACCCCATTGACCTTGGTCTTCAGGCTCAGGCCCAAATCCAGGCGGTTGCCGCCGCCGCTGCACGCGCTAAAC
>NZ_JBVVOU010000690.1:0-229 GCF_055807635.1 Bradyrhizobium sp. Kon56 | reverse complement strand
TGCTGTGTGGTTTTTTCTGGGGCGCGCGTAATACGCCGCTGGAATGGGCCGGGGTGATTCTGGGCATTATCGGCACTCGCCATTGCGCCCTGGGGCAGCGGCAAGTGTCGGCTCCACACCGAACCGAATGCCCAGGACGCCGCCGCCATCAACAGCAACACTGCGCCCAGCGGGCTCGATTGCAGGGTGCTGCCCATATTGAGCATGGCGATGCCGATAATGCCCAGAA
>NZ_JBVVOU010000689.1:0-229 GCF_055807635.1 Bradyrhizobium sp. Kon56 | reverse complement strand
AAATTGAGAAAAGTAAAAAAGGGGACAGATCTATTTAAATTAGAAGAATAGTGGTCTGACCCCTATTTTCGGACATTGGCAGCAGGTGCGAGTGAGGCTTTAGTCACTCATCTGGATTCCTTGGTCAAAGGCGACGATAGGGGAATAGGGGTCAGACCACGGATTTGCATTTTTTAGAGTTTGGCGGAGTTGCTCTTTAAAAATATGACTTATTTTTTGTAATTATTCT
>NZ_JBVVOU010000688.1:0-229 GCF_055807635.1 Bradyrhizobium sp. Kon56 | reverse complement strand
ATTACTTACCCTTTTTTCTGGGCTGTTGCTCAGCGGCTGTGGCTCTACTAATCACGAACAGCCTATACAAGAGCAGCCCTACGATCACACAACCACCGCAAGAATCCGTCTTTTCGGAAACAACGGTTTGCCCAGGGTGGAATTGAGCTTATCTGCAAGGGTATCGCCGTAGGCATAAAGAGGTTCTTTGCTCGAAGCGCAGTCTTGCCCAGGATTGATTGCGACGGGC
>NZ_JBVVOU010000687.1:0-229 GCF_055807635.1 Bradyrhizobium sp. Kon56 | reverse complement strand
GTGATGATCACCCCGCACTGGTCCAGCGTGAGTGTGGTCAGTTGCGGCAGATGGCTGAGAATTTGCGGCAGCGAGTCCAGGGCGAAACGGTTCAATTGCAGGCTGCGCAAATGCGCGAATCGTTTGAAGAAAGATGGGGCTCCACGGACCGAGCTGCCGCCGTCCAATGTCAGTCTGCTCACATGATCAAAGTCGATCGCCAGCTCCGGCAGGTCTCCCATGAATGTCA
>NZ_JBVVOU010000686.1:0-230 GCF_055807635.1 Bradyrhizobium sp. Kon56 | reverse complement strand
CTGGTAAAGCCCCAGCCCTTCGGACCAGTTGAAGATGTGGCGAGCGAGCTTGCTCGCGCTGGGCCGCGAAGCGGCCCCTATCAGGGGCAATGCGGTGTTTCAGTCATGTTGGCAGCGCAGGTTTCAGGGCTGTTGCGCAGCCCAGCGGGAGCAAGCTCCGGCATGAACGGTTCAGCGTTTGGAAAGCTCCATGATCATCCGACTCAACAGATAAACCCGCGGCGCCACGC
>NZ_JBVVOU010000685.1:0-230 GCF_055807635.1 Bradyrhizobium sp. Kon56 | reverse complement strand
CGCCCATAAGGTCAGCACGCCGCCCAGCGGCAACGCCAGCATCGGCCCGCAGGCGATCAACGCACGCGAGCGCCCTGCACGGCGAGCGGCGCCTTGCGGCTCGGAAGTGGCGAGGACCTGGGTCGACAGGTTCAGCGCGGCGAAACACAGCCCCCAGACCAGACGCAAGCCCAGCAATGCGGCGAACCCCGACAACACCGAGTTACCCAAGGCACACAGGGCAGCAGCGC
>NZ_JBVVOU010000684.1:0-230 GCF_055807635.1 Bradyrhizobium sp. Kon56 | reverse complement strand
TCTACTGACTCATCACCTTTCTTATAACTAGTGAGAACAATGGGATGATCCTGCACAAACAGTGTTGGCTCACCCATAGAATGCCGGGAAACGATAGTAAAAGAAAGGTGATGAGTCAGTAGAGTATAGGGCGGAACTAAAGAGGCATTTACTAAATCATTTTGGGCTGGCGTCGGTAGCTTTGTTTTTTGAGGTTACTGCCCAGATCGTTCGCGTAACGCCCATTAATG
>NZ_JBVVOU010000683.1:0-230 GCF_055807635.1 Bradyrhizobium sp. Kon56 | reverse complement strand
CGACCTTGAATGCGAAGGCCGGCAGCGTCAGCGCCAGCGTTGCCGGTATCCGCTCCAGCACAAGCTCGATCGCAGGCCGCCCGTCGCGCATGGAACGGCCGAGCTCGCCCTTGGCGATCGCGCCAAAATAATCGAGATACTGAAACCAGATGGGATCATCGAGGCCCCACGCCTTGCGGAAGGCGGCGAGGACTTCCGGCGGCGCTTCCGGTCCCAAAATCATCAGCGCG
>NZ_JBVVOU010000682.1:0-230 GCF_055807635.1 Bradyrhizobium sp. Kon56 | reverse complement strand
AATTCACCGCTGTTCAACTGATGGAGCAGGTCCGGTCTGGTGAGGTGGCTTCCCACACGGTGCAGATGGAGCTGTTCCAGGCACGCTTGCGCGTCTATCTCGACTATTTGGCCAGTATTTGAACCCGTGCCTGCGAGGGCTCTCAGTCCCCCTGCGAGCTGATTTTGGTTGTAGGCGTTTTCCTATTGTGTTGTAGGCAAAATAATAGCCAGTACTGAACTTTGGGCGTG
>NZ_JBVVOU010000681.1:0-230 GCF_055807635.1 Bradyrhizobium sp. Kon56 | reverse complement strand
CTTCGATGGAACCGACGATGTGGCTGATGCCATGGGTGATCGCCGGGTTGATGGTGTACTTGGCGATATAGCGCTTGGCGCGGAAGTTATCGTTGCCCGCGCCGTCACCCGGCAGCGGGCCGCGCTGTTTTTTCATCTTGTCGGCGGTCTGCCAGGTGCGCGTGATCACCTCGCCGCTTGTGCGCTGTCCAGGCCGATGGTGCGGAAGATCAGCTTGTAGCCACGGGAGG
>NZ_JBVVOU010000680.1:0-230 GCF_055807635.1 Bradyrhizobium sp. Kon56 | reverse complement strand
ATCTGTTTGATGCTGTTGCTGTCGATCACCGCGCACGCCAGCGATGCGGACCGACTCAAGCAGGCCAACTTCCCCAGACAGTCTCAGGAATTGACCCTGAAAAATCAGGCAGTGCTCACTTATCTTTGGGCGGATGTGTACGCCGCTGCGCTGTATGCGCCAGCCGCCACCCCAGCGAAGCAGGCCTGGGACCAGCAGCAGGCGCTGCGACTTGAGCTGTATTACTTTCG
>NZ_JBVVOU010000679.1:0-230 GCF_055807635.1 Bradyrhizobium sp. Kon56 | reverse complement strand
AGCCGCCATAGCTGGTGCCCACCACCGCCACCGCCGAAGTGTCGATCGCCGGGTGGGACAGCAGGCGGTCGTAAGCGGCGAGCAGGTCGCGCAGGTTGTCTTCACGGGTGACCCGGGAGAGCGGGATGCCGGTGCCGGCATGGCCGCGCAGGTCGAAGGTCAAACACACGCAGCCGAGCCCCGCGATGCCTTTGGCGCGTTCCAGGTCGCGCTCCTGGCTACCGCCCCAA
>NZ_JBVVOU010000678.1:0-231 GCF_055807635.1 Bradyrhizobium sp. Kon56 | reverse complement strand
CCCCGTTTTCAAGCAACCGCCCACCACGGTGATCTCCACCGGCGACGCCCCTGTTCCCCTACAGGCCGCTCTACGGTTCTCCTTAGAATTATTTCTGCTCGCCGGCTGCTCCAGCGGCCCCCGACTGAACACCAGCCATCCTTCGATCAACCATGCCGAAGAGCACAAGTCAGTACGACAGTAAAATTCAGAAATCGGGTATTCCGTGGTGGGGGTGGAAAGGGGGGGGGG
>NZ_JBVVOU010000677.1:0-231 GCF_055807635.1 Bradyrhizobium sp. Kon56 | reverse complement strand
GACGACGGGAGGATATTGCGCTGGCAATGACAGGGTCTGATAAACCTCTCGTACATCCACCGGCATGTCCACAGAATCTTTATTTATGAGCGTCCCCACCATGCCCGACAAAGAAGTCCCTGCAATAATTCCATAGGTTGCGAAACACTGAAAGTCTCTTCCCCCCTCAACCAAATCCACCGGATCATCAAGACCTTTATTTGCAATGAAGTGCAAACCTGAAGGAGGCAC
>NZ_JBVVOU010000676.1:0-231 GCF_055807635.1 Bradyrhizobium sp. Kon56 | reverse complement strand
CAGCTCGCGCGCCTGGCGACGGGCCTTGGCGTCGCGACTGGCGGCTTTTTTGCTCAAGGCCACCAGTTGCAGCACTTCCCGCGGCAGCGCGTTGCCGATGCCGGTGATGGCGCCGGTGGCGTTGCAATTGACGAAGCCGTGCACCACTTGGGTGTCGACACCAACCATCAGGGTCACATCATCGTCCTGGGAGGTGATATTTTCCGCCGCGTAGCGCAGGTCGGCGCCGCC
>NZ_JBVVOU010000675.1:0-231 GCF_055807635.1 Bradyrhizobium sp. Kon56 | reverse complement strand
CCGGCCTCGCAGACCGGCCCGGGCAAGCCGCGGGTCGTCGCCGTCAAGAACCGCATGGCGGGCAAGGCCGCGCTGGTGCGGCGCGGCGCCTCCGAGCTGCTGTTCGCGGTGCGCACGTTCCTGGCGTTGACACGGGAGTTGAGGCGAGGCGACGTCGTGCTCACCGTCACCGCACCGTTCATGCTGCCTTACGCAGTCGCGGCGGCGGCGAGGCTGAAGGGCGCGCGCTCG
>NZ_JBVVOU010000674.1:0-231 GCF_055807635.1 Bradyrhizobium sp. Kon56 | reverse complement strand
CCTTGCGAGCTGTGGGGCTCGGGCCGCAAACTTTGGGGCTGGAACCTTGGATGCTTTTTGCAATGAGCAAGTTTCGTAAACCGCTGTTGACTACGTTGTGCCTGGTGCTGGGCAGCCCGTTCGTGCTGGCCGCCGATCCGCAGATTCATTGGCCCAGTGGCTGGCAGGTCGAGGAGGTCGAGCCCGACGGCAATACGTCCGGCAAACCCCAAACCGTCTCGCGCCAGCGCG
>NZ_JBVVOU010000673.1:0-231 GCF_055807635.1 Bradyrhizobium sp. Kon56 | reverse complement strand
AGTTGGTTCATGAATTCATAGCCGGTGGTGCCATCCACTTGCCAGTCGTCGCGCAGGGTTTCGCCTTCGCCAAGGATTTTTTCCACGTAGATCGGCAGATGCCGCTGCGGCGACAACGCATCCAGGCGGCGGCGCAGATGCCGGCTACGGTGCGCTACACGCTGATGGATGGGCGCATCAGCTACCAGGCGTGAAGCCGATCTGAAGCGAACACAAAAAATGTGGGAGGGG
>NZ_JBVVOU010000672.1:0-231 GCF_055807635.1 Bradyrhizobium sp. Kon56 | reverse complement strand
ATCCTGTACCCGGGCAAGTTGTCCCAGGTGGACACCTTCCGCGTGGGCTGTATCGGTCAGGTGGATGCCGCAGGCATGCAAGCCGCGGTCAGGGCCATCGCCGAGGTGCTGCAGGACATGCACGTGCAGGACATCTGATCTTCCCCCTACCGACAGGATTTGCACCATGAACTATCAGCACCCCACCACCCTCCAGGCCGTCATCCTCGATTGGGCCGGCACCGTGGTCGA
>NZ_JBVVOU010000671.1:0-231 GCF_055807635.1 Bradyrhizobium sp. Kon56 | reverse complement strand
GGAGGTCGAGTGCGGGCCGGCGCGGTAAGTCACCCACTCGATCAGCGTCGGCCCCAGGTTACGCCGGGCGCGTTCGGCGGCCCAGGCGGAGGCGGCGTACACCGCGATGAAATCGTTGCCATCGACCCGCAGCGAGGCGATGCCACAGCCCACGCCGCGTCCGGCGAAGGTGGTGGCTTCACCACCGGCGATAGCTTGAAAGGTCGAGATGGCCCACTGGTTGTTCACCAC
>NZ_JBVVOU010000670.1:0-231 GCF_055807635.1 Bradyrhizobium sp. Kon56 | reverse complement strand
CCCGCAAACGTATTCCATCTTCTGCGACAGATGAAACCATTGAGGCAAATCGAAGCGGCTGAATTGATGATTGGAAATAAAAATCTTTCTGTCCTGCTCGCTAAAGCACTTTTGGCTGCCACTCCATCAGACCTGTTAGTAGTACCTAGAAGCCCCCAACCTGATCAGCAGATATCTGCAGAGTCAATTGCTCGGCTAGAGCGTGAGCTCGCCGCCCTACAGATGCAAATC
>NZ_JBVVOU010000669.1:0-232 GCF_055807635.1 Bradyrhizobium sp. Kon56 | reverse complement strand
CACCCTCGGCCACGTCGAAGCGCGTCGCCGGCACGATCATCGTGCTTTACGCACTGATCTCAATCGTGCCGCTGCTGTGGATCTTCGCCACCAGCTTCAAGACACCGCCGGATTCGATTGCCTATCCGCCAAAGATCCTGTTCCAGCCGAGCCTCGAGGGCTACTGCAATCTGTTCTCGACCCGGACCCGGCAGACACCGGAATACATCAACTCGCTGGGACCGGCGACGGG
>NZ_JBVVOU010000668.1:0-232 GCF_055807635.1 Bradyrhizobium sp. Kon56 | reverse complement strand
CATCCATCGGGCGCAGACGGGTATCTTTATCAACAGAATCACCGCCTGGACAACAGTCCACTGCAGCGGGCCCAATCCGGCCCGCTGCGGCCGCCACCCCAGCAGGGTCCCACATTTCGATCCGGTTTGGCTTCAGGAATTAAATAAGCCCTTTCTCATCGTCATTGATCAACTGGCTCAATCCACCCAACGCTTCCCGCGCCTGGTTGCGGTCCATCAATTTGGCCTGGGC
>NZ_JBVVOU010000667.1:0-232 GCF_055807635.1 Bradyrhizobium sp. Kon56 | reverse complement strand
CCCGTCGGCCGGGTAGAGGTCCCTGTAGGGGCCGGCCTCACTGATGGGCTCACCCAGGTCGGCCGGTTTGCTGAGCTTGAACCTGTCCAGCACGGCGCCAAGGCGCGTCGGGGCCTGATTCAATGCACCGCTGGTATGCAAGGATAGAGCGTGATCGAGGGGCCATTGCCCATCGCGGATGTCGGCCACCTTGCTCACTACCGGCGGCGCTTTGGGAGGGATGGCCTCGGGC
>NZ_JBVVOU010000666.1:0-232 GCF_055807635.1 Bradyrhizobium sp. Kon56 | reverse complement strand
ACGCACGCAGTGAGTCGCGCAGGGTGTCGGCGGCGTCGAACAGCGGCTCCTTGTCTTCCTGGTTGTCCTTGTTGTAGGCCAGCGGCTGGCCTTTCATCAGGGTCAGCAGGCCCATCAATGCGCCGAATACGCGGCCGCTCTTGCCACGCACCAGCTCGGGCACGTCGGGGTTCTTCTTTTGCGGCATGATCGAGCTGCCGGTGCAGAACCGGTCCGGCAGGTCGATGAACTG
>NZ_JBVVOU010000665.1:0-232 GCF_055807635.1 Bradyrhizobium sp. Kon56 | reverse complement strand
CTGGATGCCCACGTGGGCGAGCGCGGGGTGAAACTCTCCGGCGGGCAACGCCAACGGATCGCCATTGCCCGCGTGCTGCTCAAGGACGCGCCGATTTTGATCATGGACGAAGCCACCTCAGCGCTGGACTCCGAGGTGGAAGCCGCGATCCAGGAGAGCCTGGAAACCCTGATGCAGGGCAAGACCGTGATCGCGATTGCACACCGCTTGTCGACCATTGCGCGGATGGACC
>NZ_JBVVOU010000664.1:0-232 GCF_055807635.1 Bradyrhizobium sp. Kon56 | reverse complement strand
CCCGAAAAAGCCCAGGCGTGGCCGCGCAATCGAAGCCTGGTCCGCAGGCTCGATCACAGCGTCACGCGCCTGGGCGAAATGCGCGATGTCGACGCTGCTGGGCACTGGATGCGCATTGCCGTGCTGGCGCTGCTTGACCTCCCACAAACTCACTCCGCCGGTAAATACCACGTCGGCCCTGGCCATCAGCAGCCGCTCCATGTCCACCAGTTGGGCAGGTGCGCCCATGAAC
>NZ_JBVVOU010000663.1:0-233 GCF_055807635.1 Bradyrhizobium sp. Kon56 | reverse complement strand
CAGCGCGCATGTTGAAGGTGGCTTGCAGGGCACTGCGGCAAGCCGGATGCTCTCGACCACGGACATCTGGTCCGGTGCGCCCTCGCCGGTTCCTGCTCCCAAGCCTGTGCCCGTTTCGCCACCAGCGCCGGACCCTGCTCGCATCGCCGAAGCTCCTCTGACCGTTGAGGCCGTGATCGCTGCGGCTCCAATTGCACCCGCGCGGCCCAGCGCTAACCCAGGGCCGCCGCAAA
>NZ_JBVVOU010000662.1:0-233 GCF_055807635.1 Bradyrhizobium sp. Kon56 | reverse complement strand
CAGTGAAATGCCGATCGGCCTTTCGTCATAGAGCTGGACCGTCACCATCATGCCGTCCTGCAGGAAGGCAGCGCGATCGCCGACGAAATCCTTTTGCAACTCAAGCTGCTCGTAGCTTTCGGTGTCCATGAACACCAGCGCTTCGCCCTGCTCGTAGAGGAAGGAGAAATCCTTCATCTCCAGCCGGATCTGTTCGACGGTTTCGGCGGAGCGGAAACGCTCATTGAGCTTGG
>NZ_JBVVOU010000661.1:0-233 GCF_055807635.1 Bradyrhizobium sp. Kon56 | reverse complement strand
CAACAACATACATCCCTGGGGAACGTATGGGCTGACTACCGAACGCCTGTGGGTAAACGTCGACACATCGAGCTGGTCGATGGCACTCAGGTCTATCTCAACACTAATACGGCCATTGATGTGATATTCGACTCTCGCCAACGTTTGATCCGCCTTCGCGAGGGCGAGGTACTTATCCACAGCGGCAAGCGCGGTGGGCAAACACCCTTGTATGTGGAGACTCGCCATGGTCG
>NZ_JBVVOU010000660.1:0-233 GCF_055807635.1 Bradyrhizobium sp. Kon56 | reverse complement strand
ACCGAGCGCAGACGGCGTGCGGTACACCCTGGGCAACAATCCGTGCTCGGCGCAAACCAGGGCGACGAGCCGTGCTTATGCCCCCGCTACCGGCAACACCCTGAACGTACAGGGCATTGCCGCAGCCCAGGGAGCGCCGCAGCTACCTGTCGAGGACTGAAAATGCGCAGCCGCTGATCCAGGCTCAACCGCGCTCGGACGGCACCGACGACAGCTCGAACGGGCTGCTGCTG
>NZ_JBVVOU010000659.1:0-233 GCF_055807635.1 Bradyrhizobium sp. Kon56 | reverse complement strand
CCTGACCAGCCTCGATATCCTGCTACGCATGCACGGCTACGACGTGACGATGGAAACCCACGCTGATCGCCTGCTTGCGCATTTGTATGCGAGGCCCGTTGATCTGGTGTTGATGGACATGAATTTTCGCAAGGACACGACGTCAGGCGTGGAAGGGCTGCAACTGCTGGCCGAAATGAAGAAATTCGATGATTGCTTGCCGGCTGTGGCGATGACCGGGTGGGGAAGCGTCG
>NZ_JBVVOU010000658.1:0-234 GCF_055807635.1 Bradyrhizobium sp. Kon56 | reverse complement strand
ACACGCGACCCGCTTCTGAATAACGACCGCGCCGTAGCAAATGCGAGTTGGGTCTTTGAATCAATCCTTTGATTCCCTTGAATGAATGGATGACTCATTCAACCTAGCAGGCCTGAGAAACCCCGCCTCCCGACTCAATTTCACAATATTTCCCCATTCCCCGTGGCGAGGGAGCTTGCTCCCGCTGGGCTGCGCAGCAGCCCCAAAAAAGCCAACCGAGGTACAGCTGAACGA
>NZ_JBVVOU010000657.1:0-234 GCF_055807635.1 Bradyrhizobium sp. Kon56 | reverse complement strand
CCATAACGCGTGGGTGGTCACGACGGCTGCGGCGGTGCGGGTTCCGGTCCGCCAGCTTCCGGTGGTGCTGTACATGTTCGGCGAGGATGGCGGTCTCCAGGCCTTTGCCGGTTTGGACGCCTTGACCCTGGGCGTCAAGGCGAGCTTGGGCAGTCTGGATGACTCTGTGCTGTGGGGCTGTGTCGAACGCATTGCGCAGCTCGGCGCGGACCACCTGGAGGATTTTTGGCGAGC
>NZ_JBVVOU010000656.1:0-234 GCF_055807635.1 Bradyrhizobium sp. Kon56 | reverse complement strand
GCCGAACATTTCGGTGAAAAAACGCCCGAGGCGGCTGTTCGGATCGCGCAGGCCTGCAAAATTTGAAAGGTTGCGTTTGCACGTCACCGCGTAATACGTCGCCACGTTGAGCGCTTCGTTGATGCACAGCGCCTTCCAGCTGGACAGCGCAGCAATGGCCGGCATGCCCACCGCCTCGATGTTGATGGACTCGCGCTCAGCCGAGCGAGTCAACGCCCTGTAAGTGTATTTGGA
>NZ_JBVVOU010000655.1:0-234 GCF_055807635.1 Bradyrhizobium sp. Kon56 | reverse complement strand
AGCCTGTGTGAATCAATGCGGCAACACCTATCAGCAATGCCGGGGCGATTGACGAGGCTGTCCGCCGTGGCGTGCTCAGAGTAGGCACCACGCCGACTTACGTACCGTTTGAAATGACCGACAAGCAGGGGCGCATCATCGGCTTCGAGATCGACTTGCTCCACGCGATGAGTCGCGCGCTGGGGGTTGAACTCGAACTGGTTGCGGTGCCCTACACGGATTTGCTGTCGGGGC
>NZ_JBVVOU010000654.1:0-234 GCF_055807635.1 Bradyrhizobium sp. Kon56 | reverse complement strand
CCCGCGCCTGCACCGGCGTCTTCGACAGGCCGACCTTGGCCGCGAGTTCCGACATGGAAAGCCGGCCGTCGCTGCCCAGCGCCGACAGGATGTTCCTGTCGATGCGGTCCAATTGGTCTTCGTTCATCGATTCTGTGGTCAAGTTGGCGGAAAATCCGGCCCATGAGAGTCCAATCGACCTGCCGTGTCGAGTACTTTGGACCGACCGAAACCCCGCTTTGTGCTAGCTTGCGC
>NZ_JBVVOU010000653.1:0-234 GCF_055807635.1 Bradyrhizobium sp. Kon56 | reverse complement strand
CGGTGATCTGCGGCCCGAGTGTCGTCCCGGCTGCCAGAATTACCAGTGCCACAATCGCCACAAGGATCAGGTATTCAATTACTGTGCGGTACCGGGATAGGGCGCTTGGTCGCTTAAGGAGAAACCTCATGATCCTTGCTCTGCTGATGAAACTTCATGTTCAACTGCAGTTATTGTTTCATCGTAAAGACGGCGCGACAGCAATCGAATACCTGATCCTTGTGGCGATTGTGG
>NZ_JBVVOU010000652.1:0-234 GCF_055807635.1 Bradyrhizobium sp. Kon56 | reverse complement strand
GTTCGGGGAACAGCGTGGCATAGCGGTTGCTGAGTCGCGCCGCGTCGGCATTGCCGATATAGCTGAGCCGGGCCTCGCCCAGTTGTGCACGGACATATTCCATATCCTGCGCCGCCTGTTCGATGGCGTTGTGCTCTTGCAGGTCGCGGCTGCGCAATTCGATCACGTCATAGCGGTCGACCAGTGTGCGGTAAGCCTGGGTGGCGTAAGACTCCCAGCGGCCGGCCAGGTGCA
>NZ_JBVVOU010000651.1:0-234 GCF_055807635.1 Bradyrhizobium sp. Kon56 | reverse complement strand
CAGCACGTGCGCAGCAGCACTTTCCCTAGGCATGAGGGACACTCCATATGGACGTAAGAAAGATCAGTTGTCTGGCGCGTCAAGCACCAGGTTCAGTTCGCTCGCCAGGCGTTGGCGTGCGGTTTCATCGGTGAGCAGGGTTTGCAGATGTTTGCGAAAGGCCGGGACGTTGCCCATGGGGCCTTTGAGCGCAACCAAGGCGTCGCGTAGTTCCAGCAGCTTATTCAGTTCAGG
>NZ_JBVVOU010000650.1:0-234 GCF_055807635.1 Bradyrhizobium sp. Kon56 | reverse complement strand
CGAGGGTTTCCAGATCACCGCGTTGCCGCACACCAGCGCCAGCGTGGTGTTCCACGCCCACACGGCGACCGGGAAGTTGAACGCGCTGATCACGCCGACCACACCCAGCGGGTGCCAGGTTTCACGCATATGGTGACCGGGGCGCTCGGAAGCGATGGTCAAGCCGTAGAGCTGGCGCGACAAGCCGACGGCGAAGTCGCAGATGTCGATCATTTCCTGTACTTCGCCAAGGCC
>NZ_JBVVOU010000649.1:0-234 GCF_055807635.1 Bradyrhizobium sp. Kon56 | reverse complement strand
GCTCCCATAGATTCACGTGCTCAAGGGCTTCATGATCGTCGGTCTTCTCGACGCCACTGGCCTTGTGAAAGAGGATGACGTTCAGGCCTGGAGAGGCATCTTTAGCCTTCTTGCCCACTTCACTGTTGGAAAGCTCCTAAACTTACTGATGGGCATCCTATAAATAAAATTCAGTGCACAAGGGTGAAATGCTCAAGCACCATGTCATAGCCCAGTCATCTAGTATCCCTAGCC
>NZ_JBVVOU010000648.1:0-235 GCF_055807635.1 Bradyrhizobium sp. Kon56 | reverse complement strand
CGAGGGCCACACCGACCACCCCGCTGGCACCCAGGGTCAGCACGTTCCGGCGCGACATCTGCGTCATGCGGGGAGCGTCCTTCACGACTTCTTTGCGATCCGCGCCGCTTTGTCTGCGTCGTACCACCAGACGAACGGGAAGCCGGAGAGACCGTATTTGGGCATTTCCGCCGGCCGGCCGAAGCGGTCCCAGCGCGCGGTGCGTACCTTTGGATAATTCCACTGCGGCACGACG
>NZ_JBVVOU010000647.1:0-235 GCF_055807635.1 Bradyrhizobium sp. Kon56 | reverse complement strand
AACTGTGCGCAGTGGGTGATGAAGGTGCGCAGATGCGCGGACTCAAGCTTCAGTACGATCTGCCCGTCGGGGTCATGAATTGCCGCCGGGATGGGGATTACATTCTCGTCTCGGGTGGGCAGGTGCCGAGTGGATCGACGCCTGAGTACAAGGAGCAGGTTTTGGCCGCCTGCCTTGCCGCTGTTTCGCGGCACTTTCCGCAGTCGTACCGCAGTGCGGTTGAAAAAGCAGAACT
>NZ_JBVVOU010000646.1:0-235 GCF_055807635.1 Bradyrhizobium sp. Kon56 | reverse complement strand
ATTTTGTCTCGGAGGGGGTCAAATAGCGTTTTTTCATCGGAATCAAATATTGTGACGTTATAACTCTCTAGCAACTCTTTAGCCCGCTTGCTCAGCGCATCAATTCGAAGATTGGCTTTCTCAATGTCGGCTGCGCTGCGGTTAATAAATGTGTAATAGGACATTGTGCGAAAGCGTGCCATAGTATCAGCAAGCTCCCCTAGGATCAGCGTGCTTGAAAGGCGATACTTGCTAA
>NZ_JBVVOU010000645.1:0-235 GCF_055807635.1 Bradyrhizobium sp. Kon56 | reverse complement strand
ACAATTGACCGGGGCCGTGATCGGGCAGGGCGTTGTTGTCGTCGATTCGAGCGTCAAGAAGGTGCAACACGCAACAGGCGGCATCGTTGGTGAGATGCACGTGCGTGAAGGTGACCATGTCGATGCAGGGCAGATCCTGATCGGACTGGACAAGACCCAAACGCTCGCCAACGCCACAATTGTTAGTCAAGGCGTCGATGAACTCCTTGCTCGTCAAGGTCGTCTCGAGGCGGAG
>NZ_JBVVOU010000644.1:0-235 GCF_055807635.1 Bradyrhizobium sp. Kon56 | reverse complement strand
GACGTGAGCCTGGGGTGAGCTGGGGAATTTCGTCAGGTTGGGACAGGTTGAGCGCTTGGAGAAACTCCAGTTGGTTGCCGTAGCGGACGAAAATCCATTCTTCTCCCACGTCCCCCATGCCTAGGTAGAGGGTGTCATTACCTGCGCCCTGAGTGGCGCAATCGCCTCCCAGGCATAACTCGTACCGGTCCTTGTTCGCCAGCCCAGACACACTGCCGTCCGCCCTGAATTCCAC
>NZ_JBVVOU010000643.1:0-235 GCF_055807635.1 Bradyrhizobium sp. Kon56 | reverse complement strand
ATTCGGATGTGTGGATGCAGATCATCGCGGATGTAACGCGCTATCCGGTGTACACCATTGTTCAGGAAGTCGAAGCGGCGCTCGGTGCTGCGTTGTTGGCGGCGCACACGGTAGAGCTTCAGGTATTCGCTGAATGCCTGATCGTAGATCGCAACATTCTCGCGCTTGGGCTGCGCCCGCAGCGCCAACTGCACCCAGCCCTTGTCCATCTCCCCATCACTCACCAGCCCTACCG
>NZ_JBVVOU010000642.1:0-235 GCF_055807635.1 Bradyrhizobium sp. Kon56 | reverse complement strand
CCACCGGCTTTCCGAAGGGCGCCACCCTCAGCCACCGCAACATCCTCAATAACGGCTACATGGTTGGGCAAAGCCTTGGCCTCACTGCGCAGGACCGCCTGGTGATCCCGGTGCCGCTTTATCATTGCTTCGGCATGGTGATGGGTAACCTGGCCTGCATCACCCACGGCACCACCATGATCTACCCCAATGACGGCTTCGACCCGCT
Source organism: Bradyrhizobium sp. Kon56 (assembly GCF_055807635.1). NCBI lineage: Bacteria > Pseudomonadati > Pseudomonadota > Alphaproteobacteria > Hyphomicrobiales > Nitrobacteraceae > Bradyrhizobium > Bradyrhizobium sp. Kon56. The sequence goes on along the minus strand of NZ_JBVVOU010000642.1, from coordinate 27 downwards.
GCTCACGCTCACTGCCGTCGCCGAAGA
>NZ_JBVVOU010000641.1:0-235 GCF_055807635.1 Bradyrhizobium sp. Kon56 | reverse complement strand
ACCTGCATGCGCTGGGTCAGCAGGTCGGCCGTTGGCTCATCGCATGCAGGTGCACGAGAAAACCGCGTGGATGCTGCGCTCGCTGCTCGAGAACCAGTAACGGTCCAACCCCTGGCGGCGCCTCCCTGGCGCCGCTCACGGATTTCCCCTTACTTGCTGGCGTTGTCCTACGACAACCGGTTCCCGCGTCTTCTGGCTGCTTCTCGCTTCCTGCTGTTTTATAGGCTGATCGTCC
>NZ_JBVVOU010000640.1:0-235 GCF_055807635.1 Bradyrhizobium sp. Kon56 | reverse complement strand
CTGAAACAATCGCCGAGGTCGATTTGAGTGATGGCAAGTTAAACGCTCCCCCGCGAGAGCGCCCGATTGCTTCAAGCCGCTCGTGCACTTCGATCAACAGGTGAGCCATTCTCGGCAGCGCGGCTCGCCGCCCAACATTCACGATCCATTCTCGGAAGATAGAAGCATCGATCAGCGTCTCTCGCCACAAGGCCGCGGCCAGGTGGGGGCGTCGCGCCGTCACCTCGGTCAGCTC
>NZ_JBVVOU010000639.1:0-236 GCF_055807635.1 Bradyrhizobium sp. Kon56 | reverse complement strand
CGACGGTTGCCGGGGGGGGTGGCGGGGGGCAGGGCGGTGGGGGGGGGCCCGGGGGCGGGGGCGCGAGGGCGGTTCGGGGGGGGGGGGGGGGGGCGGGGGGGGGGGGGGGGGGGGGGGGGGGGGGCGGGGGGGGGGGGGGGGGGGGGAAAAAAAAAAGAGACGCCGCGCCCACCCCGCAAACCCAAAACAAAAAAACAAGACAGGCCAGGCGAGGGGCCGGAGGAAACGAACCAACA
>NZ_JBVVOU010000638.1:0-236 GCF_055807635.1 Bradyrhizobium sp. Kon56 | reverse complement strand
GTATCCCGTAACCATGACCTATTTTGCTACCGCTACGCCCTATGCGATGGTGAGTTGTCTGTCGCTGGCGATGATCCATATTCTGCTCGCTGCAAACGCACGACGGATCGCCTATGCGGTTGCCGGCGTTATTCTTTGGGCGTTGTTGTTCGCTCGGCCCGACATGCTGCCGTTTGCCATGATCCCGACCGGCTGGAGCCTCCTGATCGAACCCAGGCGCAAGCTGCAGTGCTTCA
>NZ_JBVVOU010000637.1:0-236 GCF_055807635.1 Bradyrhizobium sp. Kon56 | reverse complement strand
ACATGCGTTGAGAGTGCGCCCAAGGCGATTGTCAGCGATTGGGCAGTCGCAAAGCTTAACCAGGGATAGCAACTTTGATGGCGCCGTGGACACGCGATACTCCCGAACGAGACTGACGCAACGCCACGGCACACATGCCGATTCAACGCCGTCGCCCTGATTCGTTCCGTGTCTCGCTGAGGACCCGTTCGGAACGCGGGTTGTCTCCGAGCGTTGGCGGCTGTGGGCGCGGGTAG
>NZ_JBVVOU010000636.1:0-236 GCF_055807635.1 Bradyrhizobium sp. Kon56 | reverse complement strand
ACAGATGGGCTTCAAGCCGATCATCCTTGAGCGTGGCAAGGAAGTGCGCCAGCGCACTAAGGACACCTGGGGCCTGTGGCGCAAAAACGTACTCAACCCCGAGTCCAACGTGCAGTTCGGCGAAGGCGGCGCCGGGACCTTCTCCGACGGCAAACTCTACAGCCAGATCAAGGACCCGAAATTCCACGGGCGCAAAGTGCTGCACGAGTTCGTCAAGGCCGGCGCGCCGGAAGAGA
>NZ_JBVVOU010000635.1:0-236 GCF_055807635.1 Bradyrhizobium sp. Kon56 | reverse complement strand
ATCGAACGCATTTACCTCGGCGCCTTCCATTTCCAGCAGCATATTCAACACCTCCAGCACATCCGCGGAGTCGTCGACCAGCAACACTTTCACGCCGTTCAGGCGCTCATCCGATGACGCTGGTCCGGCAACTGGTGGAAGCCCACGGTGGCACGGTCAGTGTTTACTCCAAGGGGCTGGGCTTTGGCTGCACCTTTTCGGTATTGCTGCCGTTGTCCGAACAGCAGAATCGACCG
>NZ_JBVVOU010000634.1:0-236 GCF_055807635.1 Bradyrhizobium sp. Kon56 | reverse complement strand
ATCAACCTATGTTGCTGGGCGGCGTATTCAAGGCTACCGGCAATGCCTCACCGATTACCGTGCCCGCCAAAGGCCGCTACATGTTTGCTGACCTCGCACGCTACGCCCAGCGTTATGACCTGCCGCTGCGATTCAATCCGAACTTCCCCATCAATACGCTGCTGCTGATGCGCGCAGCCACAGGTATTCAGATGCATCAACCCGAGCGTTTCCAGGCGTTCGTAGACTGCCAGAAC
>NZ_JBVVOU010000633.1:0-236 GCF_055807635.1 Bradyrhizobium sp. Kon56 | reverse complement strand
GCATGCGCTGATCAATGGCGACAGGCCCGACACCCTGACCAACGTTGCAGGGATCTTATGCGCGACCGGCGCACTGGCGACCTGGAGCTGGTTCGCGGTGAGCAACGCTCGGCGGCTGGTTCAGGTCGCCAGCGTGTCCTCCCATGACTGGGCACTGCTGAAGGGTGTGATGACCGGCGCGCAGTCGCTGCTGTTGGCGGCGCATGCCACCTGATCAGCACCACGCCTGCCACGGC
>NZ_JBVVOU010000632.1:0-236 GCF_055807635.1 Bradyrhizobium sp. Kon56 | reverse complement strand
CAAGCTGACGGGCGTCGTGGGGGCGTCGGTCGCCTTTGGCGCGGTCGTTGCGGGTGGCGTAGGTTTAGCCGCGGCACGCAACGTTTCGGATGAAATCCGTCAATTGTGCCTGCCGGATCCGGGCTGATCCAACGCTGCAACCAGGGGGCGTAGTAACGCAACCCGTAGTAATACAGCCCAGTAGCATCGAGCTCCTGGCCGCTGTAACGGCGCGTTTTATAGCTTGCCTCAATGGC
>NZ_JBVVOU010000631.1:0-236 GCF_055807635.1 Bradyrhizobium sp. Kon56 | reverse complement strand
GCTACGCAATGGACAGCGCGTTGCTTCGGCAGTGCGCAGTCGAGCATCAGCTTCTGGTAGTGATGGCAAACCACGGTGGCCCTTCGGCCGAGGTGCTGCGCGCCGCCATTCGGCAAAAACTCGAACCGCTGGCCGAGCGGCACAAGGTCAAGATCGATTACGCACCGCTGTTTCCGGAAGTACCGCCCTTCGAGCAACCCGAAGACGCCGAGTTGGTGCGGGTGGCGGAACGTTTG
>NZ_JBVVOU010000630.1:0-236 GCF_055807635.1 Bradyrhizobium sp. Kon56 | reverse complement strand
GGCCGGTCATGCGGCGGCCATGGGCGAGCGCCTGGGCGCACACCTGCGCCTGTTGCAGCGTGACTTCCCGCAACTGGGGGATATTCGCGGGCGTGGGCTGATGCTTGGCGTGGAGTTGGTGGACCCGGCTGGCAAGCGCGACATCCAGGGCCACCCGCCTGTGCATCGGCTGCTCGCGCCGCTGCTCCAGCGTGAGTGTCTCCCCCCCAGTTCAAGGATCAGGCCACGCTTGAGAC
>NZ_JBVVOU010000629.1:0-237 GCF_055807635.1 Bradyrhizobium sp. Kon56 | reverse complement strand
ATTCGGCGTTGCGCGGGGCGAATGTGACCCTGGCGGACCTGAGCTTCGCCGAGGTGCACGATTGCTTCACCATCGCCGAATTGCTGATCTATGAAGCCATGGGCCTGGCGCCCAAGGGCGAGGGGCACCATGTGCTCGACAGTGGCGTGGTGCGCGCTGGCGGGCGCCTGCCGGTGAACCTTTCCGGCGGACTCAAGGCCAAGGGCCATCCCGTCGGCGCCACCGGTGTGTCGATGC
>NZ_JBVVOU010000628.1:0-237 GCF_055807635.1 Bradyrhizobium sp. Kon56 | reverse complement strand
AGTCGAGCTTGTGGGCCACATTGGTGGCCGTGTTTGCCATCGGCCTTGGGATCTACCTGATCCGCGTCCTGCTGAGTCTGGTCACTGCCTCTGGCGGCGTGGTGCTGCAACGGCGTCTGCGGTTCGATGTGTTCGCGGGTTTGCCACACGGGGTCGGGCAGCGCGCGGCGGTCGACCTTGCCGCTTGGGCTCAGGGGCATGGCGTCCAGGCGCATCAGGTAGGCCGGCACCATGTAG
>NZ_JBVVOU010000627.1:0-237 GCF_055807635.1 Bradyrhizobium sp. Kon56 | reverse complement strand
CAGGCGACTGAGCCATCGGCCTGTGAACCCAATCAAAATGCGGTTGAGCAGCAGCTTGACGTTGTTGTCCAGGTACCAGTCCAGGTCGTTGAGCACGATCTCTTCGAAAGTCTGCTCGCCGGCCAGCACCGGCGACAGCAGGATGCGGTTGTAGTTGGTGTGGGGCTCGGCGCCGAACACCGTGATGTCATAGAGCTCGCTGCTGAGCTTGAGCAATTCTTCCAGGGTGCGAACCCC
>NZ_JBVVOU010000626.1:0-237 GCF_055807635.1 Bradyrhizobium sp. Kon56 | reverse complement strand
GCTCGGCCCAGGCCCTTGTGCAACAGCGACAAGCCGCAGCGACGTTTTACCTCGGAGCTCCGCAGGCCCTGGCGTATCAAAGCGACCTCGCAGCTTCTGGCCGGCCACGGGGGCGATGACTTTGCCCGCGGCCAAGAGGGGCCCCGATACTTGGCCCCAGCCTGAATCGTCGGTGAGTGAAAAGGTTTTGTATTCGCCGTCTGCCTTGGCGGTCATCACGCCGGTGGTGGGTATGAC
>NZ_JBVVOU010000625.1:0-237 GCF_055807635.1 Bradyrhizobium sp. Kon56 | reverse complement strand
GACCCGAACCGAGCCGGTGAAGTTGTTTTCAGCGCCCTTGATGGCGGGCTGCGAGCCATTGGGGGTGATGCGAATCTGGTTGGCGTCGGTTTCGCCGCTCATGAGCGACAACGCAACCAATGGGGCAATCAAACGGTTCATCCAGCCAACTCCTGGGCGGCTCCGCTCCGGGAGCCGCGCGTAGGTGATCAATCTGGCCCCGGCGGGTATCCGCTCAGCGCATGATTGAAGACAGTA
>NZ_JBVVOU010000624.1:0-237 GCF_055807635.1 Bradyrhizobium sp. Kon56 | reverse complement strand
GAACCTCAAGGGGTTCGTTACCCGTTTCCAGCCTGAGCGCGGCTGATTTCGAAATTTGAAATGCAGTCAAGTGTGGGAGGGGGCTTGTCCCCGATGGCGGTGTGACAGTCAACAGATGTATTGGCTGACCCACCGCTATCGGGGGCAAGCCCCCTCCCACATTGGTTTTCAGCAGTCTTGAAATGGTGTTCGCACCGCCCCATCTATTGATTTGCAAAGCACCCGCAATCACTGCTT
>NZ_JBVVOU010000623.1:0-238 GCF_055807635.1 Bradyrhizobium sp. Kon56 | reverse complement strand
GGCGGTTGTCACGCCAACAATGTATACGATGATGCCCGGTACCGTCCGATGGGAGAGCCGCAGGCGGTGACCCGAGGTCGATGAAAAGAGGGAGCCTGACCATGCAGCTTGTATTTGAAGTATGTGAGACCGCAGGCGGTAACCCTGTGTCCATGGTGCGCAAAATCTTTGACGGCGCGGGCGGCGTGATCGGCCGTGGCTCTGGCTGCGACTGGGTAATCCACGACCCCAGCCGTTT
>NZ_JBVVOU010000622.1:0-238 GCF_055807635.1 Bradyrhizobium sp. Kon56 | reverse complement strand
GTCGCAATTGCTGGAAGACGCCCGTCTGGTCCGCCGCGTACTGGGCACTGACCCTTTGGTGCTGGCGGTGCATCGCAACCATCCGCTGGCCAAGCTCGACCGCGGCGATAGCTACCAGGCCGCCGTGAACTTGCAGTCGTACCAACTGGCGACGATTTCCCAGATCACTCCGTATGATCGTTTACCGCAAATCACATTAAACGGCACGCTCCCGTTTCAACCGGCAGGGCTGAACTTC
>NZ_JBVVOU010000621.1:0-238 GCF_055807635.1 Bradyrhizobium sp. Kon56 | reverse complement strand
CTTGCTCGCGAAAAACGTCCAGGCAACGCGTTCATTCTGAATAAAAGCGGGAGGGCTGAGTGCTTCGCGAGCAAGCTCGCTCCTACAAATAGCCTTGGTATTACGCCTTGCCCCGCAGCGCGGCCATGTCGCGCTTGGGCGGCACGCCAAACAGCCGGCTGTACTCACGGCTGAACTGCGACGGGCTTTCATAGCCGACCTTGAACGAGCACCAGGACGTGTCCAGTGCCGCGTTCAA
>NZ_JBVVOU010000620.1:0-238 GCF_055807635.1 Bradyrhizobium sp. Kon56 | reverse complement strand
GCTGACGGTCTGGGCTTCCAGCGGAATGTCGTGGTCCGGGCAGCGGGGGATACCCACCCGTGCATACAGCAGGCGCAGGTAGTCGTAGATTTCGGTAATGGTGCCCACGGTGGAACGCGGGTTGTGGGACGTCGACTTCTGCTCGATGGAAATGGCCGGCGACAAACCTTCGATGGTGTCGACGTCGGGCTTTTCCATCATTGACAGGAACTGCCGGGCATACGCCGACAGCGATTCC
>NZ_JBVVOU010000619.1:0-238 GCF_055807635.1 Bradyrhizobium sp. Kon56 | reverse complement strand
AGTTGCACCGGTTGAGCAGCGGACTGTTCCGCCAGCCGCTGAATGCCGACGACGCCACACCTTGGATGGGTTTCCGCCCGTCGCTGCCCGACTCGTTGCCGATCATTGATCGGGTGTGCGACGGCAAGGTGTTGCTCGCGTTTGGTCACCAGCATCTGGGACTGACCCAGGCGGCGGTGACGGCGGAAAAGGTCGCTCAGTTGGCCAGCGGTGAGGCGGTAGCTGGGTTGGAGGCGTA
>NZ_JBVVOU010000618.1:0-239 GCF_055807635.1 Bradyrhizobium sp. Kon56 | reverse complement strand
CCGCCTTGCGCAGGATCTGCGGGCAGCGTTTCCCGACATCAAGGGCTTTTCGCCACGTAATCTCAAGTACATGCGTGCTTTTGCCGAGGCATGGCCAGATTCGGAATTTGTGCAACAGGCTGCTGCACAATTGCCGTGGGGGCACAACGTGGTGTTGCTCGATAAGCTTCCCTGCCCGGAAACACGTCGTTGGTACATCACCCAAGCAGTTAAACACAACTGGTCACGTAACACGCGGG
>NZ_JBVVOU010000617.1:0-239 GCF_055807635.1 Bradyrhizobium sp. Kon56 | reverse complement strand
GGAGCTTCGCGACCTGCCGGTCGGACACGAAACCCCGCAGAACCCCGCTGCCGCCGGAGGGCGCCAGGGCTTCATCATTCAGGCCCAAGTGGAGCAGAGCACAAGCTATTATGAGGTGTTCCCTCGGGCCGCAATCATCCGCGCGCGTCCAGATATTCAAACGCTGAAGATCGATGGCGATGTTGTTGTAAGAAACACAGGCAGCACAAGCCGTCCGAGCAAAGGAACCTTTCGACTGG
>NZ_JBVVOU010000616.1:0-239 GCF_055807635.1 Bradyrhizobium sp. Kon56 | reverse complement strand
CCCAGGGCCATAACGGCCAAGGCGTGGAGAAGCCCTCGGTCGGTCGCGCGGTCAACGGAGGCGCCGCCGACACCAGGCAGGGACACACGATGCTGCACCTGCAATTCTCGAAATAGTCACCGGAAAGGTGCCATGGGACATCCGCCATTGCTGTCTCCCGCTTGGCCGAACCCGATAGATGCTTTCGAATGAGCTACGTAGAGTTGAAAATTACGCTTGGTTCGGAAGCGGCGCAAGCC
>NZ_JBVVOU010000615.1:0-239 GCF_055807635.1 Bradyrhizobium sp. Kon56 | reverse complement strand
AGCGCAGTGGCATGGTCCAAAAGATCCTTGGTGTTGATCCCCTTGCTTTCAGCAGCACCAATCACCGCGATCAGTGCTTGTTCCAATGCGCTTATCCTGGGGCATAGCCCATACCGCCGAGTCGACCACCCCTACGTGGACATGGCATGCAAGGAGATCAGTGACGCGCATGCGACGGCTCTCACGCTCAAGCCGTAATCGATGAGGTTTAGGCGCTGGCGCGCTTGAGCTGCTCGGTC
>NZ_JBVVOU010000614.1:0-239 GCF_055807635.1 Bradyrhizobium sp. Kon56 | reverse complement strand
CCCGGTGCTCGGCGCCAATCGGCACGCTCAGGCTGTAACCCTTGAGTGGATACAGCGGCAGTGCCAGCCCTGGCAAGCCCAACGCGGCGCTGCGGTGCCCGGCTGCCAGCACCACGTGTGCCACCGACATCACCTCATGCCCCAGCTCGATGGCCTGTACGGCACCGTCGACATGGCGCAGCCCGGTGACCTTGCGCCCCAGCATGAACCTACAGCGCCCCGACGCCTCAAGCCGGGCC
>NZ_JBVVOU010000613.1:0-239 GCF_055807635.1 Bradyrhizobium sp. Kon56 | reverse complement strand
AACACGGCGGCTGGCTGGGCGTGATGCTGGTGGGCAGTGCGTTCCCGCTGGGTGCTTTGTACGCTACGAGCACGATCTGGCGGACACCCCCACCACGCTGTATGCGGGCCTGGGCCACGCCGAGCGCTTCCCGGATTACTGGGAGTTGTTTTCCCCCAACACCGGCGCGGTCGGTTCGGTGAACGCCTTCGACGGCGTCAAGCCCGAGAAAACCACGCAGTTGGACTTCGGCGCGCAAT
>NZ_JBVVOU010000612.1:0-239 GCF_055807635.1 Bradyrhizobium sp. Kon56 | reverse complement strand
CGAATATCCGTTCTGGCTGTCGACCGGTCGCGTGCTGGAGCATTGGCATTCCGGCACCATGACGCGCCGGGTGCCCGAACTCTATAAGGCGTTCCCCGAGGCCGTGTGCTTCATGCATCCTGACGACGCGCAGGAGGCGAAGATCCGCCGCGGCGACGAGGTGAAGGTGGTCTCCCGCCGCGGCTTCATCCGTGTCCGCGTCGAGACTCGCGGCCGCGACCGGCCGCCGCGTGGCCTCG
>NZ_JBVVOU010000611.1:0-239 GCF_055807635.1 Bradyrhizobium sp. Kon56 | reverse complement strand
CACATGCTTGGGAATGAAATGGTAACCACGCCGCATGCTGATAAAGGCTTGTCGTGCATGAATAGCGGCTTCGCAGGAAATGTCCGCGCCAGAGTTACCCGCGCCCACCACCAACACGTTTTTACCGTGCAATTGCGAGCCGGATTGGAACCAATTGGAATGGCGTATTTCCCCATTGAACTCACCGCGAAACGAAGGCAGGTTGGGCTCCCAGTTTGTCCCGGTCGCCAACACTATCC
>NZ_JBVVOU010000610.1:0-239 GCF_055807635.1 Bradyrhizobium sp. Kon56 | reverse complement strand
GTGGGTCGCGGCGCTGCCCTGTGCAATGGCGCCGGCAGCCGCTTGCAGCAGGGCCGGGTCTTCCAGCAAGGCGAGGTGGGCGGCGAAGATCTCTTCTTCCTCCAGCAGGATGAAGAAAACCGAACGTTGGAGCAGCGCCGTTCGCGATTGCAGGAGCAAGCGCTGGAGGTGAGTCGCAAGACTGAAAAGGTGGTGCAGGTGATGTCGCAGCTCTCGTTGATGCGACAGCAGCTGCAAGG
>NZ_JBVVOU010000609.1:0-239 GCF_055807635.1 Bradyrhizobium sp. Kon56 | reverse complement strand
CCTTGCGCGACACCACGGCACCGCTGGCGGTTTTCTCGTTGAAGTCATCGTATTGCGCATCCACCCAGGCGAAGTTTCCCTCAGCCAGCAGTCTGGGGGTTATGCGCAGCGAACTGGCAAGTTCGACTACCTGGATCGTCTTGGCGCCGCCACGCTTGCTGCTTACAGGATCGAGCGCAAGGATTTCGCCGTGACCGACCCACAGGATCCGACCCGCAGCATTCCCGTGGGTGCGCAGT
>NZ_JBVVOU010000608.1:0-239 GCF_055807635.1 Bradyrhizobium sp. Kon56 | reverse complement strand
GGCATTCGTCGCAGTGGCGGCCATCTGGACCACTTACATCACGGTAGTCGAACCCCTGGAGCGTAGCCTTTACGACACCCGCACCTTCACCCTCGCGGCCAAGGCCCGGATCCTGCAACAACCGGCGCCTTTGGTACTGCACGGGTTGGGCAAAGACGCCAAAGCCATCAAATTCATGGTCAACTTCGATTGCGACAAGGTCCCGCTGTTTACCCAGTTACCCGCCGAGCTTGCGCCTA
>NZ_JBVVOU010000607.1:0-239 GCF_055807635.1 Bradyrhizobium sp. Kon56 | reverse complement strand
CCACCCTGGCTTGCTCCGCGACCCAGTATTGGTCGAGTGGGATGAGCGATGGCAGGAGAGCGTTGAAGCCGGTAACAAACAAAACTTTTTTGAATATATGGCTTCTCAGTGACAATTGATCTTTAATTCGCTAGCACACAGATCGCTTAGCCCAACGTACCGCAATTACACACATGGAACCTTCCAAAGTTGATCAAGTTTCGTTGTGTAGCTCTGACTCATCATCTCACGTCTCATTC
>NZ_JBVVOU010000606.1:0-239 GCF_055807635.1 Bradyrhizobium sp. Kon56 | reverse complement strand
GATCTTGGGAGCGCCTTCCAACAGGCGAAAGCTGTCGGGGTTGATCAACTGCAACGGCAGGATTTCGGCCAACTGCGCCGCACTGCGAGCATTCTGCCCATCAATGCGAATCTGAAACTCTCCGCCACGATCACGGGAAATGCCCAGCGCGCTATGCCCACCTTCGGCCAGTTCGACTTGGCCAAACACCGTGCCCGCCTGTTACCGGTAATTCAGTACGAGCAACTGGCGTGCACGGT
>NZ_JBVVOU010000605.1:0-239 GCF_055807635.1 Bradyrhizobium sp. Kon56 | reverse complement strand
ATAATTTTCGCGATCATGCTACCCACCACAGATCGCTATCGGCCAGGGCCTTTTCTCCGGGTTTCATTGATCGTCCTTCACCTGTCGGGGTTTATCGCAGGGGGTCACTACACTCCCCCATTACCGGATATGTAAGACTTCACATACGTCCATCGAGTGAGGATCCAATACGCCGCGAATACAAACGTAAGAGGAAAGCCGATCCAGTTGTATACCCAAGGCGAGTCAGTGCGCAGGGC
>NZ_JBVVOU010000604.1:0-239 GCF_055807635.1 Bradyrhizobium sp. Kon56 | reverse complement strand
CAACTATTACGAGCCCACCGTGCTGGCTGACGTCACCGACCAGATGACCTCGTTCAAGCAGGAACTGTTCGGCCCTGTTGCGTCCATCATCACCGCCCGCGACGCCGACCATGCGGTGGCATTGGCCAACGACAGCGAATTCGGCCTGACCGCAAGTATCTTCACCACCGACCCGGCGAAAGCGCGGGACATCGCCAACCAGCTGGAAACCGGCGGCATCTTCGTCAACGCGTTCAGCG
>NZ_JBVVOU010000603.1:0-240 GCF_055807635.1 Bradyrhizobium sp. Kon56 | reverse complement strand
CAGGGTGAGACCATACAGTTTGATTGCGGGCATGACGGACTCCATGGGCTTGTCGACCGAGTATTCGTGTCGATGGCTGCAATCTTCCTATGCGCTAACCGTCAGCAGAATGACCAGCTTATACAATCGAGCATTTCATAAAATGAAACAACTACGCGATCCATCACTCGCAACTACCCGCTAGCCAGGTAAGCTCCCCGCAATTCAAGGGCGCGAATCCTGCGGTAATCCGCTTCGATC
>NZ_JBVVOU010000602.1:0-240 GCF_055807635.1 Bradyrhizobium sp. Kon56 | reverse complement strand
CTGCCCGTTCCTTGGACATATGCCAGGGGATGCGTTCGATCAGCCCCTGAGAAACGATTTCTAGATCAGGCACTGCCTCCGCAGCCGCTTGGTGCCTTCAATCCGCACTACAAGCAGGAGCGCCCTGCCGGTAGTTCCTCTTGGGCGACGACGCGCTTGGAACACCACTATCAGTGTGCAACCAGCGGACACGCCGAGTCGGACAACTTTCCGAATGCTTCTTCGCCCGACATAGTGTGA
>NZ_JBVVOU010000601.1:0-240 GCF_055807635.1 Bradyrhizobium sp. Kon56 | reverse complement strand
CAGGCCAGCGTATTCCTGCACCGGGCTGCCAGTGGATCGCGCCTGATCGGCGCCGGTAATCCATGCCTGGGTTTGCGCCTCACCTTACTGGCTGCGCGGCAGTTACCTGGCAGCCCACGTTGCTTCGCGCCTGGCGATGGAAGAGGTGGCCGGCGCCATCCGCCAGGCCAGCGTATTCCTGCACCGGGCTGCCAGTGGATCGCGCCTGATCGGCGCCGGTAATCCATGCCTGGGTTTGCG
>NZ_JBVVOU010000600.1:0-240 GCF_055807635.1 Bradyrhizobium sp. Kon56 | reverse complement strand
ATTTTTGCCATGGCCAAACTGTCGGTGGAAGTCATGGTGCTGCTGTTCGGCACCTTGACCCTGTGGCTGGGCTTTCTGCGTATCGCCGAAAAAGCCGGAATCGTCGATTGGCTGGCCAAGGCCCTGGGCCCGCTGTTTCGCCGCCTGATGCCCGAAGTGCCTGCCGGCCACCCGGCCATCGGCCTGATCACCCTCAACTTCGCCGCCAACGGCCTGGGCCTGGACAACGCCGCCACCCCG
>NZ_JBVVOU010000599.1:0-240 GCF_055807635.1 Bradyrhizobium sp. Kon56 | reverse complement strand
CGGGGCCTATGGCTACCATCAAAAAAGTGCACCCATCGCCAAGATAATCGGTGAGCAGGAGTTCAAGCCGCACCTGGATAAATTGCCCGAGGACGTCCGGGTTGTGGCCGATGGATTCAGTTGCCGGGGGCAAATACGCAACGTCAGTGGCCGACAACCGATGCACCTGGCGCAGTACCTGGCGATGATCCTGCGCTGAGGCGTAGAGCAGGCTTTCAAGGTGTGGAGAAGCACCCTGTC
>NZ_JBVVOU010000598.1:0-240 GCF_055807635.1 Bradyrhizobium sp. Kon56 | reverse complement strand
CCCACCAGTTTATCGGCGACAGGTTTGAGTGCGGGCTCAAGCTGTGCGACACGTGCTGCGGATACTACTTCAATGTTCAATCCGGCTTGCTCCAGGACGCGCATCTGGCGCAAGCCTTCTTCCATCGAATGTTGCGTCCGATAGACATAAAGAAGACCTTTGTCGACGTGATGGAACTGGATTTGGGTATCGTTCACCACCTCTTTCATGACCTCCTGAGAATAGGACGCCAATCTCAGG
>NZ_JBVVOU010000597.1:0-240 GCF_055807635.1 Bradyrhizobium sp. Kon56 | reverse complement strand
ATGCTTGGCATATTGCGGGCCGAGCAATTTATACGCGGCGGTGAAGCCACCGGAGGTCATCACCTTAAGTTCTTCAGCCTGTGCTGACAGCGACAGGGCGCCCAGCACCATGGCGGTGAGGGCTTTGAACAGCGGCTTCATTGCGCAGCACCCTGCATGACCTGGCCTCGGGTGGCTTCACCGCCGCGTATAAATTGCTCGGCCCGCAATATGCCAAGCATAGCGGTGACACCCTCGACA
>NZ_JBVVOU010000596.1:0-240 GCF_055807635.1 Bradyrhizobium sp. Kon56 | reverse complement strand
GCTCAAAGCCGCCGCCGAAAAAATGCAGGACGCGATCAAGGAATATGATGACCTTATCGTGTTTTATAGAAACAAACCGTCTGGCGAACCTGCGGGTGCCGAAGCGCTTATCAGGTCCGGCGCGATCAAACTCAACCAGGGAGCCGATGACCTTGAGGCCGCCTGCAGCGCCGTCACCGACGAGGCAACCCGGCAACGTCTAGTTGCGCAAGTTCGCCATTTCAGGGAGAACGCTGCGCG
>NZ_JBVVOU010000595.1:0-240 GCF_055807635.1 Bradyrhizobium sp. Kon56 | reverse complement strand
GCTCTGCTGGATGCGTTGGACGATGCAATTATCCAGGACCAGGGCCACGTCCTGATGTAACGCCTACGTACACCATGCGAAAGCCCGGCCTTGAGTCGGGCTTTTTCTTACAGCCCAAACCGAAACAACCTGCGCCGCTCTAGACTGCCTTTCTTGGTAGATGTTGAAACATGCGCTTAAACATCGCCTATCTCCTACCTCTATAGGCGCAATTGCCGAATACAGTGCACATCCGTACAC
>NZ_JBVVOU010000594.1:0-240 GCF_055807635.1 Bradyrhizobium sp. Kon56 | reverse complement strand
ACGTGACAGATATCTGCTGGATCACCCACCAGCTCTAACAAGATCCCGGCAATTTTCTTCTGCCCGACCAATACGTCATTTGGCCATTTCAAAACACAAACCAGGAGTCAGGATTTTCATGTGTGGTCGGCGGGTTTATATGACTTGAGTAAGCGATTGGATCACTAGAACCGTTTTCCTGTGACAGCTTCACGCTTAGAACAGCCGAGGGCCCAGCGGAGTCAAAATTAACTGTTTGAG
>NZ_JBVVOU010000593.1:0-240 GCF_055807635.1 Bradyrhizobium sp. Kon56 | reverse complement strand
CCTGCAGCACGAAGCCGATGGCGTAGCCGACCTGGAACCAGAAGTTGATGTTGGCGTAGTCCATCGCCGTCCAGCTCATTTCCTTGGCCAGAATCGGTTGCATCACGCCCAGGGCGGCGCGGTCGATGTAGTTGAGGGTGGTGGCGAAGAACACCAGGGCCAGCATGCCCCAGCGGGTTTTACCCACGGCCAGGGCGCCGCGGATCTTGTCGCCGATGCCGGCGTGCGGTGTGCCCGGGC
>NZ_JBVVOU010000592.1:0-240 GCF_055807635.1 Bradyrhizobium sp. Kon56 | reverse complement strand
CCGCGATATCGACCAGCGCGATGGCGGCGCCGAGTTCGGCGAGACCTGCCGCGATCGCGCGACCGATGTGGCCGGCGCCGCCGGTGACAACAGCGATGCGGCCGTTAAGCGACATCATCTCGCGGAGCGAGCGTTCGGTGCTCATCCAAATATCCTCTGGAATTCGTCGGACGCACGCTGCAGATCGTCGAGGCGGCCGACATCGATCCAGTACTCGCGCAGCGGAAACACGACCGAAGG
>NZ_JBVVOU010000591.1:0-240 GCF_055807635.1 Bradyrhizobium sp. Kon56 | reverse complement strand
CAGGCTTTAAAAATACTTCCACATTTCAAAAGCTTGAATCACTTCTTCAATACCACCAGCACATCTTCGAGTTCGGAGATCATCTGGCGGATCAGTTGCTTGTATTGGGTGGTGTCGTCTTTGGCTTCATCACCGGACATGCGCTGGCGCGCGCCGCTGATGGTGAACCCCTGGTCGTACAGCAATGCGCGGATCTGTCGGATCATCAGCACGTCCTGGCGCTGATAATACCGACGGTTC
>NZ_JBVVOU010000590.1:0-241 GCF_055807635.1 Bradyrhizobium sp. Kon56 | reverse complement strand
GCCGCGCCGCGCATGTTCGCGGGGCGTGATCAGCACAAGGTTGTGGGCTGCACAGCGGCTTTCAACCAACGCGATAAACAGGTCGGTCAAGGCCAGCGACTTGCTGCGCAGGTGGCTCATATCGGTGCGTTCGAAAACCTCCAGGCCGCATTCCACCATGGCCAATGAGGTAATCGGCTGGGTGCCGCACAGGTAGCGCAGGATGCCGGCGCTCGGCGCATAGTTGGCTTCCATCGCGAAC
>NZ_JBVVOU010000589.1:0-241 GCF_055807635.1 Bradyrhizobium sp. Kon56 | reverse complement strand
AATAATTCTAAGCAAAGACCCATTGCGCCCCGGCGATGGGTGCGAAAATTCCAGCTTTCCTTTTGGAAAACACATTAAGTAACAAATTAGTGCCCTGTACGTTTGGGAATAGATCACGCGAGCAAATGCAAAGCATTACCATTCGCGCACTTTTCCATCCTGACAATTCGGACACTTTTTCCCATGCTTGCGCCTCGCCTGACACCCCTTTCCCTCGGGCTTTCTGTAGTGCTGTCTGCCG
>NZ_JBVVOU010000588.1:0-241 GCF_055807635.1 Bradyrhizobium sp. Kon56 | reverse complement strand
CCCGATGGCGGTATATCAGTGACAAAAGTGCTGACTGACCCACCGCTATCGGGGGGCAAGCCCCCTCCCACAGTTGATCTGTATTGATCAATCAATCGGGGTCCAAAGAGTGTTGTTCAGAACTGTTCATTGTCAACCCCCTGACTGTTCAGTTGATCAGTCAAATTGTTCACTCCCGAACAGCGCATTCACCCCATTTCCTTACGGATCAACCACCTGCCATTTCTGGCACGGAACTCGC
>NZ_JBVVOU010000587.1:0-241 GCF_055807635.1 Bradyrhizobium sp. Kon56 | reverse complement strand
GAAACGATTGGAGAGCAAGGTTGATTATCGGCGTCTGCAACACACCTACAATGTTTGTTTGATCAATCGCTCGGAAGGCTGTTTTGAAAGGGACGTGTTTTTGAAAGAACTGCTCAAGCTGGAGTCGTTTTTTGAGGCAGTGTTTTACGTCGAGAGCGGCCAGCACATAGGCGTAACTCAAGATGTGTTCAGTGCCGTTGACCGGAGGCTCCACACTCAACACATCGATGCCGACTTCGCC
>NZ_JBVVOU010000586.1:0-242 GCF_055807635.1 Bradyrhizobium sp. Kon56 | reverse complement strand
CCGCCACCCAACCACCCAGGTGCCCATAATTGTGGCGGGCGTTTAGACGCAGGCTGACAATGCCGGCCAGCTCGCTGCTTTCACGCACCTGCATGCCCAGGCTCAACAGCTCGCCGTCACGGTATTTCTCCTGCATTCCATTGATAAAAGCCTGCGCCGTTTCCAGGGTGTAGGGCGATGGAATATTCGCTGTGTTGTCGGCGATGTTCGGCCCGTTGGCGAGCCTGCACAGCGTCTCGGCC
>NZ_JBVVOU010000585.1:0-242 GCF_055807635.1 Bradyrhizobium sp. Kon56 | reverse complement strand
CAGTCCGTGCTGCTTCGGCGAGGTAGTGGATAATTATGTACTCAGCCATAAACTGCCTCGTCATATCGCCAGCGCGATGAAAAAACTTTATCAGCTGCGTTACGGTGTTCATCCCGACAAGATTGGGCCTGAATGGATTGCACAGATAAAACAGCCGGTCTTGATTGTGCATGACAAGGGGGATATCAGCATCGACCTGGAAGATGCGATGGTGCTTACCCACGTACTGGAAAAAAGCAAAC
>NZ_JBVVOU010000584.1:0-242 GCF_055807635.1 Bradyrhizobium sp. Kon56 | reverse complement strand
GGGCATGCCATCGCGGCAGCGGGGCCAGCGGTTCTACTGGCTTACCTGTGCTCCGGCCTGTTGGTTGTGCTGGTGATGCGTATGCTCGGCGAAATGGCCGTGGCGCGCCCGGACACCGGTTCGTTTTCCACCTATGCCGACCAGGCCATTGGACGCTGGGCAGGCTTCACCATCGGCTGGTTGTATTGGTGGTTCTGGGTGTTGGTGATTCCGATCGAGGCGCTGGCTGCCGGGCATGTGCT
>NZ_JBVVOU010000583.1:0-242 GCF_055807635.1 Bradyrhizobium sp. Kon56 | reverse complement strand
CGAGCGGCACATGCGCAATCTCCTGGAGGCTCTGCCGGCTGCGGTGTACACCACTGACGCCGAGGGACGCATCACGTTCTACAACCGCGCAGCAGTCGAGTTGTCGGGTCGAACGCCACAGCTGGGCGACCTGTGGTGCGTAACCTGGAAATTATTTAATACCGATGGAAGCCGCCTTCCCCACGACCAGTGCCCCATGGCCGTAGCGCTGAAGGAAAACCGGTCGATACGCGGCGTCGAAG
>NZ_JBVVOU010000582.1:0-243 GCF_055807635.1 Bradyrhizobium sp. Kon56 | reverse complement strand
CTCCGGTGCGAATTTGACGTGAGAGGTAATAGTCTGGCGGGGGTGGCAGTTGATAAGGTGAAACATGGCCGTTCGCGCAGTTGAATTTGGCGTATTGCTACGGAGGTGGCGCGCCAGCCGGGGTATGTCGCAGACGACGCTGGCGCTGGCCGCAAACAGCTCGACGCGGCACCTGTCCTATCTCGAGACCGGTCGCTCTCATCCGAGCAAGGAAATGGTCCTGCGCCTGGGTAAGCAGTTGAA
>NZ_JBVVOU010000581.1:0-243 GCF_055807635.1 Bradyrhizobium sp. Kon56 | reverse complement strand
ATGCGGCACAGCCGTCTTTCGCTCCTGGGCGCGGCCGTCGTCTGGTTGGCGGGGTGTTCCTCGTGGGTGGCCCATGCGCCGGCGCAACCGCACCCCCAGCGCATCGATGCGTTGAGCCTGTGCCGCCGCCAGGTCGCGGTTGTGCGCCAGCGCTTGCTGCACCAGGGCGTCGAGTTGGGGATCGTTGTACAACTGCCACCAACGGTCGGGTAAGGGCTGGGCCGACACACCTTGCGGCAGGCG
>NZ_JBVVOU010000580.1:0-243 GCF_055807635.1 Bradyrhizobium sp. Kon56 | reverse complement strand
AAACCGGTCCTTGTGACCTGTTTTTTATGCACAGCGAAAAGCTCGCTTGTCAGTCTTCCAGTTGTGGCAGCTGCAGGATGAATGTCGAGCCCACAGCCAGCTGGCTTTCACACGTGATATGCCCGCCGTGGCGTTCCACAACGGCCTTCACCATCGTCAGGCCCAACCCTAGTCCGTCACTGCCTTGGGCCGAATCGAAGCGCCGATATTGGTTGAACAGCTCCGGCAAATCGGCGGGCGCAA
>NZ_JBVVOU010000579.1:0-243 GCF_055807635.1 Bradyrhizobium sp. Kon56 | reverse complement strand
GATTGGCTTTTTATCGGGGCATATCGCCAAATTTTGCTGTTTATTGAGTGAAAAGCCAATCGACGGAGGACGGCTCCAAGCGTCTAAACCGGCCTTCACGGTGCAAAACGGCGCAGAGTATTACATATCAGCACGGCAGCGGCCCGCCGTGATACGCCTGAACGGCGCCTGTGGTCGTGCGCCCTTCTCGAAAAACCTCAGGGCGCCTCGTGGCGCAGGCAATCTGCGTCTACGCTTCAGACA
>NZ_JBVVOU010000578.1:0-202 GCF_055807635.1 Bradyrhizobium sp. Kon56 | reverse complement strand
TCGCCATTGGCAAACACCGGCATCGACACCGCCTGCTTGATCGCGGCAATCGTGTCGTACTCGGCTTCCCCGGTATAAAGGTCGGCGCGGCCGTCGCCAAGGCTGCGGCAGAGCGCGGTGCAAACGTGGTGGTGGCGGGGCGCCGCCTGACGTCGGCGCTGCACGACGGCATTCGCAGCGAACCGGTGGATGTCAGCGACAG
>NZ_JBVVOU010000577.1:0-243 GCF_055807635.1 Bradyrhizobium sp. Kon56 | reverse complement strand
AGTTGCTATTTGAAGATATCAGCGCGATTCCAGCCAGTGACATGGTCCTGCCGCTGCCCAGCGACCTGCGGCTCAAGCGCGTCACCGACCAACTGATTGCCCGGCCGGGCATGCGCAAAAGCCTGGCGGAGTGGGGCGGCGAGGTTGGCGCTACCGAGCGCACCCTGACCCGTCTGTTTCGCCGGCAGACCGGGTTGTGCCACACCCAGTGGCACAATCGCCTGCTGCTGGTGGAGGCTTATC
>NZ_JBVVOU010000576.1:0-244 GCF_055807635.1 Bradyrhizobium sp. Kon56 | reverse complement strand
AGTGGAAAACGCTGCCGAGAGCGGCATGGAGCACAACCTCGGCCTGTCCTGCGACCCGATTGGCGGGCTGGTGCAGGTGCCCTGCATCGAGCGCAATGCGATGGGCTCGGTCAAGGCGATCAACGCCGTGCGCATGGCCTTGCGCGGCGATGGGCAGCACTTTGTGTCCCTCGACAAAGTGATCCGCACCATGCGCCAGACCGGCGCCGACATGAAGAGCAAATACAAGGAAACCGCCCGTGGC
>NZ_JBVVOU010000575.1:0-245 GCF_055807635.1 Bradyrhizobium sp. Kon56 | reverse complement strand
ATAAACCGGCCGCTCGGCATCGACGACACCTTCACCTTCGGTGACGTGTCGACGCTGCCCTATGGGCCGATGGAATACATCACGCGGCAATCACAAGGCGATTTCTGCATCCTCGACCAGCGCGACGGCAATCTGTGGATGGACGCCGGCATGGTCACCACCCAGGCCGACTGGTCGCTCGATTTCGACATCGGCATGAATTTCTTCGAGTGGCACGCGCCGGTGCCGCTGGCGCATGAGAGGGG
>NZ_JBVVOU010000574.1:0-245 GCF_055807635.1 Bradyrhizobium sp. Kon56 | reverse complement strand
TTCGATCACCAGCTCGACCTCGGATTCTTTCTCGATCACGATAAACACGTTGTGGCCGAGCTTCTGGCCCATCAGCGCCAGGCGAATGAACTCACGGTCCTTGTACCCGTTGCAGACGATGGTGCCGCCTTTTGGCGCCAGGGCCAGCACGGCCAGCAGCTCAGGCTTGGAGCCGGCTTCCAGGCCAATGGAGACGTTCTGGGTGGCAATGATGTTTTCGATCACCGCTTCCTGCTGGTTCACCT
>NZ_JBVVOU010000573.1:0-245 GCF_055807635.1 Bradyrhizobium sp. Kon56 | reverse complement strand
CCGCATCAGATCGGCAGCTGCGGTATGTAGAGCACAACCCCAAGTGGTTTTTTACACCACCGGACAGTTCGGAAAACTTCATTCTTATTACGATCCAACTGTTTTCGGGGCGAACAGATGTTGCCAAACAAATGCTTTACCAAGAGATCATCAAACGCCTCGGTGCCTTAGGCATACACGAGATTGATATTTTTATCGGTTTAATTGAATCACCCCGTGAAAACTGGTGCATCCGCAATGGGCAG
>NZ_JBVVOU010000572.1:0-246 GCF_055807635.1 Bradyrhizobium sp. Kon56 | reverse complement strand
CAGCTCTGTTTAAGCAACAGGGCACCATTTCAGCACAGGACAGAACGACCAGCCATGCGCGCGGAAACGCAGAACATTGTCGACGAAATCAGGCAGGCGATAACCCTGCTGAGGAGGCATCTTTGACTGGGATCAAGCCATAAAGCGGCTTGAATACCTGAATGTGCGTGCCGAGGATTCGAGTCTCTGGAACGAACCGCTGGAGGCGCAGAAGCTGATGCGTGAGCGCCAGGGCCTCGAGGAAGG
>NZ_JBVVOU010000571.1:0-246 GCF_055807635.1 Bradyrhizobium sp. Kon56 | reverse complement strand
AGTGGGTCAGTCACAGGTGCAGTGGCTGATAGACCCCCATCGGGGGCAAGCCCCCTCCCACATTTTTTGACTGGGTTGGGTCAGGCAGTCTGCAGGTTGTGCATGATCGAAGGTGGCTGCATAGATAAAATTCCCGAAACAATGACGATCCCCTGTGGGAGGGTTGGGTCAGGCAGTCTGCAGGTTGTGCATGATCGAAGGTGGCTGCATAAATAAATTCCTCGAAACAATGATGATCCCCTGTGG
>NZ_JBVVOU010000570.1:0-246 GCF_055807635.1 Bradyrhizobium sp. Kon56 | reverse complement strand
CATCCGCCGCGCTGTCATGGCGCCTGAAACGGCCCGACATCACGCTGTACAACACGCCGTTGGCCTGAGGCTGCTCTAGCGCATAACCGCCAGGCTCGGGGGTGCGCCCCACGCACCTCCCAGTGCGGTATACACATTCACCTGCGCGACCAGTTGCGCCAGTCGATCAACAATCAGCGCCTGCTGTGAACTGAACAACGAGCGCTGTGCGTCGAGGACGGTCAGGTTGCTGTCGACGCCACTGCG
>NZ_JBVVOU010000569.1:0-246 GCF_055807635.1 Bradyrhizobium sp. Kon56 | reverse complement strand
AACTCCAGCCGGCGCAGCCCACATACAAAGGTGCGATCAAAACAATACCGTGGCGGCATCGCGCATGAAAATCTCGATGGTTTTGGGGCCGACACCGTCAAATTCAGCCAGGCGGTTTTCGAACGCCTGGCGGTTATCGCTGGCACAATTCTTAGTTAACCTTTGGTTACAAAGTATGGCTAAATAACGGCCAATGGTCATACACCGCATGGTTCTCCAGCCGGTTGTGTCACCTGTATGTGAATT
>NZ_JBVVOU010000568.1:0-246 GCF_055807635.1 Bradyrhizobium sp. Kon56 | reverse complement strand
ATCTATCAGCAAGACTGAAGTGCGCGAAGGTGGCCCCTCGTTTCCCGCCCTGTCAGACAAAAAATAGCGGGCGTTGTATTCGGCATTGCCGTGGCTGCGCAGTACGTCACCGGTAAGGACGAGTTCGATGGGAGCTCCATCCACATGAGCTTGGGTGATCGTGGTACGGGCGACCGCATCCGCAAGCACACGTCGCTTACCTTTGGCCCTACTCAGAGGCAAAAGCACCAAGTCGCACACCACCTC
>NZ_JBVVOU010000567.1:0-247 GCF_055807635.1 Bradyrhizobium sp. Kon56 | reverse complement strand
ACCAAACCATGGCGTAGTTTCTGGGAGTTTTAAAGCGGGTATGATGCAGAAACCCTCCCTCGATCCAGACGTGGCGGACTGTGCGCCGAATGACGCGGTGCTTACGGCCTATGACGAACAGCATGTCGTCACGTACATTCGCCTTTTGCAGGCGGAGGGTCAGGGAGCGGACTGGCAGGAGGTCACTCGAATCGTCCTGCATATCGATCCAGAGCGAGAGCCGGAACACGTGCTGCCGGCCTTCAAG
>NZ_JBVVOU010000566.1:0-247 GCF_055807635.1 Bradyrhizobium sp. Kon56 | reverse complement strand
CATTCAAGATCGATTACTACGATAAATCGCTTACCTTCCATTCGCCTAACCCGGCAGATCCCTCCGTTACCGAGCGGATAATCACGATCATGAGGGCGGACGAATACTAGCGCCTTCGCAATCGACCAAGCCTACCCTGCCTGCTCGCTCACGAGTTTGACGAGCGGCACCGACAAAGCCTCGGCAATTCGAGCCATTGCCAAAAGGCTGGGGTTACGTCGCCCTCGCTCGATCCCACCGATGTAGG
>NZ_JBVVOU010000565.1:0-247 GCF_055807635.1 Bradyrhizobium sp. Kon56 | reverse complement strand
AGTTCGACGATCACATCCGCGAAATCCTGCTGGATAAAGTGCGGCAGCAGGAAGCGGTCGTGCAGTTCGGCCCCCCAGCGCGCCAGCTTCGGTGGCGCGTAGGGTTCACGCCAGAAACGCGCGACCAGCGCCCGCAACAGCAACTGCTGGGTGAGGCTCATGCGTGCATGGGGCGGCATTTCAAACGCGCGCAATTCCAGCAGGCCCAGACGGCCGGTGGCGCCGTCGGGGGAATAGAGCTTGTCGA
>NZ_JBVVOU010000564.1:0-247 GCF_055807635.1 Bradyrhizobium sp. Kon56 | reverse complement strand
AACAGCTATCGGACAATTGAGCTGAGATCGACGGGCATTAAAAAGCCGGCTTGTGGCCGGCTTCTCGGGGACTGCCTCAGCTCAATTGTCCGATAGCTGTTGGACAAGTGAATATTCAATAAGCGGGCACCTAATCTACCAACCTTCTATCCGCGTCACGGCCGCTGCAAACACCCCACAGCCCGATCCGCCACCATCTTCGCCATCTCTACCAAATGCATCACTGCCCTTTGCGGCGCTGCCATCG
>NZ_JBVVOU010000563.1:0-247 GCF_055807635.1 Bradyrhizobium sp. Kon56 | reverse complement strand
CACCCTCGCCGACACGCCGCCGATTTTCGATTGGCTCGTTACGACGTTTAGCTTCCAAGGCATCTCCGACCGTGTCGCGCGCGGCTACATCCACAAGCATGGCGCCGCGTCCTGGTCGGCCATTGCAGCGAGTGAAAATGACGCTCCCTCTTGCCCGAAGCTGCGCAGCTACTGGCATTTCGAAGGCAGCCGAGCTCCTGGAAGGTCGGCACATCGGGGAAGCTTGCGACGCGCTTGGCGCCGCAAT
>NZ_JBVVOU010000562.1:0-248 GCF_055807635.1 Bradyrhizobium sp. Kon56 | reverse complement strand
GGCAAAGTCCATCACACTTCCCAAGCTCTGTATTGAGCCGCTCTGGGGATCCTGGCTATCGAGTGTAACAATAGAGGAAAGGATGTCGGAAATTTGCTGTGGCGTGTAGAACTCACCCGACTTCTTGCCTGAACCTGCGGCAAACTGTTCGATCAAGTACTCATAAACATCACCAAATGCATCCATGTCAGTGGGGAATTAAGCTATCTGTCCTCATTCAGAAAATCTCCGAAGGCTTAGCTGAATTC
>NZ_JBVVOU010000561.1:0-248 GCF_055807635.1 Bradyrhizobium sp. Kon56 | reverse complement strand
GCCTCGATGTGCTGGCGCAGGCGCTCAAGCGGCGCGCTATGCGCTTCGTCACTGTACTCCTCGGGAACATCCTGCAGGCGCTCGACTACGAGCTTGAACTGCTCGATCAGGCTGAACAGTCTGTCGATCCGTTCGTCCAGGCGGGATTCGCTGCGTTCTTCCAGGGGGTCCTGCACGCATTGGATCGCCACCACGCCGATGGCCTGGGCGACGATCGACAGTATCGTCGACCACGCGGTGCTGGCGAT
>NZ_JBVVOU010000560.1:0-248 GCF_055807635.1 Bradyrhizobium sp. Kon56 | reverse complement strand
CCCGATCTCGACGACGCCTTCTTCCTGGTGGATCCACTCGACGGCACCAAGGAATTCGTCAATCGCAGGACCGACTTCACCGTCAACATCGCGCTCGTTCGCCACGGCGTGCCGGAGATCGGTGTCGTCTTCGCGCCATGCACCGGACGCTTCTTTTCCGGCCGACCGGGCAGCGCGGAAGCAATCGATGTCAATGGTGACTACCAGATCATCGGCCGTCGGCCGATCTCGGTGAGGGCGGGTGTGGC
>NZ_JBVVOU010000559.1:0-248 GCF_055807635.1 Bradyrhizobium sp. Kon56 | reverse complement strand
GATAAAGGATTTCAGGACCTTCACGCAGGCGTAAAAAACGGCGTAGGCCCTCAGGCCACGCCGTCTCTGATATCCTTTATCACTATTGCCGCTGGAATCGATAGCCGGTTTTTCGATACAGACACAGTGCCCCGAATGACAAGGAACGCGCTGCGGGTATGTCTAAACCACTACCGAGATCCGCACCCATGAGAATATCGCACACCCCCCCGACGGGCTTTCATCCCGGCAGCGTCAAATTGTCAGAC
>NZ_JBVVOU010000558.1:0-248 GCF_055807635.1 Bradyrhizobium sp. Kon56 | reverse complement strand
CTTTCTGGAGTGGACGGAATTGTAAATGTAATTCTTGCCGCGTTACTGACAGCTGGAGTAGAGGTCACTTTGAGCCAGGCTCCTCCAGGTTCGAGGGTATATGCGCCTTTCACTGTTGAAACGATGCCCAACGGATAGGCGGATATGGCAATAATTCGAATGCGCCGCAGGCTGGGGTTGGATCCTGCCTAATAGGTCAAGATTGTAGGCGGACTTTGTGGTTCTGAGTTGTCGACATGCCGGCGAAG
>NZ_JBVVOU010000557.1:0-248 GCF_055807635.1 Bradyrhizobium sp. Kon56 | reverse complement strand
CCTGACCGGCAGCCAAGTGTTCCTGCTGCAAGGTGGCACCGCCGCTTGGATCGCCGCGCAACTGCCGCTGGAAGAAGGCGAAACGCACCTGGCCTCACCGCGCATCGACCGCTACCGCCGCCCCTATGAAGGCACCGATAACCCACGGGAAGCCATGCAGGCCTACTTGGACTGGGAATACGGCCTGGTCGCGCAACTGGCGCGCGACGCCACCCACGGTTTCTACGTGATCTGATCCACCGCTGCAC
>NZ_JBVVOU010000556.1:0-248 GCF_055807635.1 Bradyrhizobium sp. Kon56 | reverse complement strand
TACGATCAGCGGCACCGGTACGGTTACGGGCAGCGGCGAGATCGACCTGACCGGCGCTGCGGTGCTGAGCGGCGGCATCCTGAACAACAATGCGGCCTTTAAGGTCAGCGGCACCGGCAATGCGCTGGACCATGAGACGATCACGAATGCGACCACTGGCACGATCGAAGTGCTGGCGAACGGCGCGCTGACGATCGACCAGGGCTCGACGGTTGCGAATGCCGGCAACGTCATGGTGGACGCCACCG
>NZ_JBVVOU010000555.1:0-248 GCF_055807635.1 Bradyrhizobium sp. Kon56 | reverse complement strand
CGAACCCGGTGAACCGACCCTGCCGGATGAGCCGCCTCCCTCGCCCGTCGCGTGATCGCGGGCGCATTGCGCTTCACCGAACCGGCCAGACCTGATGATCGCCGATCACAAAAATGCGGCGTTCATCGTCCAGCTCAACCGCGTAACCGCCGGTAAAGGCGCCAAACGCCGGCAACAGGCTTACGCCCTTGCCAATCTGGAAGCACGGCAGGCGTAAGCTCTGGCGGCCTTTGCCGCGCAAGCGGTAC
>NZ_JBVVOU010000554.1:0-225 GCF_055807635.1 Bradyrhizobium sp. Kon56 | reverse complement strand
TTTAGGCGAGACATGGGCGAGGGCGTGACGCGCGGGTGCCGCTTCTTTATGCAGGGCCCGCCCGAAGCGCTGACCACCTGGCGCGATGTGGCTTATCCCGGCAGCGTGGCCGCGTCGTCCGATGGCGTGACCCTGACGGTGGCGCAAGGGCGTCAGCATCCGGGCTGCATCAATGTGTTGATGCCGGAAATCGCCACGGGTCTGGACCTGAGCCAGACGGCCAGG
>NZ_JBVVOU010000553.1:0-249 GCF_055807635.1 Bradyrhizobium sp. Kon56 | reverse complement strand
AACTGTGGCTTGAAACGTCGGACTTGCGCCAATGTCGTTGCAACGTCTGCGTTGACGATCATCTGTTCATAGAGCCCGCAGTCAAAACCTTTGTAATAGTAGCTGTCCAGCGCTTCTGAAGAAGCAACGTGCGCCAGCACACAACCTTCATCTTTTAAACGCTTGGCCAAGAACTTCCCTGATGAAAACCCATCGACCATGACGACTCTCATAAAACCTTCCTTTTCAATGCATACAACGACCTGCCTA
>NZ_JBVVOU010000552.1:0-249 GCF_055807635.1 Bradyrhizobium sp. Kon56 | reverse complement strand
ACCGCGCCCACTACGGGCGCTTTCTCATTTCTCTGGGCTGCACTAGCCCAGGCCCCACAAAAGCATTCGCTCGCATTAACTTCTGTGCTTGGCCGCCATACATGCCAGCAATTCGTCTTGTGCGAGTATTCGATGCACGGCATCGATTGGCACTACCACTCCCATTCCGACGGGCACTCGGATCCCTTGGCCACGCTCGATCCCCAACACATCGGACGGCGGAGCATCCCAAGCACCTTGCCAAATACC
>NZ_JBVVOU010000551.1:0-249 GCF_055807635.1 Bradyrhizobium sp. Kon56 | reverse complement strand
GAGTCGAACGATTTGGCCAGTGAGTCCATGGAGGCTTCAGAACCTGCGAATTCTGCAGAGGCAACGTTGGTTCCCGGCTCCTCGAGCGGTTCCGACGCTGGCGATTCAATGGACTCTTCACCGGCCTCCAACGCAACGTCCAGCGCGCAATATTCGCCGTACAACGATGCGCATGTCTTGAAAGAGAACCTCTTCAAAGACAAGGTTACCCTGCCTTCCGGCGGTTATTTCAATAGTCGGGGAATGATC
>NZ_JBVVOU010000550.1:0-249 GCF_055807635.1 Bradyrhizobium sp. Kon56 | reverse complement strand
GCTCAGTTCAGGTTGCCCAGGGGCGCCCATGATCACCGGGGCCATGCTGCTGGACCAGCCGAGGTAGTTGCTGTCGAGGGTGTCGAGCAGGTCTTCGATGTCGTCGCGCTTGAAGCCGCCGACATAGCTCTGGGTGTCGATATAGCGCGGCGAAGGGCCAATCATCACGTGCGCCGCGACCCGTCCCGGGGCGAAGCGGTCGGCAATGGCGCCGATCATCGCGCTGACCGAGTGACCCACCAGAATCAC
>NZ_JBVVOU010000549.1:0-249 GCF_055807635.1 Bradyrhizobium sp. Kon56 | reverse complement strand
CCACGCCGCATCGCGTAGGGCAAGGATTTGCCCGTACGAAACCAGAGAAAGCCCACGGTGCTGTGCCCGCCCTCCTCGATTTCATGGGGGTGCTCTGGCGTACCGAAGCGCTGCAGATAAGCGGGCGCGGCATACATGCCGATGTTCAAATCGCCCACATGCCTTGCCACCAGTGACTGATCGATGATTTCGCCGCCGCGCACCACGCAGTCGATGTTTTCGCCAATGATGTCGACAATCCGATCGCTC
>NZ_JBVVOU010000548.1:0-249 GCF_055807635.1 Bradyrhizobium sp. Kon56 | reverse complement strand
CCCAGGAATCTTCATGACATTGACCGTCGATACATTACTCCAGCTGGCCATGACCAACCCCGTCAACGCTGAGATTACCGCACGCTTGCCGTCGCTCGGGGTACAGCAGTGCCTGCTCACAGCCGGTTGTCTGTTTCAGGCGGTGTGGAACCATCAGGCGAATCGCCCGGTGGACGAGGGGGTGAAGGACTATGACGTTTTTTACTTTGATCAGGATCTGTCCTACGAGGCAGAGGATGCGGTGATTCG
>NZ_JBVVOU010000547.1:0-249 GCF_055807635.1 Bradyrhizobium sp. Kon56 | reverse complement strand
CGCCCTGGAAGGCAATCTGCACTTCGTGTTCACTCAAGGCTTCAACAGCAGCGCCGAAGTCGCACGCTATCAGGCGTTCATGGACGATGTTGCACAATTGGTAGCGGTTGAGTTCGGAGGATCGCTGAAAGCCGAACACGGCACTGGTCGCAACATGGCGCCGTTTGTCGAGCTGGAGTGGGGCAGCGATGCCTATCAACTGATGTGGCAACTCAAGCGCCTGCTGGACCCCAACGGCATCCTCAACCC
>NZ_JBVVOU010000546.1:0-249 GCF_055807635.1 Bradyrhizobium sp. Kon56 | reverse complement strand
GCATATTTCTTGCGCAGTTGCCTTTCGGCCTTTTGGTCTTTCAGGTTCTGGCTTCTCTCATCGTCCATGCCTACCGCGTGCTCGCCGCCAGGTTGGGAGTCCTGGTCGGGTCCTGTCGCCAGGGGCAGGGTGAGCCTGAGGTTGTCGAGTTCCTCACTCACGGTTACGGCTCTGCGGGTGAATGAGTTCGGCCATTTCTTTCCAGTCCATTGCAGATCCGTCGGCGCCCCTGAGTGCCCAGGCCGTGCC
>NZ_JBVVOU010000545.1:0-249 GCF_055807635.1 Bradyrhizobium sp. Kon56 | reverse complement strand
CGAGAAATACATAGGTAACAACGTCTACAACAAAACATCCTCCAAACTACGTAAACGT
Organism: Bradyrhizobium sp. Kon56; assembly: GCF_055807635.1. Taxonomy (NCBI): domain Bacteria; kingdom Pseudomonadati; phylum Pseudomonadota; class Alphaproteobacteria; order Hyphomicrobiales; family Nitrobacteraceae; genus Bradyrhizobium; species Bradyrhizobium sp. Kon56. The sequence goes on along the minus strand of NZ_JBVVOU010000545.1, from coordinate 191 downwards.
ATCAGCCGCAACCCACCCGAAAAGTGGGTTCGATGTGATGGGGCATTCCAGGGAATTGTCTCAGTGGAGGTGTTTGCAGCCGTTCGCGAAATCATCTTGCAACGCTCACGCCGCTTGGACGATGCACAACTGCTAGAACTGCTTCGCACCCTGTTACGGCGGGCGGGCTCTTTGTCCGGGATGCTCATCGA
>NZ_JBVVOU010000544.1:0-249 GCF_055807635.1 Bradyrhizobium sp. Kon56 | reverse complement strand
GCCGAGCGCTCGCCGTGGAGCGTGGCGGGGGATTTCCTGTTGCTGTCGGCCGTGTGGATCGGCGCCTTTGCGGTGCTGACGCTACTGGGTCGCCTGACCGTGCGGCGCTTGTGCCAGCGTGAGTTTTTCCGGCGGCGCGGGCGCCTGCTGGGGGTGCTGGGGTATGTGCTGCCTTACACCATCCCGGCCCTGATCTGCCTGCCGTTGACGCTGTATGTCAGCCACGTGCTGGCCAATTCGGTGGGCCGC
>NZ_JBVVOU010000543.1:0-250 GCF_055807635.1 Bradyrhizobium sp. Kon56 | reverse complement strand
GCTGAATGTTGCGATGTATCAGGACAGACGGTGAACGGCACGCTTTTGAACTGGCGAGGGTGATCATTACTTGCGTTGAGTGCGCCGTCCGATATTGACGGCCTTACATCAATGACTCGCGCAATATTATTAATTGGAAAGAGTGACATAGAGTTCTCCATACACAGGCATTTTCCCGACATACACTTCGAAAAAATGCCTGTATTGATTAAACAACTGAACCGCGATGGTGGCCTTTAAAACCTGGAAC
>NZ_JBVVOU010000542.1:0-250 GCF_055807635.1 Bradyrhizobium sp. Kon56 | reverse complement strand
AGCCATACTTTTCGCCTTATCAGATATCACTCCACTATGTCGTCAGCCCTTATCGATGCCTGCCAGATGCCTGTCCCGCACACCGAACGGGTGTGCGCATGGCTGATGGCGCATGCCGGGTTGAAGACGGTCGACCTGGAACGCGCCCGGCGCTTGTCCACCGAGGGTGCGGACCTGCTGGGTCTGCTCACGCGCCTGGGGCTGGTCAGCGAAGCCGAACTGGCCCGCGCCTGGTCCGCCTTGCTCGACG
>NZ_JBVVOU010000541.1:0-250 GCF_055807635.1 Bradyrhizobium sp. Kon56 | reverse complement strand
CCAGGCGCCATTCGGGTCGAGGGTGATGCGCGCATCCGGGAAGCGCTCGGCCAGGGCCGTGACGGCTTCGATTTCCTCATCGCCAAAATTATTCTCTTCGGCCCGGTCGAGCCGGGTCAGCAACGCTGCTTTTGCCCAAACGTCCTTCATGCCATCGAGCCATGTATCGAACTCCAGCGTCCTGCCAATCGTATTGATCACAAAGCCACATGTAGCCTACTGGCTACTCCCTGTTGATGCCAGCGAATTT
>NZ_JBVVOU010000540.1:0-250 GCF_055807635.1 Bradyrhizobium sp. Kon56 | reverse complement strand
TACAAGTCCGCTCGGAATTCGCCACGCTTGATCGCCGCTTCCAGGTCCATGGAGGTCGCCGCGATGACCCGCACATCGCTGTGCAGCTTTTCGTTGGAGCCCACCGGCTCGAATTCCTTCTCCTGCAAAACCCGCAGCAGTTTGCTCTGCAGCGGCAGCGGCATATCGCCGATTTCGTCGAGGAACAGCGTGCCGCCCTGGGCAATCTGAAACTTGCCCGGACGGCCCTTGCGATCCGCGCCGGTAAAGG
>NZ_JBVVOU010000539.1:0-250 GCF_055807635.1 Bradyrhizobium sp. Kon56 | reverse complement strand
GCCATGATCCTTACTCCACCATCAGGTTCCAGTAGGGTGGAGTGGAACTCGGGCACATAGGTTCGATTGGATGTTTTTTAAACGATGGGTGGTCGTTTGACGGTTAGTGGGAGGTACGAAGGGGGAAGTCGATTTTAAACAGGCATAATCGCAGGCAACACTCGATGCGGAGCCCTCTGATGAAGTATGCCTTGTTGACCCTAGCCCTGATCTTCAATGCCCACTCGGCGTTTGCTGCCGGCGATGCCGA
>NZ_JBVVOU010000538.1:0-250 GCF_055807635.1 Bradyrhizobium sp. Kon56 | reverse complement strand
CACGGCCATCGACTGCTTGGCGGCCTTGATCACGGCGGCGGGTTCGGTCTTGGCGCGGGCGCGGTACTCGTCCCAGGTCCAGCCGGCCGGCAGGTAGCCGTTGAGCGGGTCATGGGCGCTGGTCTGGTCGGTGACCATGTCCGGGCGCACGCCACGTTTGACCAGTTCCGGCAGGATTTCGGCCGCGTTACCCAGCAGCGCGATGGAGATCGCCTTGCCTTCCTGGGTGTACTTGGCGATGCGCGCCAGG
>NZ_JBVVOU010000537.1:0-251 GCF_055807635.1 Bradyrhizobium sp. Kon56 | reverse complement strand
CCGGGATCGCGACCGTCCCGACGATGGTCGCCCTCAGCCATTCGGCGACCGCGCCGCCGGGCGCACTGAGGACCAGCAGCGCCGCGCCCTGCAGAACGAAGAGGGTGGCCAGCGTGACGACGATGTCGGGCACGCGGGTGACGACGATCAGCATGCCGTTGACGGCGCCCAGCACCAGTCCCATGGCCAGCACGAACGGCACGACGAAAAGCGCGTATTCCTCGCTGGCGCCGTCCATCATCGAGGCGGCG
>NZ_JBVVOU010000536.1:0-251 GCF_055807635.1 Bradyrhizobium sp. Kon56 | reverse complement strand
CTACCCCAACGTGCACCACTTGGTGAGCAGCGTCACCGGCACATTGGGGTAGCTTTCCAGGCTGAACAATTCCGGGACGTTTACCGAGCCGATACGGCAACTGCGGCCGAGGTCGTTGCGCAGCAGGTCGACGATCATCAGGTTCTCGGCGCGATCCTTTGCGCTGGCCAGCAGTTCGGCGGCGTTGGCGGTATCTTCCTCCGGCGTCAGGCCACGAGCCCGGGTGCCTTTGATGGGGCGGGTTTCCACGC
>NZ_JBVVOU010000535.1:0-251 GCF_055807635.1 Bradyrhizobium sp. Kon56 | reverse complement strand
GGCGTTGCTCACCCTGGTGGGCTGGTGGCTGTACGGCGCGCCCCTGGAGAGCGCAATCATCAATGCGGTCGCGGTACTGGTGATCGCCTGCCCCTGTGCCCTGGGCCTGGCGACGCCGACTGCAATCATGGCCGGCACCGGCGTTGCCGCGCGCCATGGCATTCTGATCAAGGATGCCGAAGCCCTGGAACATGCCCAGGGGGTGAGCGACGCCAGAACCAGCACGGCCGGGACGAATACCTGGCTGACCT
>NZ_JBVVOU010000534.1:0-251 GCF_055807635.1 Bradyrhizobium sp. Kon56 | reverse complement strand
CCACGCGCTGCTCGAACGAGGATGGCCGGCGCGTGCCTTGCTGTTGGCGGAAGTCGTGACCGGCTCGGGTGAGCATCATCTTATTCTCGTGGTCAGGACGCGCTCGGGTGACGTCGTTGTCGACAATCTCAACGCGAATGTCCGGCCGTGGTCAAAGACCAATTATCAGTGGGTCAGGATGCAGTCGCCGCAAAACCCGCAATTTTGGTCAAAGGTTGCGGCTTAAGCCTCGTTTGCGCACCTCCTTGGAG
>NZ_JBVVOU010000533.1:0-251 GCF_055807635.1 Bradyrhizobium sp. Kon56 | reverse complement strand
CGACCTTCTATGTCACGCCTAACGGCCTGACATCGTCGCCGATCCCCGACGGCCCTGGCATCGAGATCCTGTTCGACCTTCGAGACCACATGGTGATCGGCGCGAGCGGCGACGGCCGCAAGGCGTCCTTTGCGCTCGGGCCGACCACGGTCGCGGCATTCCGCGCCAGTTTCGTCCGGCTGGTTTCCGAACTCGGCGGCACGCCGACCTTCAACGGCCAGCCGAACGAAGTGCCGGACCCGGTGCCGTTC
>NZ_JBVVOU010000532.1:0-251 GCF_055807635.1 Bradyrhizobium sp. Kon56 | reverse complement strand
CGCCATCTAAAACTATTCAAGGCTGTCCGTCATATATTTCAACCGTGCAATAAAGCGTCAACAGCGCAATAAACCTGACATCTTCGTGCACGGCTGCCATGCAAGCATCAGCCTCGCTTTTGATCGCTGTAATGCTTTTAAACATCGCAGTCATATTTTGCAGCGACGCGTTTATAGCGGCCTCATTTGCGCTGCGATTAAGGTTGGCCTGGCTTCGCGCCAATAGGCGAAGCCATCCTATCCTCAAGAAG
>NZ_JBVVOU010000531.1:0-251 GCF_055807635.1 Bradyrhizobium sp. Kon56 | reverse complement strand
AGGCGACGGGGGCAATAGTGCATCGCTCCCCGGGGAGAGCACGGCATAAGCCGTAAAACCGCTGCGCAGGGAAGGCCGGACGTTTTGGCTTCACCTGTATGCCGCTGTGCAGATTTTTTACTGCAACTTCGCACAGTGGACCGCGGGTGCCAGCCGGCGCCCGGTCTTCCCTGCGCCCTCTTTCATTCGAGGGTGAGGCGACCAAGCAAAGCTCGGGCGAACAAGCCGCGAGAGGGCGAAGGTGTGTCTGC
>NZ_JBVVOU010000530.1:0-252 GCF_055807635.1 Bradyrhizobium sp. Kon56 | reverse complement strand
TGGCTGACGCAGCTCTAGGCGACGCGACCAGCATCACAGCGTTCCAGAAGGGTATCGGGTATGGAGGGACCATAGGAATAAAATTTCATGAGCTCAACATTATCAATGTTGTTCATAAATTCTACATTATAGTGGTGGCCAGATGCCCCTTCCAGCTACGAAGGAAGTTCATCTCTTTTGTCAAGGGCGGCACTACCCAGTCCAAGCTCGTTTGGTGACCCCGTCCAGAACCTTTTCGCTATGCATTAGGAG
>NZ_JBVVOU010000529.1:0-252 GCF_055807635.1 Bradyrhizobium sp. Kon56 | reverse complement strand
CTCTTCATCAAGCTGCGCATACGATGGCGCCCGACCACTACGCCCTGTGTTTTCAGGGCTTTTGTAAACCCACGGCTGCCCAGCGCTCCGCGATGCTCTCGGTGTAAAAGCCGGATTCTCTTTTCCAGTTGGGGCTCAATTCTGCGCTCAGGTTTGGGCTGGCGCATCGCGTAATAGCTGCTGCGAGGCACGCCCAGCAAGCGGCATAGACGTCGCACCGACAGCTTTTTTGTGGCGCCCTCAATCATTTTC
>NZ_JBVVOU010000528.1:0-252 GCF_055807635.1 Bradyrhizobium sp. Kon56 | reverse complement strand
AGGTCAGCGCGTTGGTGCTCACCGAACGTGGGTCAGCCTTGTACGCCGCCCAGGTCTGGCCGAGCGGATCCTGCGTGCCATTCTGCTCCAGGCTGCTGTAGATCAGCGCCAGTTTGCTGTCGTCATCCGGTTCGAGGTTGAGTTTGGCGAAGGTCTGGTCGCGGCGTGCCCGGCCTGGTGGTGCAGAACCGTCAGAACTACGCGCAGGACCTGCAGATTTCCTCCCGTGGCTTCGGCGCCCGCTCAGCCTTC
>NZ_JBVVOU010000527.1:0-252 GCF_055807635.1 Bradyrhizobium sp. Kon56 | reverse complement strand
CAAGCTGTCCGAGGCGGGCAGGGCGCGGTTCATCGCGGGCAGTTGGCCGGCGTATTGCGCCTCCGACACCTGTTCGGCCCAGGTGACGGAGCTGCCGTTTTCGGCTTCGGCGATGGCAATGTGGGTCATGCCCTGGGTGGCCGTCGCGCCATGCCAGTGGCGGGTGTGCGGTGGAATCCACACCACGTCGCCGGGGCGGATTGCCTGGCGCGGCCCACCTTCCTGCTGCACATAGCCGACGCCCGCGGTGAC
>NZ_JBVVOU010000526.1:0-252 GCF_055807635.1 Bradyrhizobium sp. Kon56 | reverse complement strand
GCGTGGCGTCATTGCGAGGGTCGTTGGCGATCATTTTCCCGCTGGTGGGCGCCTCGCTGGTGGTGGTGTGGGTGCTGGACCGCGTGCTGCTGTCACGGGTCGGCGTCACCGCGTAATACCGGGTTGCGCACTGCCGGCACGGCCTGGTGCGCAACGCCCTGTTTTGAAGCGTGCCGTGCACTCAACAACGGAACGTGGCGCCATCCTGGTGCGCCACGGTGCCGATTCGCCTCGCTGAACCGCCTGTAATCC
>NZ_JBVVOU010000525.1:0-252 GCF_055807635.1 Bradyrhizobium sp. Kon56 | reverse complement strand
CCCATGGCCGTCCCAGGTCCTCAACCGGGTTGTTGTCGACTGGCACAGTCCTATCACTGAGGAAGCATGTCACAGCACCCAGCGTATCTGGCTGAACCGAGGGCTTTGGCCGTGGCTGATCCGTTAGACATCAGGTCGCGTTGAGCTACGCATCTTGTCTTTAATCGACTGTACCTACTTACGCGAGCAAGAACCTAGGGCTAAAGAATGGTGTTGCGTAGATCATTAGCTGGATGGGACTAGAACTTGACA
>NZ_JBVVOU010000524.1:0-252 GCF_055807635.1 Bradyrhizobium sp. Kon56 | reverse complement strand
AAAGAACTTGCCGCTAGCAATGCCATAGTAACGCCAGTATATTTAATAAAACCCATCATTAACTTCTCCATGATTACCTTTTTTCAACGCACGATAAAAAAACGACTTTAGCGCATCCACAATTAATAAAATCGCATTTTCAATGACGTACAAACAAAACAGAAAGCGATGAACTACATGGGAATATAAACTTACAAGATGATAAACCTGCATGGCGACTCCGCACGCTAATTCTGGAGCCTAGGCATCTCG
>NZ_JBVVOU010000523.1:0-252 GCF_055807635.1 Bradyrhizobium sp. Kon56 | reverse complement strand
CGCTCACTGGCCAGCAGGCTTTGAACGATGGATACCATTCCCGGCACGCTGACCTTGCTCGCACCGGTTCCATACTGCCGGTCCTCGACGTGTGTATTGAACACCTGCACCACGCCAAAGGCCTGGGCACCCACACGCAGCTCACTGCGTTGCCGGTCCGTCAACTGCGCCAGCCGCAGCACCTGGCCGACATAGCTCGGCGGCCCGGACACATAGAACGTGCGCACCCCGCTGTCTCGCAGCGGATAGCGC
>NZ_JBVVOU010000522.1:0-253 GCF_055807635.1 Bradyrhizobium sp. Kon56 | reverse complement strand
CACGCCAGCTCCCACTTTTGTTTCGCACTTCAGAACGTCGGAAACCGTCCCTTCCCCGCCTCATCCCGGAAGATATCGAACAACACCTGCGCCGCCGCCGATAGTTCGTGGCCTGGTTTAGTCAGCACGCCAATCGGCCGCTCGATCGCAGTGGTGCCGGCAGATTCGCCTTTGGCGCAATGGCCTCAGATCGACTGGAAAAACCTGTTGGAACAGCCTTTCATTACCTTGCAGCGGCCATCGACGGTGCGGG
>NZ_JBVVOU010000521.1:0-253 GCF_055807635.1 Bradyrhizobium sp. Kon56 | reverse complement strand
GGAAAGGTCGGCAACAGCTTGCCGCCGTAACCGAACTCGGCCAGCACCACCTTGCCCTTCTCCACCGTCAACGGGCAGGAGCCATAGCCGTCGTACTTGAGCGGCAGCGGCGCCTGCTTGCGCAGGGCCAGCAGGTTCTCGGCAACCACCACGATCTGCTTGCGCACCGCCGCGGCGGTCTTGGCGTTACTGGTGCCGCACACATCGCCGAGGCCGAAGATGTGCGGGTAACGCAGGTGCTGCAGGCTGTGGG
>NZ_JBVVOU010000520.1:0-253 GCF_055807635.1 Bradyrhizobium sp. Kon56 | reverse complement strand
TTAACCGTGGGAATGTCCGAGTCGTTGATGCCCGCTACCTGAACAGGGCAGGCAGTACGCAGGCCCATTACTGCGCGACAATCCCAGAAGCCAGAATGGGATCCAGAAATATCAACAGCGGTTCAGGTCTACGCAACACTGCAATAAACCGTCTAGCAAGGGATTCACAAGTGAAAAAATGTAACCAGCGAATATTAATTGCGCAATTTCAATATCAATTCGTTTTCTTTTAATGCAGCATTACATTTCGCCA
>NZ_JBVVOU010000519.1:0-254 GCF_055807635.1 Bradyrhizobium sp. Kon56 | reverse complement strand
CCAGCACGGTCATGTGCGGGAACAGGTTGAAATGCTGGAACACCATGCCGACTTCACGGCAAATTGCTGGAGGACGCTGCGCCGGCCGCGTTCTTCGATGCGCCGAAAGACCCGCGAGCCCAGGCCTTCCTGCGCCAGGTTTTATAGGTTCACGAAGCGGACACAACTGTGGGAGGGGGCTTGCTCCCGATAGCGGAGTGTCAGTCACCACACATTTGACTGACTGCGCGCTATCGGGAGCAAGCCCCCGCCCA
>NZ_JBVVOU010000518.1:0-254 GCF_055807635.1 Bradyrhizobium sp. Kon56 | reverse complement strand
CGGTCATGCAGGCTGCCGCCAGTGTCCTGAGCGGTGATCGGGGTGGTGACTTTGAGCAGCATCGGGCCGGTGTCCAAGCCTGCTTCCATGCGCATCACGGTCACGCCGCTTTCGCTGTCGCCCGCTTCTACCGCGCGCTGGATCGGCGCCGCTCCGCGCCAGCGTGGCAAGAGCGACGCGTGGCTGTTGATGCAGCCCAGGCGTGGGATGTCGAGCACGGCCTGGGGCAGGATCAAGCCGTAGGCGACGACTAC
>NZ_JBVVOU010000517.1:0-254 GCF_055807635.1 Bradyrhizobium sp. Kon56 | reverse complement strand
CGGGCAAGCCCGCTCCCACATTCGACCGCGTTCCCACGGGATAAACGCGGGCAAATGTGGGCGCGGGCTTGCTCGCGATGGGCCCACCCAGCGCCGCCTAAATGCCTGCCAGCAACCGCTCATAAGGAATGCACAAACCCTCGTGCAGGCGTTTGATCATGGCCAGGCTCAGCTTGCGCTTGCCGTTCAGAACCTCCGAAACCCGCCCGCTGGAGCCGATAAACGCCTCAAGATCGCGGGCAGTCAGACCCATC
>NZ_JBVVOU010000516.1:0-255 GCF_055807635.1 Bradyrhizobium sp. Kon56 | reverse complement strand
GATTGATGCCGGAGATCAATCGCGACGGCTACTACGCCCGAGAGTTTCGGATCGTAGATGAAGCTGGCCGTCGGCTGGCCGGCTTCGGTACCGACGTCTTCTCCGAGTTGTCGAATGGACGATACGTTACTCTTCAGCGCAGTGACCTCTCGCGCATGCTGTTCGAACGGGCCAGCGGCGTCGAAGCCATTTTCGGAGACGAGATCATTCTCGTCGAAGAGAAACCAGATTGCGTCGAAGTCCAACTGAAGCACG
>NZ_JBVVOU010000515.1:0-255 GCF_055807635.1 Bradyrhizobium sp. Kon56 | reverse complement strand
GCTTGCAGCGGCACGTTCTCGATCAACGCCAGGCTGTCGAAGGCGCCATCGATGCGGATATAGGCGCGGGCGCGCTTCATCCTCGACATCTGCGAGTGTGAAGCGCTGTGGACCCCGTCCAAAATCGCTGAAGACGCCATCGCTCAAGTGCGTGCCCAAGTCGGCACCGATAACGTCCTGCTCGGCCTGTCCGGCGGCGTTGACTCCTCGGTGGTTGCTGCCCTGCTGCACAAGGCTATCGGCGACCAACTGACC
>NZ_JBVVOU010000514.1:0-255 GCF_055807635.1 Bradyrhizobium sp. Kon56 | reverse complement strand
CGCGCCGGATGCGAGCGTCGGTTTGCTTGAGGTCATTTTCGAAAAATGCTCTTTGGAAGAGGCGATCTGGCAGGAGCCAAAGACGAATTTGGCCTTTTTGCCGGTGGTTAAGATTCGGCCGCTGCTTCATAGCAGCGAGCTTCTGGCAACCGAACACATGCGCAAGTTGTTCGCTCGCTTACGAACTACCTATGACTATGTGATTGTCGACCTGCCCCCTCTGACGCCCATCGTCGACGTCCGCGCCACGGCGAC
>NZ_JBVVOU010000513.1:0-256 GCF_055807635.1 Bradyrhizobium sp. Kon56 | reverse complement strand
CCTCCTCGGCTGAGCAATGGTTAAGAACGAAATGGATAGCTAGCTCAGGAATCCTTGCCAGCATAACGGGAGAAAAATGACTATCCCAATCTCGATACGCAACATAGGACACGACATAAACATCAAAAGGAAATGACTTACTGTTGATCTCGATTTGGATTTGCGACTGTGTTTCTCTTTGCCAGGACGTATAGAGCTTAAGCACTTGCTCTAAGTGAACATGTGGAAGTGAAAAGGACATGCGGCTTAAAAACTC
>NZ_JBVVOU010000512.1:0-256 GCF_055807635.1 Bradyrhizobium sp. Kon56 | reverse complement strand
AAATCGCCGACGCGGTCGCAACCAAAACGGAAGTCGTCGCCGACCTCCAGATGCTGTACGCCCAGGCCATCGACAAGGATCCGGTCGACGAACTCGGCGGCGTTACGTGCTCAACCTGCACATCCTCAACCAGCGCCACCAGCTCTTCAGCCACCGGCAGTTCCGGCCACGGCTTGTGCTCTGGCTCTGGCTCTGGCTCGACAGCAGGCTGCAGCACCGGCTCGGCCATCGGCAGCACCGTCGGCGCCGGTGTTTC
>NZ_JBVVOU010000511.1:0-256 GCF_055807635.1 Bradyrhizobium sp. Kon56 | reverse complement strand
CATCACGTTCAGTTCGAAGTTGCCTGATTGGCCGGCAACGGTGATCACCGTGTCGTTGCCGATGACCTGGGCGGCCACCATGGCCGTGGCTTCCGGAATCACTGGGTTGACCTTGCCCGGCATGATCGATGAACCCGGTTGCAGGCCTTCCAGCTCTATTTCGCCGAGGCCGGCCAGCGGGCCGGAGTTCATCCAGCGCAGGTCGTTGGCGATCTTCATCAGCGATCCAGCGGTCGCTTTCAACTGGCCGGAGACG
>NZ_JBVVOU010000510.1:0-256 GCF_055807635.1 Bradyrhizobium sp. Kon56 | reverse complement strand
CAAGCTGCTGCGCGGCTTTACCAAAATTGTGCATAAGTTTTGCGCTGCCAATGCCGAACACGCGCAACTCAAGGCCCATGTAGAGCAGCTCAACCAGTTGAACCAGTACATCTCCGGCTTTGAGCGTGATGTTCTGTGCCGGCGGCGCGAGCATGCCCGGCAGGCAGCCCGGGGTCTGGCCCGGCAGCAGCTTGAGGCGCAACGACACATCACCCGGCGGCAAATTGAAGGAGGTGGCTTGTTCCTGGAACAGGCG
>NZ_JBVVOU010000509.1:0-256 GCF_055807635.1 Bradyrhizobium sp. Kon56 | reverse complement strand
GGAAACCGCTGAAGGAGGGGGCAGGGCGCGAATGGCGGCTTTATCGGACAGAGGCCTGCCGTTACCGACCGCGTGACACGGCGGTCGGCAATGCGCCCGTTAGGCGCGAAGGATCAGTCCAGCCCGCCTTGGCAGGTGTATTTGATGTGCATGTACTCTTCCAGACCGTGGGTGGAGCCTTCGCGCCCATAACCTGAATCTTTCACGCCACCAAAGGGGGCCGCTTCGGCCGCGAGGGCGCCCTCATTGATACCTA
>NZ_JBVVOU010000508.1:0-257 GCF_055807635.1 Bradyrhizobium sp. Kon56 | reverse complement strand
ATCGTCGATGGGAGCAAGGAACTTCATGAAGTCCTCGCTCACCACCTCCTTTTCGCTTGCCCGGAGTGCCTGTTCGCGCTCACTCAAGTGATTGCTGTCGCGCTCAAACAGCCGCAAACGCAGCCCGTAATGCGGTTGCAACTGGTCCAGACGCGCCTGGCGCGCCTCTCCCTGCACCGGCCGCAGTTGCTCCACCAACGCCCACGCCGGGCCGCGCAGGGCCTCGCGGTTATAGGTTTCGTTGGATTCGGGCATGT
>NZ_JBVVOU010000507.1:0-257 GCF_055807635.1 Bradyrhizobium sp. Kon56 | reverse complement strand
GACGGTGATGTTTTCCGAAGTGACCGAAGTCCGGGACGCGATTTACCTGCTGACGTCTCGGGCTGAGAGCAAGGAAGTGGCTCAGGAACTGGTCAGGGAAATGGACTGGTACGACCGTTACCTGGCCAAGGGCGAGGCGGATCGCAGTGCCAATACCACGCCGGGCAACAAGAAGGGCGGGCTGTCGAATATCGTCGAGAAGTCGTTGGGCTCCATCGTCAAATCCGGCAGCAGCGCGATCAACGGCGTGCTGGGCC
>NZ_JBVVOU010000506.1:0-257 GCF_055807635.1 Bradyrhizobium sp. Kon56 | reverse complement strand
CACGGTCTCGGAATAATAGGCGTCGGAATAGATGATGAAGGGGATCTTGTAGTTTCCGGCCTCGTCGCTGTCGGTCAGCATCGCCATCGTCTCGACGGTGTTCATCGACGAGTTCCAGGCCATGTTGGACATGTACATCATTAGCGTATCGATCCTGTAAGGATCGCCGGCCCAGGCATTACGGATGACCGTGTGCATGAGCCCGTGTGCTGCCAGCGGCGCATCCCAGGAATAGGCCTTGTCGATACGGATCGGCG
>NZ_JBVVOU010000505.1:0-257 GCF_055807635.1 Bradyrhizobium sp. Kon56 | reverse complement strand
CTCCGGCAGCGTTTGCGGCTCCCAAAACCGCTGCAGGAGTGGCCTTGACGTCAAACCGGGCGATATTGACGGCAATGCTGCCGTCGAGCAATTCGACATCTTGAGGAAGATATCCGATGTGTTTGCCGAGGGACTGGGATGACCAGTGCTCCAGTGCGGCATTATCCAGTTTAATCTTGCCCCGTGCATGTGGCCAAACCCCCACGAGCGCCCTTGCCAAAGTAGATTTGCCTGCTCCGCTTGGGCCGATGATGCCA
>NZ_JBVVOU010000504.1:0-257 GCF_055807635.1 Bradyrhizobium sp. Kon56 | reverse complement strand
GACCAGCAGGCGCAGATCGAAGCGGACATCCAGGCCGTCTATGCCGCTCGCCCTGCCCTGGCGATGGTCAACTCCGACAAAGGCATCACCAACCTGCACGTGCCGAGCGACGTCATCGTCGACGCCTCGATGCCGGCCATGATCCGTGACTCCGGCAAGATGTGGGGCACCGACGGCCAGCTGCACGACACCAAGGCGGTGATCCCGGATCGCTGCTACGCCACCATTTATCAGGCGGTCATCGAAGACTGCAAGGC
>NZ_JBVVOU010000503.1:0-257 GCF_055807635.1 Bradyrhizobium sp. Kon56 | reverse complement strand
CACATCTTTTTACCCAGTCAGACTCAGGTCAGGCGTTGCCGGCGAGTTTGAGACGCGCAGCCTGGGTGAAAAGATGTGGGAGGGGGCTGGCTCCCGATAGCGGTGTGACAGTCACCCGATACATTGACTGATCCACCGCTATCGGGAGCAAGCCCCCTCCCACATTGGTATTGCGTCAGGCGAAAGCTCTGATGTGGGTTCTTGATCGTTCCCACGCTCTGCGAGGGAATGCTTCTTGGGACGCTCCGCGTTCCGCC
>NZ_JBVVOU010000502.1:0-257 GCF_055807635.1 Bradyrhizobium sp. Kon56 | reverse complement strand
CTGACCCTGTTTACCAGCGCCTACCTGGCCGAGATCTGGCGCGGCTGCGTTGATTCCATTGCCCATGGGCAGTGGGAGGCATCGGCCAGCCTGGCGCTCAATCCCCTTGAACAACTGCGCTACGTGATACTGCCCCAAGCGCTGCGCATCGCCGTGGCACCGACCGTGGGGTTTTCGGTGCAGGTGGTCAAATGCACCGCCGTCACCTCGATCATCGGCTGTTCCTCATCACGTAGCGGCGGCCGATCCAGTTGAGC
>NZ_JBVVOU010000501.1:0-257 GCF_055807635.1 Bradyrhizobium sp. Kon56 | reverse complement strand
ATCCAGACGCCTCGGCACCTTGCCAGTGTCCTTCAGGCGACTGCGTTCAAGCGGGGTGGCGGCGCCCATCACCTCGTCCACGGCCTGATGCGGCAACGAGGGATAACGTCGGCCCAGCACGCCGGGATCTTCTACCTCAGGCCTGTTTGAACGCCAAAAGCTTTCGAACAGCGCACGCTGCCTCTTCAGTGCGTGGTCCGCCAGACGCTCGTCGAACACCTCTTCCTGGGTCAGCCCGTTCCAACCCGACTCGCTTC
>NZ_JBVVOU010000500.1:0-257 GCF_055807635.1 Bradyrhizobium sp. Kon56 | reverse complement strand
GATGAAAAAACCTGCTGGATCGCGCCGTCAACGCATTCCCCCACCAGAGTTCGCGCGATAGGCGAAAGTACGATTTCTGCCCTCTTTGAACAACAGCGCTACCGTATCGATCGTCGGTGTCCGTCCCGTAGAGTGGATTGCCAACGTTGATGACCATATCTACCGCAGTTGGTGCCAATAGCCCGCGTGCCAACTGACGGGCTCACGCTCCCTCTTGGTCGGCGCGGGTTCATGTCCGTTTAGTGTGACGGCTTACC
>NZ_JBVVOU010000499.1:0-258 GCF_055807635.1 Bradyrhizobium sp. Kon56 | reverse complement strand
AACACGGCCGACGGCATGGTCCTTCTGGTCGGTTGCTCGCACCCCGGGATCGAGCGCATCGTCGAAGCGGCGACGGCAATCAATCCCAGGATTCATCTCATCGCGGGAGGATTTCATCTGGTCGTCGCACCTGACGAAGCTATCGCGAAAGTCGTTACCGCCCTGAAGGACAGGTTCAAAGTCGACAGCGTAGCCCCGGGACATTGCACCGGTGAGCCGACTTTTACCGCGCTCAAGAAGGCTTTCGGCGACAATTAT
>NZ_JBVVOU010000498.1:0-258 GCF_055807635.1 Bradyrhizobium sp. Kon56 | reverse complement strand
AGCGGTGCCGCTGACCTGGACCCCGCCGGCCGCTTCCGCGGCGTTGATCAGGTTGTTACCGCCCTCGATCGTCGTGATGGCGACCGCAGGCGCCGTCGTATCCAGCGTGAAGCTCAGCGAAGCCGAGCCGGTATTGCCGAAGCTATCGGTCTGGCTTGCCACGATGGTGTGCAATCCGTCCGCCAGCCCGCTCGGCGTGAACGACCAGGCGCCTTGCGCATCGGTCGTCACCGTGGTGGTGCTGGCGACGCCGTCGAT
>NZ_JBVVOU010000497.1:0-258 GCF_055807635.1 Bradyrhizobium sp. Kon56 | reverse complement strand
GGCGTAACGAAAACCGGCTGAGGACCAGTGCATGTCGCCCAAAAGTGCGCAGCGGTTTTGGGACAACGACATGCATAAAGACAACAGTCATAACCCCGATCAACGAAAATCAGAATTTTAGGAGAAAGAACATGCCACTGAAAATCCGACTGTCCCGTGCGGGCTCGAAGAAGCGTCCCTATTACCACGTCGTCGTCGCCGACGCCCGTTCGCCGCGCGACGGCCGTTTCATCGAGTCGCTCGGCTCGTGGAACCCAC
>NZ_JBVVOU010000496.1:0-258 GCF_055807635.1 Bradyrhizobium sp. Kon56 | reverse complement strand
ATTTCTCCCGGCGCCTGGCCCACAGCCTGGGGCTGGCGTATACGGATGAAGCGACGTTATTGCTCGATCTGGGCCGTTGGCAATCCAGGGCGTGGTTGTGCCTGGACGATTTCTGCCGCTTGCCTGCTCCCGAGCTGGATGCCTTGCTGGACCGCTTGCTCACTGCCAGCAGCCCGGCGCTGACCTGGTGGCTGGGTGCGCGACGCCGGCCGGCGTGCAATTGGCCGCGACTGCTGCTTGACGACGAACTGTTGGAAT
>NZ_JBVVOU010000495.1:0-258 GCF_055807635.1 Bradyrhizobium sp. Kon56 | reverse complement strand
GTGCAGGTCGGCCAGCAGCTCGTGCGCCAGCTTGGTCATGCGCACTTCGGTGTATCGCATGGCCGCGGCGTTGTCGCCGTCGACCGAACCGAAGTTGCCCTGGCCGTCTACCAGCAGGTAGCGCAGGGAAAACGGCTGGGCCATCCGAACGATGGTGTCGTACACCGCAGTGTCGCCGTGAGGGTGATACTTACCGATCACGTCGCGCCGTACGGGTTCGGTTGCCGCGATTCTTCTGCAGGCAGTCGAGCAGGAACA
>NZ_JBVVOU010000494.1:0-258 GCF_055807635.1 Bradyrhizobium sp. Kon56 | reverse complement strand
TGGCGCCTGGCGCGCGGTGCTGGTCTACAGCCTGCTGCTGCCGGTCGGGGTGTTTATGCTGTACGCCAGCCTGATCAGCGGCGGTATCTGGCTGGGCGCGGCGTATGCCGTGGCAGGCTTGAGCTGCGGTGTGGCGGGCATTCTCGCGCCGATGATGGCCGGGCTCGCGGCGACCCAGAGTTCACTGGTGGCGCTGGCCATTGGCGCAGGCTCGGTGTTCTTCTGCCACGTCAATGACGCCGGATTCTGGATGGTGCG
>NZ_JBVVOU010000493.1:0-258 GCF_055807635.1 Bradyrhizobium sp. Kon56 | reverse complement strand
CATCGCCGGGGTCGACCGGGTATTCACCATCGGTGGCGCCCAAGCGGTTGCCGCGCTGGCCTATGGCACCGAAAGCGTGCCGAAGGTCGACAAAGTGGTGGGTCCGGGCAATATCTACGTCGCCACCGCCAAGCGTCACGTGTTTGGCCAGGTCGGCATCGACATGATCGCCGGCCCCTCGGAAATCCTCGTGGTGTGTGACGGCCAGACCGATCCGGACTGGATCGCCATGGACCTGTTTTCCCAGGCCGAGCACGA
>NZ_JBVVOU010000492.1:0-258 GCF_055807635.1 Bradyrhizobium sp. Kon56 | reverse complement strand
GCGCGCGCAGCGCTGCAGGAAATAGCGCGCCAGCAAGGGGATATCGTCGCGCCGCATGCGCAAGGGCGGCACCGTGATGTTCAGCACATTGAGGCGGTAGTAAAGGTCCTCGCGAAACGCCCCCTCGGCCACCGCCTGGCTGAGATTACGGTGGGTCGCCGCGATGATGCGCACATTCACCGGCCGCGAGTGCTTGGCGCCGACGCGGGTCACTTCGCCTTCCTGCAACACACGCAGCAGGCTGACCTGAGCATCGAA
>NZ_JBVVOU010000491.1:0-258 GCF_055807635.1 Bradyrhizobium sp. Kon56 | reverse complement strand
GCCGTTCGTGACCGGCCAGCGCACCCAGGAAGGCTTCTACAAAGTGCGCGCCGGTCTTGACCAGGCGATCGCCCGTGGCCTGGCCTACGCGCCCTATGCCGACCTGATCTGGTGCGAAACCGCCAAGCCGGACCTGGACGAAGCCCGCCGCTTCGCCGAAGCGATCAAAAAGGAATACCCGGACCAACTGCTGTCCTACAACTGCTCGCCTTCCTTCAACTGGAAGAAGAACCTGGACGACGCGACCATCGCCAAGTT
>NZ_JBVVOU010000490.1:0-258 GCF_055807635.1 Bradyrhizobium sp. Kon56 | reverse complement strand
GCCAGCATCGCGGCTATCGAGGCGATTCGTGAGCGCGCGCCCGCTGCGCGTTTCGTGCAGTGCGACCCGTTGATCAACGTGGTGTCAGCCTCGCGTCGCAGCGAAGAGATCGATCACGCCGAACGTTATCGGCTGGCTCAATTCGAAGCCTGGGACCTGTTGACCGGGCGGCAATGGCCGGGCCTGGGTGGGCAGGAGCATTACCTGGACATCATCGGCGCCAATTTCTACCCGCACAACCAATGGTATTTCCAGGGT
>NZ_JBVVOU010000489.1:0-258 GCF_055807635.1 Bradyrhizobium sp. Kon56 | reverse complement strand
CCAATGTGGTGTCCGGCGCCGCCACAGCGGTGATTCTGGCCACGGGCAATAACACCTATTTCGGTGCGTTGGCGCAGCGCGTCACCGCGACCGACCGCGCCACCACCTCGTTCCAGCATGGGGTGAACAAGGTCAGCTGGCTGCTGATCCGCTTCATGTTCGTGATGGCGCCGCTGGTGTTGTTCATCAACGGGTTTACCAAGGGTGACTGGACCGAAGCGCTGCTGTTCGCACTGTCGATTGCCGTGGGCCTTACCC
>NZ_JBVVOU010000488.1:0-259 GCF_055807635.1 Bradyrhizobium sp. Kon56 | reverse complement strand
CGCTTGTTAGTTGAGTCTCAAAGATGGGGTCGGCCAGGCCTTCTGATCGAAACCGATCATATAGGGATGTCAAAAACTCCACCGCAATGACGGAGTATTCCGAGCGAGCGTTGGTCCAGCTGTTAATAAAGCTATTGATAACTTTTTCGCGTAAAGGATGAGGCTGCATTGTCAAGTCCTAGATGGGGGCTTCACTTTTTTGAGGGTAGTGATGGGGTACGTGAAGGCGAAAGCTGCACTAAGTTGAGAAAGTCACTGA
>NZ_JBVVOU010000487.1:0-259 GCF_055807635.1 Bradyrhizobium sp. Kon56 | reverse complement strand
GCCCCCTCCCACATTTGATTTGCGTCACTTCTATGGCTGATCGTTCCCACGCTCCCGCGTGGGAATGCAGCCCATGACGCTCTGCGTCGCCAGTGCGCAGCGGTTGGCCGGACGCGGAGCGTCCCTGGAGGCATTCCCACGCGGAGCGTAGGAACGATCAATCAAGCTTGCCCCCTTTCCACATTTGATTTGCGTCGCCTACAAGACCGAGGCTTGCCGTTAGCGGCAGTAGTCCGCCGTTTTTTCGACTCTCATCCAC
>NZ_JBVVOU010000486.1:0-259 GCF_055807635.1 Bradyrhizobium sp. Kon56 | reverse complement strand
AAGTGGCTGATTTGATACTCGAGCAACGGTTCGTCGTCGGGGTTGAACGCGTCAATGCGTTGCGTGCCCTGGCCGGCACGTGTGCCGATAAGGCCAAGGTACCCGTAGGTGTCATCCAGGCCGAATAAGCTGGCTTTGTAGGCATCTTCTGAAAAAGGAATGGGATCAATAACATGCAAATTGATCATGCCGTCGGCTGCTGTTTCGAATTCCTGGAGCAGGTCTTCTATGCGTTGACCGAAGCGTTTCATGATCCGGC
>NZ_JBVVOU010000485.1:0-260 GCF_055807635.1 Bradyrhizobium sp. Kon56 | reverse complement strand
GATCGAGCGGTGACTGCAAGCCGGCTGCCGCCAGCAACTGGGTCTTGCCACTGCGCGGTTCACCGATCACCAGGTACCAGGGCAGGTCGTGGCGCCAACGCGCGTTGCGCTCCCCATAGCGGGGCGATGTGCTCAAGTGCTGCCGGGCTTCCTTGAAGCGGCCGCGCACGTGCTTGCGTTCGTTCTCCAGCGCTTGCAATGACCGATGCCCCGCTGGTGGCCCCGACCTTTGGCGCCCGGCGGCGCGTCGCCCACCGGCC
>NZ_JBVVOU010000484.1:0-260 GCF_055807635.1 Bradyrhizobium sp. Kon56 | reverse complement strand
GCCACTGCCTTGCCGACCAACGTTTTACCGCAGCCGACACCGGGCGCACATCAAGCGCGGTGAGCAGGCCGAACGTGGTGCCCAGGGCCATGGCCGCCACCATGGGCCGATGACGTTCGAATACCAGGCTCAGGGCGTTGAGCCCCTGCAAAAGCTCGCGGCGCTCGTGCCCCAGAATATCTTCCTGCGCGACGCGGTGGTCGGTGAACGTCAGGCGCGTCAAGCCCGCACCGGCCAGGCCCAGGGTGTCCAGCGACTCA
>NZ_JBVVOU010000483.1:0-260 GCF_055807635.1 Bradyrhizobium sp. Kon56 | reverse complement strand
AGCGACATCCAGAAAGCCTTTTCCAGACGAATGCCGCGGCGTATGCCGCCACGCGCGACAACCCGGAACTCCAGCCCGAAATCCTCTCTGGTGATCGGCAGGAGCAACCGATCATGGGTGGTGGGAGGAGAGTTGGCGCTACCGCTCACTCATGGCCTCCTGACGCGCCTTGTTGATCGGCTTCAAAAGGTAACTGAGGATCGTCTTGCGTCCTGTCTTGATGTCGACTGAACAGATCATGCCGGGGATGATCGAATAGG
>NZ_JBVVOU010000482.1:0-260 GCF_055807635.1 Bradyrhizobium sp. Kon56 | reverse complement strand
CCACACAGTTCTACCCCAAGCCTCAAGCCACCACGCGAATTCCAGACAGCACCCTGCGCGGCATCAATGACTATTACAACCAGGCGCTCAAGCGTGAACTGGCCCGTTCAATGCCGCTGGCCAAAGGTCCGGGCCCCGGAGTGCTGGTGGTGCGCGCGGCGATTACGGCGGTCAGCAGTAAAACCCAAAGCCTCAAGCCATACGAATACGTGCCTGTTGCGTTCCTTGCGGCGGCAGTGAGTACTGGCACCGGAATTCGC
>NZ_JBVVOU010000481.1:0-260 GCF_055807635.1 Bradyrhizobium sp. Kon56 | reverse complement strand
GTGTCAGTCTTGTCGTCCATCGGAAAGATTCAAGCGGCGTTGGATGCGTTTCGTGGTGCACTCAAGACCATGGGGACCGATAACAGCTTCAGTGGCTTGGTCGGTACTTCTTCGGATGAAAAAGTTGCCACCATGACTGCAGGGGCGGGTGCTTCAAACGGCTCGTTCTCGCTGGTGGTATCGCAGCTGGCCCAACCTTCGAAACTGACCACCGCCAATTTTGCGGGTGGCGCATCTACCGTGGTCAACAAGACTGACAC
>NZ_JBVVOU010000480.1:0-260 GCF_055807635.1 Bradyrhizobium sp. Kon56 | reverse complement strand
ATACAAATACAGGCCCGCCACCGACAGGATACCCACCGTCAGCGGCCAGGCGCGCTCATTGAGCCATAACAGCCCATTGCTCAATTGGGTGGCATATCGCTCCACTTTGTTGGGGGTGCTATTTTCCGGTTCCATGGATGTACAAGCCTCTTGAAGTAAGGGCCGGG
Source organism: Bradyrhizobium sp. Kon56 (assembly GCF_055807635.1). NCBI lineage: Bacteria > Pseudomonadati > Pseudomonadota > Alphaproteobacteria > Hyphomicrobiales > Nitrobacteraceae > Bradyrhizobium > Bradyrhizobium sp. Kon56. The sequence continues at coordinate 93 of NZ_JBVVOU010000480.1, read as the reverse complement.
ATGTTATCTGAGTGCGTGGATCTTGTCGACGATCTGGCGTGACGCCGTCCTTATTGCCGTGGTGGTATTGCCGGCGATGTGCGGCGTCAGTTG
>NZ_JBVVOU010000479.1:0-261 GCF_055807635.1 Bradyrhizobium sp. Kon56 | reverse complement strand
GTCAGTCGGGGCAACACAATAACGCTGTAGCCCGGATGAGCGAAGCGACATCCGGGGACAGCCGTCCCGCATTTCGCTGCGCTCATGCGGGCTACGGGATGGGAGCGATCACACCGCCTCTAACTGATCCGCCGCGCGCTTCTTCTTTGCCTTGGACTGGCTGAGCAGGGGGCCTGCCGTCAGCGCCGCCGTATCCGCCACGCCCGGATCGCGCGACACCATCGCCGCGACGATCGCGCCGTCGATCAACAGGCCGAGCTG
>NZ_JBVVOU010000478.1:0-261 GCF_055807635.1 Bradyrhizobium sp. Kon56 | reverse complement strand
ACATCGATGTGGTTATCCCCATCCCGGACACCAGCCGCACCGCTGCGCTGGAACTGGCCAACCACTTGGGCGTCAAGTTCCGCGAAGGTTTCGTCAAGAACCGCTACATCGGCCGTACTTTCATCATGCCGGGCCAGGCTGCGCGCAAGAAGTCGGTGCGCCAGAAGCTCAATGCCATCGAGCTGGAATTTCGTGGCAAGAACGTGATGCTGGTGGATGACTCCATCGTACGTGGCACCACGTGCAAGCAGATCATCCAGA
>NZ_JBVVOU010000477.1:0-261 GCF_055807635.1 Bradyrhizobium sp. Kon56 | reverse complement strand
CAAGCCTTCTCGGGTGGGGCCTGCGGCGACCGAACCGGCCATAGCCGGGCTTGGAGGGGGCGCGCAGCTGCGTTATCCGACGCACGTCTCGAGGCCAGGATCAAGGTCTATCGAGTGGCGGTCGGCCTAGATAAGGGACGAGTTCTGCAGGAAGCTATTCATCTGCCACCTTCGACCAAACTCCCTTGCTGTCCTTCATGTCACGATGCGAAGTGCCGTCATCCCAGTTGACGCAAGTTCGGACGTCCTGAAAATCGTTCA
>NZ_JBVVOU010000476.1:0-261 GCF_055807635.1 Bradyrhizobium sp. Kon56 | reverse complement strand
AGGTTGCTCGTACCGCATGGCCATCGTCACCATGAAAAAGTCGTATCCCGGCCATGCCAAGCGGGTAATGCTGGGTGTGTGGTCGTTTTTACGACAATTCATGTACACCAAGTTCGTTATTGTCACCGACGACGACATCAACGCTCGCGACTGGAACGACGTGATCTGGGCCATTACCACGCGTATGGACCCCAAGCGCGACACGGTAATGATCGACAATACGCCGATCGACTACCTCGATTTCGCCTCGCCGGTGTCGGG
>NZ_JBVVOU010000475.1:0-261 GCF_055807635.1 Bradyrhizobium sp. Kon56 | reverse complement strand
CGACGCCGCTCAGTCCACCGGCAAGGTCGAGATCGACCTGTCCAAGCTGAAAGTCGACCTGATGTCGTTCTCGGCCCACAAGACCTACGGCCCTAAAGGCATCGGCGCACTGTACGTGAGCCGTAAGCCACGCGTGCGTATCGAAGCCGCCATGCATGGTGGCGGCCACGAGCGCGGCATGCGTTCCGGCACCCTGGCGACTCACCAGATCGTCGGTATGGGCGAAGCCTTCCGCGTAGCCAAGGAAGACATGGCTGCCGA
>NZ_JBVVOU010000474.1:0-261 GCF_055807635.1 Bradyrhizobium sp. Kon56 | reverse complement strand
CCGACACCCGGCAGATGATCGGTGTGATGAACGCCGGCAACCCTTTGCGCACCTGGCGGTGCTCCAGGCGCGAGGCGTACACAAACGGGCGTAGGGTGACATCCACATGAAGGGTTTGTGCCGGTTCGCCGGCAAACAGACTGTCTACCTGTTCAACCGGCAAACAACCGACGGCTAATGCACCCAGGGGCACCGCAGCGTAGGTTTGGACATGTTGGGGGGATAACGCGCCATTGCCGTTTTCGGCGTCGGCCAACGAAG
>NZ_JBVVOU010000473.1:0-261 GCF_055807635.1 Bradyrhizobium sp. Kon56 | reverse complement strand
GCCCTGAAGCCAAGGCGCCAGAGGGTTGGTCGCCGCTGTTCAGTGAGCGCGTACGCGACGTCGTCCTCGACGGCTTGAGCGTCTTCGCGCTGAAGGTCCCAGCGGCTTCAGGGCGCGCCAGCAGGGCGTCGAATTCGTCGAGGCTGCGGATGACTTGCTGGCCGCGCCCAGCGCTGGCGTACAGGGGTTTCAAGCGAATCGGCCCGCTGTAGAGCAAGCGAGTGGCGCCAAGCCGTGCGTCCTCCAGCGCGAAGACGCTCA
>NZ_JBVVOU010000472.1:0-262 GCF_055807635.1 Bradyrhizobium sp. Kon56 | reverse complement strand
GGGAGCTTGCTCCCGCTGGGTCGCGAAGCGGCCCCAAATCAGTCATATTTGCCATCTGAAACACTTCAATTGCGGCTTTCGGGGCTGCTACGCAGCCCAGCGCGAGCAAGCTCGCTCGCTCGCCACAGAGCCCGTGATTCGCTGCTTTGAATTTTCTCAGGATAAAAATAATAGGGACGAGAAATGCACCAGCAAGAAACAGGTTTGAAACGCGGGCTCAACGCCCGACATATTCGCTTCATGGCCCTCGGTTCCGCGATCG
>NZ_JBVVOU010000471.1:0-262 GCF_055807635.1 Bradyrhizobium sp. Kon56 | reverse complement strand
CACGTGGGTCGCGGTCGATGAGCAAGCATTTGCACAGTCAATTGAGCCTGGATGGGGTTAAGGCAGCGCTGTTGCGTGAGCTGGCCCCTGCTGAGCATTTCAATGACCCGGCGCAGCTGGCGGCGGATATCAAAGCGCTGCCGCTGAGATTGGTCAGGACTCGGCCATTGGATGAAGCCATCAGCACCGCCGGCGGTGTGCCGTTCGAAGCGCTGGATGAGCGGTTGATGATCAAGCAAATGCCGGGCGTGTTTTGCGCTGG
>NZ_JBVVOU010000470.1:0-262 GCF_055807635.1 Bradyrhizobium sp. Kon56 | reverse complement strand
ACCGGTGTCCACGTCCACCAGCAGCGGCAGGTCGCACACGTCAGTGATGCGGCGTACATCGGTCAACACATCATCCAGGCCGGTGATGCCCAGGTCCGGAACACCCAGGGAATCCGCGGCCACGCCGCCACCGGACAGATAGATCGCCTTGAAGCCGGCGCGCTTGGCCAGCAAGGCGTGGTTGGCGTTGATGGCGCCGACGACCTGCAACGGCTGTTCACTGGCGACCCCGTCACGGAAACGCTGGCCTGGGGTGCTGTTG
>NZ_JBVVOU010000469.1:0-262 GCF_055807635.1 Bradyrhizobium sp. Kon56 | reverse complement strand
ATCGACGGCATGGGCGGCGCCACCTCCAGCACCAGCAAAACCGTGATCCTGGCCAAGAGCACGCGCGCCGACCACGACGTGGACTACCTGTTTGGGCAAGTCTCCATCGACAAACCCTTTGTCGACTGGAGCGGCAACTGCGGCAACCTCTCCGCGGCGGTCGGTTCGTTCGCCATCAGCGCCGGCCTGGTCGACCCTGGCCGCGTGCCCCTCAACGGCGTGGCCGTGGTGCGCATATGGCAAGCCAATATCGGCAAGACCA
>NZ_JBVVOU010000468.1:0-263 GCF_055807635.1 Bradyrhizobium sp. Kon56 | reverse complement strand
ATCCTCGCCTGGCGGTGAGAGGACGGGCTGCGCTTGCGAGTTTGCTAAGCCGGAGGCCTCAGTATCTGCGTCAAGCTTTGTCGACGCTAAGCGAGTTGTATAGGCAGAAAGCGGTCCTGCCAATATGGGCACACATTTTGGATACAACAGACCTTTTTGCCCAGAGAGGTATCGTCTCCGAATGGTTAGGTTCATCAGGGACGGAGTATCTACTTGACGCTCTTGCCAGGAAAGGGGGGGAGCAATGGGTTGGTTGGCTGGAG
>NZ_JBVVOU010000467.1:0-263 GCF_055807635.1 Bradyrhizobium sp. Kon56 | reverse complement strand
GCGCGTATTTCTCCAGTATCGCCACGGACGAAAAAGGCGTGATCCAGATCTTCAACGTCGGCGCCGAACGGATGCTCGGTTATGCCGCCGCCGATGTGCGCAATCTCATTACCCCCGCCGACATCTCCGACCCCGGCGAACTGATCACCCGCGCCGCCGCCCTGAGCCTGGAATTCGATACGCCGATCACGCCGGGCTTCGAAGCCCTGGTGTTCAAGGCGTCCCGAGGCTTCGAAGACATTTACGAACTAACCTATATCCGC
>NZ_JBVVOU010000466.1:0-263 GCF_055807635.1 Bradyrhizobium sp. Kon56 | reverse complement strand
AGTTGCTCAAGCGCTCGGTTGAGCTCGTTGCGCAACGTGGTATCAGGTTTGCGCACCGCGATCGCCACCCCGTCGCCCAATAAATCAGCTGAGACAGCAGGCCCCAGAAAGTCAAAATCCTGGCCCTCGGCGGTGTCGAGCAGGGCCTTGCGTATCTCCACGGTGCCCTGCAGGGTTGCATCGATCTCTCCCGCCACCAAGCTGCGGACCAGCTCTTCATTGAGCCAGAAGCTTTTAATGATGACGCCCTTGTGCGCCCAGTG
>NZ_JBVVOU010000465.1:0-263 GCF_055807635.1 Bradyrhizobium sp. Kon56 | reverse complement strand
GATCGGTTGGCGCGCGCGCTGAACAAGCGCTGAGTTCAGGGGCACTCGTCCAGTTGGGCGACATTGGCGTGGGGCACGAAGGTGATGGTTTTCTCCTTGGCCTGCGACGGTCGCACGATATAGCTGCCGTCCGAATCCGCCAGTATTCGCAGTTTCACGCTGCGTTGCGGGCTCTGGGCGTCGGCCAGCGCCGCAGGTACCTTGGCCTCGGCTGACCAGACCATCAGGGTGCAGGCTTCCGCATCGGGAGGGCGCGCCTGCAC
>NZ_JBVVOU010000464.1:0-263 GCF_055807635.1 Bradyrhizobium sp. Kon56 | reverse complement strand
CCGGCCTCGCGGAAATAGCCCTTGTCCTGGGCGATGAAGACGGGCGCGGAGGACGACAGGCGGAGCACGCCGATCCTGGCCTTCAGCGCGTCCTCGGCCCGCGCCGTGCCCATCGCCGTGATCGCCATCAGGCCAGCTAGCGCGAGCCGTACAATCCCGATCATCCCGTTTCCTCCAGTGGTTCTTTTGGTCGTTTTTGCAGTCCGTCAGAGCCCTTCGGGCACGGGCAGGTCCCGGCCGATAAAGGCGCCCTGTTGTTTCAA
>NZ_JBVVOU010000463.1:0-263 GCF_055807635.1 Bradyrhizobium sp. Kon56 | reverse complement strand
GGCTCAAGGCCCCAGGCTGAACGCGCCCGTTCATTGACGCTCAAGCAGGAGGCCGGCTGAATGCTGCTCGCGCTGCTCCTGTGCTACGCCGGGTTTACCGCGCTGTGCCTGTCGACCGACCGTCATCACGGCGAGTTGCTGCGCCGCAAACCTTCGCCTGCACGGCGTCTGGTGTTGCGCGGGGTCGGCTGGTTGCTGCTGACGCTGTCGCCCTGGCCGGCGGTGGCCACCACGGGTTGGGGCCAGGGCCTGGTGGAGTGGTA
>NZ_JBVVOU010000462.1:0-263 GCF_055807635.1 Bradyrhizobium sp. Kon56 | reverse complement strand
GGTTGTGCAGTATCTACTCATCAAGAGCGGGGGAGGAGGAATGGGCGAGTCCGAACGGCGATTGGTATTTATCTCCCTGATTCGACCTGACAGTCCACCCTGCCTTGCTGATTGATGCCGGTGCAGTCGATGAGAGCCGGGAGGTAGCGCAGACCTCCCGTTCTTCAAAGCGGCTTGGCTCGTTCGTCTTCAACCTCTAGGTGATTAAGAACGCAGCCGAGCGGTCGTCTTTGGTGGTGGACAACAAAGCGCTGAACAGTCTC
>NZ_JBVVOU010000461.1:0-263 GCF_055807635.1 Bradyrhizobium sp. Kon56 | reverse complement strand
GGTCCACAAGGCGCGCAACATCATGGAACGCCTGCCGAAAGAGCATCATGCGCCCACCCGTCGGGTGCTGCGCCAGGCGTGGGAGCTCGATGACGCCGACAAGGCTGAAAAATTGATCCACAATCTCGCGCGTCGCCTCGACCAGCAATGGCCCGGCGTCGCGGCCAGCATCCTCGAAGGCCTCGACGAAATCCTGACTGTCGTCCGGTTGAAGCTGCCGAAGGAGCTTCGTCGATCGCTCGCCTGTACCAACATCGCCGAGA
>NZ_JBVVOU010000460.1:0-263 GCF_055807635.1 Bradyrhizobium sp. Kon56 | reverse complement strand
CCAATGAACTTAATCTGCCAGTGAGGCCGTAGTGCTGCTCAAGCAACCTTGCCGCGTGGGCAGGCCCTACTTGCGGGCAGGGTAAGCTGGCGCGGTGAATCAAGGTAGCGAGCAACATTGGACAACCTCAGCGTCTTGTCAGATGCCTATATCGCCATTGTTGGGTGGGTTAGGCAACCCCCCAACATACACCGCGCTTGCGCCACCCCTGCTCCACAACTCAAGCTATGCTTCATTCGCTTAATGTCCGTCTAAGGAAAGGG
>NZ_JBVVOU010000459.1:0-264 GCF_055807635.1 Bradyrhizobium sp. Kon56 | reverse complement strand
GCAGTGTTGCGGGCCAGGCGTTCATCCAGCGTCTGGATCTGATTGACCGAAAGATTGTTATCCACCTGGCGGACCGCATCGATCAGCGCCGGGCCCACGCCTTCCGGCTGTTGGGTGCGCAGCACCAGCATCAATGAGGAAGAGGGTTGCTGTTCCAGGGAACGATACACCGTGGCGCGGTGGCGAAATGCACTGAAAGGCCGCCCATGAATAACGCTGGGCACCACGCCTACGACTGAGTACCAGCGCTGGTCATCGTTATCA
>NZ_JBVVOU010000458.1:0-264 GCF_055807635.1 Bradyrhizobium sp. Kon56 | reverse complement strand
CATCAGCAGCATCAGGCTCATGTTCAGGGTGAAGTAGATCAGCGTGGCCAGGGTGAAGGCTTCAAACAGGTTGGCCGAGAACTCGGCGGTCTGCTTGGTTTGTGCCAGCAGTTCCATCAGGCCGATCAAGGACGCCACGGAGGAGTTCTTGAACACGTTGAGGAATTCGGAGGTAAGCGGCGGAATGATGATGCGGTATGCCTGCGGCAGCAGCACGATCCAGTAGATCTGCGGCAGCTTGAAGCCCATGGCGCGCGCGGCAGA
>NZ_JBVVOU010000457.1:0-264 GCF_055807635.1 Bradyrhizobium sp. Kon56 | reverse complement strand
GCCCGGCATTGAAGATTGGGCAACATAAGTTGCCATTTCGTCAAAGGGCAAGGCCTGGCGGTTGCGATTCCCATCAAGATCTTCACGCTGAATGTAAACGGTGCGTAGCCCAACGCACTCCAGCGCAATGAACAACAGCAGAGCCCCCCACTTCAACGCCTTATAAGGCACACTTTCCAACAAAAGCACAATTACGATGGGTAACGCCATTAGCGAAAAAAACAGATAACGCTCCATGAACATTGGTTTTACCAGGGAGAGTAG
>NZ_JBVVOU010000456.1:0-264 GCF_055807635.1 Bradyrhizobium sp. Kon56 | reverse complement strand
GTTGGAAATACTGCTGCAGATCGTTGGCCATATGCCCTAATTGGTGGGGCGAAAGACCCAGGCGGCTGACCGTGGGGCGCAGGGCCCGGGTGGGCTGCTCGTGCACCAGCGAAGCGTATTCGTGCCGACGGCGATACGGCTTTTATCCAGTACCGCATCACGTTGCGCGGCGGCCAGGGGTTGGTGTCCTTTCGCACCAATGAGGCCATCACCGTGCGCGATGGGCTGATCTGGCGCGTCAACGAATACGCTTCGCTGGTGCAC
>NZ_JBVVOU010000455.1:0-265 GCF_055807635.1 Bradyrhizobium sp. Kon56 | reverse complement strand
ATCGCCAAGGAAGCTGCCGACATCATCCTGTTGGAAAAGAGCGTGATGATCCTGGAGGAGGGCGTGCTGGAAGGCCGGCGCACCTTTGCCAACATGCTCAAGTACATCAAGATGACCGCAAGTTCCAACTTCGGCAACGTGTTCTCGGTGCTGGTGGCGAGTGCGTTTATTCCGTTTCTGCCCATGCTGCCGATGCACCTGCTGGTGCAGAACCTGCTGTATGATATCTCGCAGATCGCCATTCCCTTCGACAACGTCGACGAGG
>NZ_JBVVOU010000454.1:0-265 GCF_055807635.1 Bradyrhizobium sp. Kon56 | reverse complement strand
TCCACCACGGTCAATCGGCTGCCCTGCTCCTGGCGGTTTTGCGCCTCGCTCGCCAGGGGCGCGCGCCAACCGGGCAGCATGCGCGCAGTGACCTTGTGCAAACGCGCATAGGGTGGTGCATCGCGCAGCAGACGCGGCAGGGATTCGGGCGGTGATCGCGGCGCTGTTGATTATCCAGGTGCGTTCGCCCAGCGCGAACGCGCCCACCAACCCTGTGCAGGGCGACATCCTCAAGGCGCCCTAATGCACCACGGCATTTGGCGCC
>NZ_JBVVOU010000453.1:0-265 GCF_055807635.1 Bradyrhizobium sp. Kon56 | reverse complement strand
CGCGTGCCTCCCAGTGCCCGCACCTGTCGTTGCCGCGCCAGCGAGGCCGCGACGACATCGCCGTTCGCGCCCGGCAGAGACAACTGGATATAGGCGCGCACCACATTGTTCTGCAGTTCGAGCTGGGCTCGGCACGCACTTGGACGTCAGCCAGGCACAAACCCCATTGCCGGAAACCCACCGTCAGTTGGACGCGCTGGATGAGGAAATTGCCCTGAGTCGCAACCAGTTGGCGGCCTTGGCCGGCAAAGGTCCGGGGGAGGGC
>NZ_JBVVOU010000452.1:0-265 GCF_055807635.1 Bradyrhizobium sp. Kon56 | reverse complement strand
CCTCCCACAGTTGATTTGTGAATACAGTCAAAATGTGGGAGGGGGCTTGCCCCCGATAGCAATGGCCCAGGCCCTCAACGCCCTCGATCACGCCGCAACACCTTCCTCACCCGCGCCACCAGTTCCTTGGCTTCGAACGGCTTGAGCAGATAATCGTCCTCATGCAATTCCAACCCACGCAGACGGTCTTCAATGCCATTGGGCGTGGTCAGAAACAACAACGGCGTTTCGCCGCGCTGGCGAATTTCCTGCTGCAACTTCCAGG
>NZ_JBVVOU010000451.1:0-265 GCF_055807635.1 Bradyrhizobium sp. Kon56 | reverse complement strand
CCCTTGCACCTTGAGTGCCTATGGCGTGCGGGGGAGGGTGATTGGATGACGCTGGGGCGCCGTGAAGTCGGCGCCGACGCGTCCGGCAACGGGGCCGACCGGGCGCAGGAAGCCATCGCGCAAATGGTCGAGTTGGCCAGTGTGCACATTGGCCGCTACTCGCGCAGCGCCGACTATCTTGAGGCGCCGCGTGAGCCGGCGAAATCTGCCGACAGACTGTTGAGCCTGATCGCGCTGGATCGGCTCGCCTGGCAGCATCGTCACA
>NZ_JBVVOU010000450.1:0-266 GCF_055807635.1 Bradyrhizobium sp. Kon56 | reverse complement strand
CAATGAGCGGCATTCATTGCAAACATCGTTTGTCTACTGTCAGGTGGTTCCTCATGACGCTATCCGCTATTTCCAGCAGCCATTTTTTTCAACCGCTTTCATCCTTACGCTCATCAGATACATCGGACTGTGGGCCAGGTCGTACACATGCTGCCACCAGCCACCAAACCGTGAGCCTTGCGCCACCGCCACCGGCGTTTTCGCACCCAGAACTCGCGCAGGGCCAGGTAGTTTTTCTTGGCCTTGCGGTCGTCGTTGCTCGATTG
>NZ_JBVVOU010000449.1:0-266 GCF_055807635.1 Bradyrhizobium sp. Kon56 | reverse complement strand
AAACAGCCTGACACCCGACATCACCATCGCGGTACGCATGGAGCACGAAAATCTACAAGTGCGGGACTATTACCTCATCCCCAGTATGGATATGGGGGCGTGGCCGCGAAAAATGTCCGAAGAAAACAGCCCCTTAATAGACAGTTACCGTTTTGCAACGCTGGACGTACTTGATGGACTTGCTGCGCGTTGCTCGCTGAAGGAGGCACGTCAATGACTGTCCCATCATCCTCGCGTGATCGCGTCGCACTGATTCCGATATCACA
>NZ_JBVVOU010000448.1:0-266 GCF_055807635.1 Bradyrhizobium sp. Kon56 | reverse complement strand
GCTTGCAGCCCTGCCCCAATCCACACTCGATAAACACCGGCTCGCCGCCGTTGAAGCGCACGCTGTCCGGGAACGATGGCCAGTAAGGCGTCGGCACCAGCACTTCGTCGCCGTCATCCAGCGTGGCGGCAAAGGCATTGAAGATGATCTGCTTGGCGCCGTTGGCGATCACGATCGATGCCAGCGGATAGTCGAGGTGATTCTCTTCGGCCAACTTACGCTGCACCGCAACGCGCAAGGCCTTCACGCCTGGCGTCGGCGTGTAC
>NZ_JBVVOU010000447.1:0-266 GCF_055807635.1 Bradyrhizobium sp. Kon56 | reverse complement strand
ATGCCTGGCACAAGCAGGGTTACTGGCCCGAGGTTTCGATGCCGTTGTTGATCGGCGTGCTGGTGCTGCTGCAACTGGCTGCGATGATGGCATGGCGTCGGGCCGCACGCCTGGTGTGGCTCAGCATGATCGCCCTGGCGGCGCAGTGGCTGTTGTTGGTGACCGTGATCGAGCCGGCCAAGGACCTTCAGTTCGATACCCGGCAATTCGTCAGCCAGGTGGAAGCGTTGCGCGATGCGCAGCCGGGGCCTTTGGTATTTGTCGAC
>NZ_JBVVOU010000446.1:0-266 GCF_055807635.1 Bradyrhizobium sp. Kon56 | reverse complement strand
CGAAAAACCCTGAATCAGAACGGGAGTGGACCGACGGTGAACTGGACGATAGCGTCCGACTTCCGCCGCCACCGGCCATCTGTGAAGGACCACATAGGCGATTGCTCAACCGTCAGAACTTGTTTCAGAGATTGCATCTCTGCCCACTCAGGCCTAACATCGCCCAAAACGGGAGGTCGTGACGATGCGAATCATTGCGCTCTCAACCTTACGAATATTCTGGGAAAGCCAGCCAGCGTTCGCCGATGCAAAAACGCCCCTGGTCG
>NZ_JBVVOU010000445.1:0-266 GCF_055807635.1 Bradyrhizobium sp. Kon56 | reverse complement strand
GTCCAAGGCGAACGACGAAGTTTCCAAGGCGATGATGGCCAACCTCTCGAAAGAGAAAGTCATCGACCGTCACGGCGACGAAGTTGACCAAGAGTCTTTCAACTCGATGTACATGATGGCCGACTCGGGCGCACGGGGTTCTGCTGCGCAGATCCGTCAGCTCGCCGGTATGCGTGGCCTGATGGCCAAGCCGGACGGTTCCATCATCGAAACGCCGATTACCGCGAACTTTCGTGAAGGTTTGAGCGTACTTCAGTACTTCATCT
>NZ_JBVVOU010000444.1:0-266 GCF_055807635.1 Bradyrhizobium sp. Kon56 | reverse complement strand
AGTGCCGCCATTTATGCCGAAGACCAGATGTAGGAAGGTCACGGAGGATTCGCTGTGGTGGGCCTTGTCTGTTTCCTAAAGTTAGATGTTCGAATGTATCTAGCGAGCTTCCATAGTCCGTTACCGATAGCCGCCAATACGACAACCACCAAGAAGTCGACAATTCGTGCTCCGATGAGCTCAGGCGTCATAAATGCGGAAAGCATTTTCACTGTGGTTACGAACATATATACGGTGAAAATCCAAAAACCGACTGACACTGCGTA
>NZ_JBVVOU010000443.1:0-266 GCF_055807635.1 Bradyrhizobium sp. Kon56 | reverse complement strand
CACTGGCACCGCTAGCCCGCTGCGATTTGTGATGGAACCCAACGATTCGAGAAGACGTACGGGCTCAGCAATGCCAGTGCATGACCTTTATTGGAGCTGGCTCTGTGGATGCGGGCTCCTGCAAGGAATTGGAAGGTGTGAGGCCATCAATCAATTATCGACTCGGGAAAGCTACAGCCTCGCGATTCAATCGGGCCAACCTGCTGATCCGTCGCTCATCGCGCAGACAGTAGCGAACGACCTATTACTTGCAGCCGAGCTTGATG
>NZ_JBVVOU010000442.1:0-266 GCF_055807635.1 Bradyrhizobium sp. Kon56 | reverse complement strand
ATTGCGGCCAACGATCAATAAAAAACAGCCCCTTGTCATTAACTTGAATAGGCGTGGTAATAATTTCTCCGCTTTTGGAATGGTGGACCAGGTTCGCCTGGGCTCTTGAAGGCCGCTCGATATGGAAGTGAGGTTGACCGCCGTCGTGTAACGGCACCAGCCATGTTGGTCCTGGCCCTCCAAGTGGTGGGGGGCCGGGTTTTGGCTGAACGGTGCCATCCGTTGAATGACACGTGAACGCCTCGGTGACGGTGTAGTCTCTCTTA
>NZ_JBVVOU010000441.1:0-266 GCF_055807635.1 Bradyrhizobium sp. Kon56 | reverse complement strand
ACGAACAGGTTCTTCGGGTTGGTCAGCCCCACTCCGCTGTCGAGGATGGTGATCCGCAAGCGCCCCTTCTCCTCGGCCCATTCGATGTCGATGCCCTCAGCGCTGCTTTCCATCGACTCATCGGCATTCTTGATCAGGTTGATCATTAACTGATGGATCTGGGCCCGATCAAGGCTGGCCATCAGCGGGCGCGGTCCGTGCAAGCTCATCACGCGGTGAGCGAACAGCAGCGGCAACTCGGCCATCACGGCGGCCAAATCCAGAGG
>NZ_JBVVOU010000440.1:0-266 GCF_055807635.1 Bradyrhizobium sp. Kon56 | reverse complement strand
GTCGGTGACCACGAACACCTCGAAGCCTTCGGCCAGGGCGCACAGGGTTGGGAAGGCAACGCACACATCCGTCACCACACCGGCAATGATGATCTGCTTGCGGCCGGTCGCCTTGACGGCCTTGACGAAGTCTTCGAGGTGTTCGTGGTCACCGACGCCTCTGGTACCTTCAACGAAACCGTACAGCAAGCCGCGTGGGCACGTATGACCGCCGCGGGCGCGCAATTGGTGAACTGGTTCTCGGTGGCCTGCGAGCTGCAGGTGGA
>NZ_JBVVOU010000439.1:0-266 GCF_055807635.1 Bradyrhizobium sp. Kon56 | reverse complement strand
CCGCCGCATGTCCGTCGACGCCCAGGCCGCGCGCTTGCTGCTGACGCCGATGTCTGCGACAGAACAAATGCGCCTGATCAGGGGCTTCAGCGACGCCCACTGGAACGCGTGTCAGCAACTCGGCGAAACCTTGACGTGGCGCTACCCGCAACTGCTGGAGCGACTGCCTGAGGCCGACGCGTTTTTCTGGCGTAAATTCAGGATCCGACCGATCTACACCCATGTGTTTATCCGACTGTGGGCGATCTTCGCGCTGGGGGCGGGCC
>NZ_JBVVOU010000438.1:0-267 GCF_055807635.1 Bradyrhizobium sp. Kon56 | reverse complement strand
CGAAGACTGTGACCTATGACTTCGAACGCCTGATGGATGGCGCCACGTTGGTTTCGTCGTCTGGCTTCGGTGATGCGCTGATCAAGCATATGTAAGCGGGTGCATGAAAACCGGCCATCCGATGATATACGGTGGCCGGTTTTTTCCCTGACGGAGGGTCAGGCAGTTTCTTTCTTTTCTACTTGAGCTTGATCGGCCAGTCCTGCGGATGCTTCGTTCGCAATGTCGATGGACGGAGAAACGCCCTCGGCTTGCTTGCCTTTGGGC
>NZ_JBVVOU010000437.1:0-267 GCF_055807635.1 Bradyrhizobium sp. Kon56 | reverse complement strand
ATGCGATGACCCGGTGGTGTCACCCCGTGAGAAGCCGTCAGACCCCGTGGGGGTCGTCGACACGCCCGAGCCACAGACCAGCACGGTTGATGAAGCGCAACCCGGTCCCTCATCCGGCAGCCCTGTGGGTAAAGGGTCACCCCTGCCTGCGCCAACATCAAAGCCACTCTTTCCCATGAGTCCCTACGCCACACCCGGAGGCGAGCAGCTGATCGCCGGCGTCTCACCCGATGCACTGGGCGGGTCTCGATGCGAGCACTAGTACGG
>NZ_JBVVOU010000436.1:0-267 GCF_055807635.1 Bradyrhizobium sp. Kon56 | reverse complement strand
CAGGACCACAACCCGCTGATCGACCTGGTGCCGCCGCAAGGCATCAAGCTGACGCCGCGCCACTACGCCTACCTGAAGATTTCCGAAGGCTGCAACCACAGCTGCAGCTTCTGCATCATCCCGTCGATGCGCGGCAAGCTGGTCAGCCGCCCGGTCGGCGACGTGCTGGACGAAGCCCAGCGCCTGGTCAAATCCGGCGTGAAAGAGCTGCTGGTGATTTCCCAGGACACCAGCGCCTATGGCGTCGACGTTCAATATCGCACCGGC
>NZ_JBVVOU010000435.1:0-267 GCF_055807635.1 Bradyrhizobium sp. Kon56 | reverse complement strand
CAAAGCGCGTTGATACAGTCGCTTGCGAGGTTGGAGGTCATTAGCAGTACGGTGTTGCGAAAGTCGATTTCCCGCCCTTCGCCATCATTGGCGCGACCTTTGTCAAAGACCTGGTAAAACAGGTTCAACACTTCAGGGTCGGCTTTCTCCACCTCGTCGAGCAGCACAACCGAATAGGGACGCTGGCGCACGGCTTCGGTCAGCACCCCGCCCTCGCCGTAACCGACATAGCCCGGTGGCGCACCGATCAATCGAGAGAGCGCGTGC
>NZ_JBVVOU010000434.1:0-268 GCF_055807635.1 Bradyrhizobium sp. Kon56 | reverse complement strand
ATTCGGCCGGCGCCAGGTGCGCAGCCAACGGGATGAGAATCTGCACCGACACCGAGCTGAAGCCGATCAGCAAGGACACCAGCAAAAACAGGTTGGGCTGCTCGGTGAACGCTGCGCCCAGCAGGCTGGCGATGGCCACCAGGGTGGTGAAGATCATCAACCTGCGGTTTTCCAGCAGGTCCCCCAGCGGCACCAGGAAGAACAGGCCCAGGGCATAGCCGATCTGCGTCAGCGACACAATCAGGCTGGCCATGGCCGGCGTGAGGCC
>NZ_JBVVOU010000433.1:0-268 GCF_055807635.1 Bradyrhizobium sp. Kon56 | reverse complement strand
AGAAAGCCGTGTGTTTCTCCATCAAATGCTGGGCGCATTTGGACAGTGGCTCAAAGGAGTATCAAGAGGCTTATCTAACCGAAGCCGATATGGTCGGGTTAAGCAACGTGCTTGAATGGGCGGATGCCCAAAGGGATCGGGGGTTATTCAAGTATTCGATGATCGATAATGTATTGGACTTCGGTACACGCGATGCGCTTCCCGTGAGCAAGGACGTCGCTGCCATAGGGGGTGGGGCGGTCAGTGTGTCGGCGGGTTATACATTATG
>NZ_JBVVOU010000432.1:0-268 GCF_055807635.1 Bradyrhizobium sp. Kon56 | reverse complement strand
CCTTCGCCGGCCCAGTAATGGCTCAGCAGACGTTCGTCGGCGCTGCGCACAGCCAGGCGCAAGGTGCCCGCCTGGGTCGCCAGCATCAGCCGGCTCAGCATCTGTTCGGGCACAGCCAGCACCACTGTGCGCGAGGGCGCATGGCGCTGGGCTTTCTCTTCGGCGGTCAGCGCGGGAGGGGAGGCGGGGATGCCATCGTTGGTCAGGCCCATCTGGTCGCCGACGCATATTGTTCATAGCTGCCGAACTCTTCATAAATGCCGATAAC
>NZ_JBVVOU010000431.1:0-268 GCF_055807635.1 Bradyrhizobium sp. Kon56 | reverse complement strand
CGCTCGGCGATGGTGTTTTCCTGTACGAATATCGAGCTGGGCGAGGCAGCGACGGTGGCTTGGGGCGTTCCGGCGAAGATCTGCGGGTTGCGCAGCATCGACTCCAGTCGCTGGCGATCAACGGTGGACAGCACCGGTGGCTGCATTTCAACCTCCTGGGGCGATGGCTTAACGGCTACAGCGCCGCTAAAGCCGCACCTCTACGTTGTCCTGCCAGAAGCCCGAAAAATAGAAGTGAGGCGAGGAGTCACAGAAGGTCGCCAACTCC
>NZ_JBVVOU010000430.1:0-268 GCF_055807635.1 Bradyrhizobium sp. Kon56 | reverse complement strand
CCATCCGCACCTTGTACCCGCAGATCAATGATCAGCAACTGATCGCGTTTCGACAGCACTACGCGGACCACTACATCGCCCTGGAAGCCGAGCCTTCACCCTTGTTTGACGGTGTGAGGCAATCGCTTGAGGCGTTCCGCGCCCAGGGCTATTACCTCGCCGTGGCTACCGGCAAGGCCCGTCGCGGGCTGGACCGCGTGCTCAAGGCCCATGGCTGGGATGATTATTTCGACATTACCCGTGCCGCGGATGAAACCGCCGGCAAACC
>NZ_JBVVOU010000429.1:0-269 GCF_055807635.1 Bradyrhizobium sp. Kon56 | reverse complement strand
GCGCGAAGCCGTGTGCATGCACATGTGTCCCTATGCGCGCTTTCAAAGCGTGATGTTCGATAAAGACACCCTGACCATTGCCTACGACGCCGCCCGTGGCGAACGCCGTGGCGCGCGCAAACGCGAAGTGAAACCGGCAGACGCAGGCCTGGGCGATTGCATCGACTGCCAGCTGTGCGTGCAGGTGTGCCCCACCGGCATCGACATCCGTGATGGCCTGCAAATGGAATGCATCGGCAGGAGCCGCCATGAACTTCCACACCCGTAAG
>NZ_JBVVOU010000428.1:0-269 GCF_055807635.1 Bradyrhizobium sp. Kon56 | reverse complement strand
ACGCAGTCAACGACCTCGTGGAACTGTCGATCAAGGGCGTCAGCGCGGCCAGTGTCAGCACCGAACTCGTCCTGCGCTACACCGTGACTGCAATCAACCTAACCAGGGTAAATATCCCTTTGCCAATTGAGTTCCTGCTGCCCCTGCCGGCCGGCCGGATCTTGATCACTTACAAACGGATTCGCCCGAGCGTGCCCGATCGCCCGGACGTGCCCGATCGCCCCTCCGACGCCGTGCTATATGCCATTTATGGCGACCCGGTAGACAGT
>NZ_JBVVOU010000427.1:0-269 GCF_055807635.1 Bradyrhizobium sp. Kon56 | reverse complement strand
GTGCCTCGCTGGCACCCTTTTCGAGAGGGCTGGGCTGCCAGCGCGGCACAGATGATTGCCGCGTATCAGCCGCAGATCGACGCGCTGGGCTATGCCGGTGTCAAGGTGATCAGCCTGACCGGTGAGCATCCCCATCACGACACGTTGCGCGCTGAAGGCCTCCAGGAGCGAATCTGCAGTGAAGACCAGGCGCGATTCTTCATCGCGGGTCAGGGGTTGTTCTCGTTGCACATAGGCGATCACGTCTACGGCGTGCGGTGTGAGAAGTA
>NZ_JBVVOU010000426.1:0-269 GCF_055807635.1 Bradyrhizobium sp. Kon56 | reverse complement strand
CTAGGAGCGATCTACTCAAAGCATTGGCAAAGCTGAAGCCGCCAATGGAAGAGCTATACATCCAAGAAGCTATTCATATCGAAGATAGTCTTCATGTCGATGATGGATTAGAAGTCCTTGATGACAGCAAGGTGTATGTAGACGAGCAGTCAATTATGAATGCGCTTAGCGCTGAAGTCTCCGCAGACTTTCAACGCTATAAAAAATTAGTTGAGAGCGGGGTCGGTGAATCCGAAGACCTTCAAGAGGTGATAAAAAGTTTTCGTTCG
>NZ_JBVVOU010000425.1:0-270 GCF_055807635.1 Bradyrhizobium sp. Kon56 | reverse complement strand
AGTCGCCCAGCGTCGCGCCAAACGGCCGGGTCAGCACGAACGCCACCCAGAACAACAGCACTGACGAGATCCGGGTGAAGTACTTGAGCGCCACCACCAGAGCAATGGTCGAGCCGATCAGCAGCGCGCCGCCGGCAAAACCCAGCCCCGAATCGTCCGCCAGGAAATCGCCCAACGCGGTGCCAAGCGTGTTGGAAAACAGAATCGCCATCCAGTAGAACAGCTCGCCCCGAAAGCTCTGCACCTTGTTCACGTTCAGCGAATCGCCAC
>NZ_JBVVOU010000424.1:0-270 GCF_055807635.1 Bradyrhizobium sp. Kon56 | reverse complement strand
TCAGCCCCAGTGGCATGGGCTCGGCCTTGAACGTCTTGGGCACCTCGCCACTGACCAGATGGGCCAGGGTGCTGGTGATATCGCTGCGGTTGATCACTGGCTGATGCGGGGCGTAGCGCCGTGCCAAAGGCTTGAGCGCGGCCTGCAACTGGACCTGATCATCCTGAGGCAGATAGCGCGAAGGGTCAGACTGATCGCCGATCACTCGCGGCGTCAGGATGACCAGTCGCTCACGCCGATTGTTCTGCCGTTCGGTCGAAGATAACAGCG
>NZ_JBVVOU010000423.1:0-270 GCF_055807635.1 Bradyrhizobium sp. Kon56 | reverse complement strand
CTTGACGGTGACGCGTTACGCCGCGGGATCCCTGCAGTATGGAAGCATTATGGTGCAGAGGTCGCATTGGTGTCGGGAATGTTCGGTTACCTGGATGGCCTTCGAATCCTGACTGAGCTCAATGATCTAAACGTGGTACGTGCCGGTATACAAAGCCTTGAGCAGCTGCATGTAGGGCAATACCTTGATGCCAAGGTAAGTGCCGGTAATACGTTACCCACCCTTGAAGAATATGGGCGTATTGCGCAAGCCAATACGGGCTGTTTTTTT
>NZ_JBVVOU010000422.1:0-271 GCF_055807635.1 Bradyrhizobium sp. Kon56 | reverse complement strand
CCAAAGCGCCGGGCAATTGGAAACGCGCGGCATCGAACCGGTCCCGGAGGGCGAGTGCAACGGGCATCCGCTGCAGCTGTTCTGGGTATGGTTCGCGGCCAATATCAGCATCCTCGGCTTGCCGCTCGGTGCCACGCTGGTTGCGTTTCGCGGCCTGGCGATCTGGCAGGCGATTATCGTGGCGATCCTGGGCGCTGCCGGTTCCTTCGCGGTGGTGGGCATTATTTCCATCGCCGGTCGCCGTGGTCGCGCGCCCAGCCTGACCTTGTCC
>NZ_JBVVOU010000421.1:0-271 GCF_055807635.1 Bradyrhizobium sp. Kon56 | reverse complement strand
CTATCTGGAAAAGGCGCGCGTGCTGCATGACGTATGCCTGTCCATCATGGCGGGGGCGATGCTGGGCTGGGCCATTCTGCTGTGGCGCGAGGGCCAGGTTACGGCGGGCGATGTGGTGATGGTCAGCGCGTTGACGTTTCGTATTCTCCATGGCTCGCGCGACCTGGCGCTGGCACTGGTGGAAGCCACTCAACAGATGGGGGTCATTGCCGAAACCCTGGGAATCATCGCCCAGCCCCATGAACTCAGCGATACGCCGGAAGAGCTGGCC
>NZ_JBVVOU010000420.1:0-271 GCF_055807635.1 Bradyrhizobium sp. Kon56 | reverse complement strand
CTTCAGTGCGCCAGGCCCCAGCATGGCGGCCTATGTGGTGGCCGGGCTGGGCAGCGAACAGCAGCAGGATGCATTCTTCGGCCAGTTTCAACGGGCGTTGTGCTGGTCGTGTTTTGCAATGACCGAACCCACCCAGGGCAGTGAAGATGAGTGCCGGTGAAACGAAGCCAATTTGCTCGTAGAGCTCAAAGCGCGCCGCCAGGCTGACTGCCTGATCATTGGCACAGGCCAGATAGCGTTGTGGCACGCCGAGCTGATTCAATGTCGCCGC
>NZ_JBVVOU010000419.1:0-271 GCF_055807635.1 Bradyrhizobium sp. Kon56 | reverse complement strand
CAGCCGCGTATCGACTACGGTGTGATTCGCAGGGAGGCGCTGGTCGAAAGCGCTACGGTGAGGCTCGCTACGCGCACGCTGCTGCTCAACGTGTTGTGCGTCGAACCGTCGGCGATAGCGTTACGGTTTGTTGGTCCTGCCGATGGGCAAGCGTTCCGCTTCGGTCAGCAGGGGCGGTTACGTCTTAGCCTCATGCATGCCCGGCTTGATGGGCGTGTCGTCGAGTGGGCAGGCGGGAGCCAGCCCAGTGGTGGCGCGGGTGGGCAGCTGC
>NZ_JBVVOU010000418.1:0-272 GCF_055807635.1 Bradyrhizobium sp. Kon56 | reverse complement strand
ACACGCTTTTGGAACAACCAAAGCAGTATTGGATGACCTTGGGCTGGCTCGCTATTGTTGAAGCTTTTCTGATTGCCATGACGCTAGGTGTTGCATGGATCTCCAGCGCAATATCTAAAAATGAAAAAGTCAAGGGAGGTTAATCGCTAGGATTCCCGGGATCCGTGAGTATCCAGGTCACTGGCATCAAGGCAACTGCGCAGTGTCTGGGAACGTTAAGACACTGGCAATTGGTATCTACGAGGAAGTCATCCAATAAACAACTTTCGGGA
>NZ_JBVVOU010000417.1:0-272 GCF_055807635.1 Bradyrhizobium sp. Kon56 | reverse complement strand
GATTGATGTAGCCGGAGCGCAGGCTGCCGCCGTCGGCTTCCTGCAGGGCGACCAAGTCGAAGTCGCTGAGCAGGTCGCCGATTTTCTGCAGATTTGTGGTGCGCCCCTTGTGGGGCAGCACGTGCTGCCAGCCACGCGTGAGGTAGTGCCGATATTTCTCGGTACTGTTACCCACCTGGAAACCACAGGCCTGCCGGCAGACAGTCGCTTGCGCCTGCTCAGCTTCAATATCCAGGTGGGTAACAGTGCCGATATTTCTCGGTACTGTTACC
>NZ_JBVVOU010000416.1:0-272 GCF_055807635.1 Bradyrhizobium sp. Kon56 | reverse complement strand
ACCACCGAAGACTTCGATAGGGGCTCGCGAGCCGTTGAGGATGAATCGGCGCCTCGGTCTGCGCTGTCATTGCTGGGAATGCTCTGGGGTAAATGGTCACGCCGTCAGTGACAGTCGTCGGACCTTTTCGTTGACGGCGTCGTCTGGCTGGTTACATGAGCTCAAGGTTTAACGGAGCAGGCTGACGGTTTGCCGGAACCATATTTTTTTGGATTGCCCCATCTTCAAAAGCGCTCTAGCTGCCAGCGCGAGACGGGTGTCGAATATGTGGC
>NZ_JBVVOU010000415.1:0-272 GCF_055807635.1 Bradyrhizobium sp. Kon56 | reverse complement strand
GGGCTGCGCAGCAGCGCCAAAACCAATCGGTCGCGACACGTCAGATGCACCTGCCTGACCAGTTTGGGAGCGCTTCGCACTCCAGCGGGAGCAAGCTCCCTCGCCACAATAGGCGAAGATCTACCGGTTCAAAGGTCAGTATCCAAACCCGGCTGAGATTGTAGCGGCAGAAACAGGGTGATGCAGGTGCCCCGCCCATCAATGCCATCCGCCACGCTGATATGCCCACCGTGCGCGCCGACCATGCCCTGGCAGATCGCCAAGCCAAGACC
>NZ_JBVVOU010000414.1:0-272 GCF_055807635.1 Bradyrhizobium sp. Kon56 | reverse complement strand
AGCAGAAGGCCGACGGTTTCAGCCGCAATATCGTTGCGCTGTACGATCACCTGCGCCTTGGCAAGCCGGATGTGCCGTTGTTCGAGCGCCTCGCAGCAACTGCCCCACATGCTCACGCCGGGTTTCGAGGATTTTCAGGCTTTGCGCACAATGCGCCACGGTATCGCTTAAGCGGCGCTCGATTTCATGCACATCGCTGGCACTCTGCAGCTGTGCATCAGCTTCATCAATGTGCAGTTTGGCCAAGCGCAGGCGCTTGGCAGCAATCGGGC
>NZ_JBVVOU010000413.1:0-272 GCF_055807635.1 Bradyrhizobium sp. Kon56 | reverse complement strand
GCGACCGAAGCCGAGCCCGAGGGCACCGACCGCGATCTCATCGACAAGCTGGAAGCGATGGTCGAGCAGGGCATGGCGGCTATGTCAGCGTCGGCGCAGCCGATCGCGTCAGGCTCGGCGCAGCCGATGCCGGCCGGCGCTGCTGCTGCCGTTGCCGAAGCGCCGCCGCTGGTGCCGGACGCGCCTGTCGCCGTTGAAGCCGCGCCGACCTCCGGCGTGCTGGCCGACCAGAGCCTGGAGCGTCCGCTGCGTCCGGGCGAAGTCTCGCTCGA
>NZ_JBVVOU010000412.1:0-273 GCF_055807635.1 Bradyrhizobium sp. Kon56 | reverse complement strand
ATATCTAAAAACCCTTCACATCCGAACTTAAAGGTTTTGACATCCCTCAAATTCGTATACCTTGCGCCTGGATACCAGCCGTACTTCTGCGCAATTGATATGACCTTTTTACTATGCGCAACAAATTTCACAATTTCCATATAAGGTAATCCATCTAGGTTTTATCTAACCCCCAACGAAGGGAGCATCATACCCACCCGTTTCTACCTGCGTAACCCAACGAGGAACCTAAAATAAATGCTATACGATTTCAACGAACTGCCGAGGGTTGCG
>NZ_JBVVOU010000411.1:0-273 GCF_055807635.1 Bradyrhizobium sp. Kon56 | reverse complement strand
CCGCCTGATTGCTCTGGGCTGAACCAGCCTCACCTTGCCCGGGTTGCAGCAGCACGACGGAAGTGGACACCAGCGCGTCCGGCATGTGCCCCATGCCCTGCTGTATTTCCTACATCTGCGGTCGTCCGCACTCTCGGCTGAAGGCTTCGCCCTGTTCGATGATCACCTCACCGGTGAAACCATCCAGGGCTTCACGGAACCCCGCGGCACGTTCCTGGCTGATGCTCAGCTCCGGGCGTGCGCCGATCAGTGCGATTTGCTTGGGCAGCGGTT
>NZ_JBVVOU010000410.1:0-273 GCF_055807635.1 Bradyrhizobium sp. Kon56 | reverse complement strand
GGATGGCGTAGAGCTTGTCCTTGCCCAGATCTTCGAGGTGATTGCATACCCAATCAACCGTCAAGATGTGCGCTATTGTTTAAGGATAGGCTGTGATAGTAAGAGCGACGGGCGTTGCTGTCTAAAACCGGCGATTTTGTGAATGGCGTCAATTTGCCATCATTGAGTGCAGGCGATGGCCTGATAACAGTAGCTCATCAATGAGCCTGCATTGTTTATTACACAAAGAAGTCAGGCGCGCATGCACTCAATGATGTCAAATTGACGCCATTC
>NZ_JBVVOU010000409.1:0-273 GCF_055807635.1 Bradyrhizobium sp. Kon56 | reverse complement strand
TCCAGCGTGCGCAACTCCTTATTAAGTGCATCCGTAGGTACATTGATTCAATTGCCCTTCAGTGTGGCAGAGCATGTAGGCTCTAAAGCCATCGCGGACAGAATTGATGCGCAAGCTGAAATGCCGGGTGCAGAAAAAAAGAACGCGGATGGCACTGTCACTACGGTAGACCCGTCCGCGACGCAACAGCAAAAATTGGACGCGCGTCTTGAAGGCGCCGAAATAAAAACCGAGCTGATGGTCAACAATATTCTTTCCATCAACGAAGGGAAA
>NZ_JBVVOU010000408.1:0-273 GCF_055807635.1 Bradyrhizobium sp. Kon56 | reverse complement strand
GGCCCCCTGGGCTGGACCATTCCGGCGGCGCTCGGCGTGGTCAAGGCCGACCCGAGCCGCAAGGTGGTGGCACTGTCGGGCGACTACGACTTCCAGTTCATGATCGAAGAGCTGGCCGTGGGCGCGCAGTTCAAGCTGCCGTATATCCACGTGGTGGTGAACAATTCCTACCTGGGCCTGATTCGTCAGGCGCAACGCGGCTTTGAAATGGACTACTGCGTGCAGCTGTCTTTCGACAACCTCAACGCGCCGGAACTCAACGGCTATGGCGTG
>NZ_JBVVOU010000407.1:0-273 GCF_055807635.1 Bradyrhizobium sp. Kon56 | reverse complement strand
GAAGACTTCGTGACGTCTTGGTGCTTCAGTGCGCTGGGGGAAGAGCTTGAGCAGGTAGATGCGAAAAACAACCTAAAAGACAGTCGTTATGGACGCATGGGTGAGCTGCTGGAAGTGGGTATTACCCTGGCGGGTGGTGCTCGTCAGGTCATCGCGACGGGGGCCGACTACAACGCCCGTGGTCATTTGATAACGCAACGCGCTGGCAGCGGCGTGGTAAGCGAGTGGCGCTACGACGCACGCAGTCAGCGCGTTGCGTTATCAAATGACCAC
>NZ_JBVVOU010000406.1:0-274 GCF_055807635.1 Bradyrhizobium sp. Kon56 | reverse complement strand
CGAGTTTTTTGAATGGCTGGCTCTACAATTGGGCGCCACGGGAGCAGTTCAATCGTCTCTCGGAGTCGAGCTTAGTTCAATAGGTATATTCCCTGCTGAGATCGACTCCCTCGATCTTGCTTCAGAAATAGACACTGCGCTGTCTAAAACAGCACGTTTTTCGGGAAAATTAGAATCATTCGCTGATGTAGCCTGTAAAATTTCATCTGCAATACGGGACTCAGACTGGGGAACTGCTGCTACCTACCTGAAAGACTTTGAGAGCGTGGAAGGA
>NZ_JBVVOU010000405.1:0-274 GCF_055807635.1 Bradyrhizobium sp. Kon56 | reverse complement strand
GGTGAAGTCGTATTCCGACCTGCCGGACATCACGCTCCAGCAGATCCAGCACTTCTTCGAACATTACAAGGATCTCGAACCCGGCAAGTGGGTGAAGATCCTGCGCTGGGGCGGCCCGGAGGATGCACACAAGCTGATCCTCGAAGGCATAGATCGCGAGAAGAAGAAGAAGGCCTGAGCTCTGCTCCCTCGCCCCGCAAGCGGGGCGAGGTGAAGAAAACCTACACCGCCGGTTTCGGCAGCCCTGCAATCGCGCAGGCCGCGCGCAACGTGT
>NZ_JBVVOU010000404.1:0-275 GCF_055807635.1 Bradyrhizobium sp. Kon56 | reverse complement strand
CTGAACCGGGCTTCAGCGTCAATTGGTTGATCTTCGTGCCCCTCTGCAATTGCAGTCCAGCGGAGGACATCACTACCCTCAGAGATACTAAGCCCCTTATAAACTTCATTAGCATGCATACGTGAAAAAAGTTCAGCGGCTGGTTTCAATACGGGACCTAAGCACGAGATGGAAAGCGACCTAATATGCGCTCGATATATAGATATTATCCTCTCAGCCTCGCTAAAATAATGAGCCCCTTTGTTAAGCTTATTACTGACCAACTTTTCTTCACC
>NZ_JBVVOU010000403.1:0-275 GCF_055807635.1 Bradyrhizobium sp. Kon56 | reverse complement strand
CCTTCGAACTGCTCAGCCACGAACTTCCAGTTAACCAGGTTCCAGAACGCTTCTACATACTTGGGACGTACGTTGCGGTAGTCGATGTAGTAGGCGTGTTCCCAGACGTCGCAGGTCAGCAGCGGGGTGTCGCCGTTGGTCAGCGGGTTGCCTGCGCCGATGGTGCTGGCCAGGGCCAGGGAACCGTCAGCCTTTTTCACCAGCCAGCCCCAACCGGAACCGAAGGTGCCGATGGACGTCTTGCTGAACTCTTCCTTGAACTTGTCGAACGAACC
>NZ_JBVVOU010000402.1:0-275 GCF_055807635.1 Bradyrhizobium sp. Kon56 | reverse complement strand
CCAGGATCGCCGCGCCATTGGAGCTGTGGTAGGCCAGGCGATAATCGCGTCCGGCCGCGTCCAGTGCGGCCCGGGCCCACTGGGTGTAAACGCAGTCACCATCGGACACCGCCAGCGGCAGGGCGTCGTGCTCCTCCACGCAGAAGCACGGTGACGCGGCCCACACCATGCGTTCGGTGCGCAAGAATTCACCCAGTTCATTGCCGGGCTGGCGACTGATGACGGTCTATGCCTGGTCCCGTCGCTGCATCAGCACCGCTGAGGTCTCGCAGTGC
>NZ_JBVVOU010000401.1:0-275 GCF_055807635.1 Bradyrhizobium sp. Kon56 | reverse complement strand
AAAGTCCAACTTAAGCAACAAATGCTTCATCCCTTCGACATCAAGACGTTCCGTGTTGTGTGAATTATAGTCCTCGGTATGAGAAATTTTTTCTTCTCCCTGGTCTACGAACTTACTGTAATTCAAGTCGCGCAAATCAGGCGGCACACGGAAGTAATCGCCCATATCTTCAGCGCAGGCCATTTCCTCTCGGCTCAGGAGAGCCTCGTACAACTTCTCACCATGACGGGTGCCAATTACTTGGATAGGATGGTCGGGTTTACCAACGAGAGAAG
>NZ_JBVVOU010000400.1:0-275 GCF_055807635.1 Bradyrhizobium sp. Kon56 | reverse complement strand
CACCCACGGCCGCAACATGGCCGGCGCGCGCGCACTGTGGCGTGCCACGGGGATGAAAGATGACGACTTCAAGAAGCCGATCATCGCGATTGCCAACTCCTTCACCCAGTTCGTACCCGGCCACGTCCACCTCAAGGACCTGGGCCAGCTGGTCGCTCGCGAGATCGAACGCGCTGGCGGCGTGGCAAAGGAATTCAACACCATCGCCGTTGATGACGGCATCGCCATGGGCCATGACGGCATGCTGTATTCCACGGAGTCGGCGATGATCTCGC
>NZ_JBVVOU010000399.1:0-275 GCF_055807635.1 Bradyrhizobium sp. Kon56 | reverse complement strand
TACCCGTGCCCGCGATGAGGCCGCGCAATGGTTCGTGCGCCTGCAGGATGGCGAGCTGAGCGCGCAGGAACGTCAGCGTTTCGAGGCCTGGCGCGCGCAGCGGCCTGAGCATCGATATGAGTTCGATGTGCTGCAAGGTCTGTGGAACGCAGCGGACCTGCTGCCCAAGGTCCGGCTGCAGGCCCTCGGCGATGCGCCGATCGAGCGCCCCCTGCGCCGCGCCGTGCTGCGTTATGCACTGGCTGCCAGCGTGGTCGCCGTTGCGCTGGGCCTGG
>NZ_JBVVOU010000398.1:0-276 GCF_055807635.1 Bradyrhizobium sp. Kon56 | reverse complement strand
CAGGCGTTGCAGGCTCTGGTCCAGGCTCGCCAGCACGTACTTGCGCGAACCGCCACCCTGGCCATAAGGACCGGGCCACATGTCCCAGCCAGCTTTGCTCGAAATGATCAGCTCGTCGCGGTAATGCTTGAAATCTTCGCGCAGCAACCGGCCAAAGTTGATCTCGGCGCTGCCGTAAGGCGGGCCGTAGTTATTGGCCAGGTCGAAGTGGTTGATGCCTAAGTCGAACGCAGTGCGCAGCAGGGCGCGCTGGGTGGCGATCGGCGTGCTGTCGCC
>NZ_JBVVOU010000397.1:0-276 GCF_055807635.1 Bradyrhizobium sp. Kon56 | reverse complement strand
GATGGGGCAAACGCTGAAGGATTTTCAAATATCCATTAACAATTGGCTCCGTAAATTCGCGGCCCCTTTCGAGATCCAGGCCTTGGCCCCCACCTATAGAGGTGGGGGCTTGCGCTCTGAATATGCGCTGAAGGTGAGAGGCGCCACTGTCATCGTTGGCCCCGGCGTAGGAGGGGACTTGTCATTCCATTCGGCTTTGAGCGAAGGGGACAAAAGGACGTTGGCGTTTGCTTTCTTCCTTGCCCGACTGTTCGCCGACGCCAATCGATCCGATGC
>NZ_JBVVOU010000396.1:0-276 GCF_055807635.1 Bradyrhizobium sp. Kon56 | reverse complement strand
CTGGTTAGGCAACTCCCGCCCGTACATGCCCACGGCAAGGATCGCCAATGGATTCATCGCCTCGTCCAGACGCAACCCTTCTATATAGGGCCAGTCGATCAGGCCAAAACTGGAGCGCTGACCCGGCATGCTCTTGGGGTCCTTCAACGTCTCAAAGCGGATGAATTTTGCTTTGGAAGTACGGCTTCAAGAGCGTGAAGTCGATCGTGCGGATCAGTCTGGTGAGTGAGCAACCGAAAACGACCTGGCAGAGCATTGCGGCTGATGAGTATGGGT
>NZ_JBVVOU010000395.1:0-276 GCF_055807635.1 Bradyrhizobium sp. Kon56 | reverse complement strand
AGGCAGTCATGCGGCAGAAGCTTGACTACATCCATCACAACCCCGTGAAACGAGGCTATGTGGACCGGGCAGAACACTGGCGGTATTCCAGCGCTCGCAACTATGCAGGGATGGAGGGGTTGATCGACATCCAGCCCTGGCTCTGATGAGACGCGGGACGCGGAGCGTCCCAGGAGGTGTTACCACGCGGAGCGTGGGAACAATCAGTGTTCAGTGATCCCGATCGTTCCCACGCTCCGCGTGGGAATGCCTCCCGCGACGCTCCGCGTCACCCGC
>NZ_JBVVOU010000394.1:0-276 GCF_055807635.1 Bradyrhizobium sp. Kon56 | reverse complement strand
GCCCACGGTCTTGGTGGCGGTCAGAACGACGTCAACTTTGTCGATGGTGTCGTTGATCGTGGTGGTCGCACCGTTGCCTGCGACTTCAAGTTTCTCGAAGTTGCCGCCAGCCGTCTCAGTGATCTGAACAGTCTGAGTGCTCTTGTCGACAAACACGTCATCGCTTGGCGCAGGCACAGTCACAGTGCCGACGGTATCGCCAGCCTTGATAGTGATCGACGAGCCGTTATCCAGTTTCAGCGTTACATCTGTGTCCGCCTTATTGGAAAGCGTCGC
>NZ_JBVVOU010000393.1:0-277 GCF_055807635.1 Bradyrhizobium sp. Kon56 | reverse complement strand
CCCCAGGCCATCGCCCACGGGCTGTGGAACAAGGCGCGCACGCTCGCGGCGATGGGCGAACTACTGCCAGTCGCCCCCCTTGAAATAGAGGTGCACTTCAAGAAACCCGTGCGCCTGCCCAGTGCAGTAAGCCTGATGACTACCGGCACCGGCTCACGTGGCGAGTTAGTGTTGAGCGGCGCTGGCGACATACAGCATATGCTTGGGAAGTGGCGGCCGATTGTCTGAAAACAGCTGATAATTGTATATATACACCTTTAGTGATAGCGGACCCGGC
>NZ_JBVVOU010000392.1:0-277 GCF_055807635.1 Bradyrhizobium sp. Kon56 | reverse complement strand
TATCGGTACGCTCACTGCCATTCTTCCACCACAGAAACAGGCGAATGAAACGTGTGTCGGGCATAGGTAACCGACTGCCTCGTACAAGCGTCCGTAGCGACTTCGATGAGGACCGCTGCGCAAGCGGCACCCTGTATTCGCTTAATGCTGGATCGACGAAACAGCGGCCCAGAGGGGGTAGCGACGCAAAACGTGTGACGAGAGCGGCTTGGCAGATTCTGGCCGCACGAGCCAACACGTCGGGCGCGATTAGTTCGCGCCGATCCTTGATGCCATA
>NZ_JBVVOU010000391.1:0-278 GCF_055807635.1 Bradyrhizobium sp. Kon56 | reverse complement strand
GGACATCACCCTGACAGCTCCTGTTTCCTACAGCCCACGTTAATGATCGAGCGCTAAAACCAGACTATTCCTGTTGGGCAGCCTGACCCGGAGCAACAAGCTATCAGCTCCGTTCATAGCCCACCGGTAAACCAATGATTACGCGAAAACTGTCTTCTGCCCTTCTGCTTGCCACATCCGCGGCACCTTTTGCCCAGGCAGTCGGCTGGTATGTTTCGGCACAACTTAACCGTGCCCGGCAGAACCTGTGCAGGGCGCTGCGGACCAGCCCTCGTGTC
>NZ_JBVVOU010000390.1:0-278 GCF_055807635.1 Bradyrhizobium sp. Kon56 | reverse complement strand
GGCAACTGCCGGCGACGGCATCATTTGAGGGGCCGATCGCATTCCTGCCGGCATTGAGTAGCAATCGGAACCCGAACCACATCAGATAGGCTGCCCCGAGCACCTTCACAACCAGGGCGGCCCAAGGGAGAGCGGCGAATACGATCCCCAGCCCACCAATCGCACAGGTTGACCAGAACAGATTGACCACCACGATTCCCGCTACCAAAGCCAGGGCTTCAGCGCGTGTAGCGGCCACCGCCTTATGGACAACGGCAACGAAATTCGGGCCAGGAATA
>NZ_JBVVOU010000389.1:0-278 GCF_055807635.1 Bradyrhizobium sp. Kon56 | reverse complement strand
ACCGAGCTGACCGCCCTGGTGTCCCAGGCGCAGCGCTCGTCGGTGCAGGTCACGACGTCGGTGACCGAGATTGCCGCCACCTCCAAGCAGCAACAGGCCACCGCGACCGAAACGGCGGCCACCACCACCGAAATCGGCGCCACGTCCCGTGAAATTGCCGCGACCTCCAAGGACCTGGTGCGCACCATGACCGAATGCATGGTTTCTTCCATGCGCGCCAGGCCCTGCTGGCCGGAACCGGCGGCGACCGAGGCCTGGTCGGCGGCGGTGGACACTTC
>NZ_JBVVOU010000388.1:0-278 GCF_055807635.1 Bradyrhizobium sp. Kon56 | reverse complement strand
AGCGGTGACGAGGTCACTATCAGCATCAGTTGGGAGGATGCCAGGAGCGCGAGCAGCCCCGGTGCCCGGGAGACCTTCACCCTGACCAGTCGAGTTGCCAATGGGCGAGGGACGTCGCAATGATCCGCCCGGCGCGGGGTTTCGGTCTGGTGGAGTTGCTGCTGGCATTGGCCATCGGGCTTGTCGTGGTGCTGGGTGCAAGCCAGGTGCTGATCAGTTCGCGATTGACCCAGGCCAGTCAGCAGGCGGCCATGGTGCTGCAGGATGATGCGCGGTTC
>NZ_JBVVOU010000387.1:0-278 GCF_055807635.1 Bradyrhizobium sp. Kon56 | reverse complement strand
TCGGCGTACAGCTCGATGGCGGCAAACGCGGTGTAGCAGCCCGCGCAACCGCAGGCGGCTTCCTTGGCATGCTGCGCGTGGGGCGCCGAGTCGGTACCGAGGAAGAACTTCGGGTTGCCGCTGGTGGCGGCGTCCAGCAATGCCACCTGATGGGTGTTGCGCTTGAGGATCGGCAAGCAGTAAAAGTGCGGCCGAATCCCGCCCACCAGCATGTGGTTGCGGTTGTACCACAGGTGGTGTGCGGTGATGGTCGCGCCGACGTTGGCCGAAGCCTCGGT
>NZ_JBVVOU010000386.1:0-278 GCF_055807635.1 Bradyrhizobium sp. Kon56 | reverse complement strand
CAGCAGATCACGGTGGTGGCGGCGATTCGCCTGGCAGGTAAATTGGTGGCGCAATACGGCCAGCCGCTGCAGACACCCCATGCCGCTATTACCCACGTGTTCCCGACGGCTGAAGTGTTGGCGGCAGCAGACCTCGCCACCCTGGGCATGCCGAGGGCACGAGGGCGCACGTTGTCGGGAGTGGCCCAGGCGCTGCTGGATGATCCGCAGCTGTTTGTGCCCCAGGCCAGCTTGAAGGAAAGCGTTGCGCGGTGGGTCGCGCTGCCGGTGCAGGCGCT
>NZ_JBVVOU010000385.1:0-279 GCF_055807635.1 Bradyrhizobium sp. Kon56 | reverse complement strand
GGAGCGCCGGAGGTGCAGTTGCAAGCCGCAAGCTGCAAGTTTGTGTGAGTGCCTTATAACCCGATAAGCCAGTCAGTACGGTGACTGCAAACTGACAGCGGCGACAGCTGAGCGATTTCAACTTGCGCCGTGAAGCTTACCGCTGAAAGCTCCGGCCCCGTATACTCACGCCTTTACACCCATTGCTGCGCCGGAGCACTTATGACTTCCCCGATCCAACCCCCTGTCGACGTGGCCGAATCCGTCGATTCGGTCGATGCCGACGGCGTTGAAAAAGCC
>NZ_JBVVOU010000384.1:0-279 GCF_055807635.1 Bradyrhizobium sp. Kon56 | reverse complement strand
GCAGGCCGGTTTCGGTCAGCGGTGGCCTGGCCCATACCCCTGCAAGCTGTACGAACAGGGCATTGAACGCCAGCGCGGTGATCATCGCGACCAGTACGGTCAGCGCGATCCAACGCGCCACGGTGTCGCGCGGACGCTGGCTCATGAGCGGCCCTTGGTTTGCCGGTGCTCAATGATCCTGACTTCAGCACCGGGGAGGAGGTATTCAAGCACCTGCTTGACGGCCCGACGCGACCCACGGAAGTCTATGGACCTGCCGACTGGCCGGACGGCAACGGC
>NZ_JBVVOU010000383.1:0-279 GCF_055807635.1 Bradyrhizobium sp. Kon56 | reverse complement strand
CCGTGCCATCGGCCAGCGCATCGGCGCCGGCAAGGTACGCATCATCAAGGACGTGTCCGAAATGGACAAAGTCCAGCCAGGCGACGTGCTGGTTTCCGACATGACCGACCCGGACTGGGAACCGGTGATGAAGCGCGCCAGCGCCATCGTTACCAACCGTGGCGGGCGCACGTGCCACGCGGCGATCATCGCCCGTGAGCTGGGGATTCCCGCGGTCGTCGGTTGCGGCAACGCCACGCAGTTGCTCAAGGACGGCCAGGGTGTAACCGTGTCCTGTGC
>NZ_JBVVOU010000382.1:0-279 GCF_055807635.1 Bradyrhizobium sp. Kon56 | reverse complement strand
GGTGATGTCTCTTGGCCTGGAACTGATCCAGGCACGCATGGAGCGCCATTACGGCAAGGGCTATGTACGGCGCGGTTGAGCCTTAGTGAACATTGCGCCGAACCTGGAACGGGTTTCCATGAAAGACAGACCCGCCAGCACGAGCCTCGTTTTTTATCGCGCCGCAGTAGAGACATGTCCCGCATAGCAGTGACCCGCGACCTGACAGTTATCGCGAGGTCATCTCGCTAAATTTTCCGCCTCGTCAATCTGAGGTTGGAATCCCATGCCAGTTCTACA
>NZ_JBVVOU010000381.1:0-280 GCF_055807635.1 Bradyrhizobium sp. Kon56 | reverse complement strand
CTCATTACGGCAGCTATGCGTTTGCCCAGTCCGATAGCGTGCTTTGCGACTTGGTGGTGGCGGCCAGGAAGACTGCGCAGCTCCTCGACAGCGCGCTGGCAGGTGTCGCTAGAACGGGGATGATTCTGGAGGGGTATGGCGTGGATCATTTGCACGCCAAGTTGTTTCCGATGCATGGCGCAGGGGAAGACAGCGCATTCAAAAAAATCAGCTCAAGGCAGGACAAATATTTTGAGCGTTACGAAGGCTACCTTTCCTCCCATGACGCGGCCAGGGCCGA
>NZ_JBVVOU010000380.1:0-280 GCF_055807635.1 Bradyrhizobium sp. Kon56 | reverse complement strand
AGCGGACATCTCCGATAAGGACCGCCAGGGCATCCTGCGCTCCATCGACCGTTGCACGGTGAAAAAAGTGGTGCAGGCCGGGCCGGAATTCGTGATCGAGGAAGTCGACAACCTCGACGCCGATGCGCAGGCGTTGTTGATGCCCAACTCGACGTCGGAGGCGGGCACCTACATCGCCGGCAAGGATCTGCCGCTGGAGCAGACCATCGCCAACATGTCGGCGATCCTGGCGCGCCTGGGCATGAAGATCGAAATCGCCTCGTGGCGCAATATCGTGCCC
>NZ_JBVVOU010000379.1:0-280 GCF_055807635.1 Bradyrhizobium sp. Kon56 | reverse complement strand
ACGCGGAAAAATCCCTGGTCAGCAAGGTCGCCTGGCGCCTGATGCCGCTGATCATGGTCTGCTATCTGTTCGCGTTTTTTGACCGCATCAACATCAGCTTCGCCAAGTTCCAGTTGCAGGCGGATCTGAGCCTGAGTGACACCGCCTATGGCCTGGGCGCCGGCTTGTTTGTGGTGGGTTACGTGATCTTCGAAGTGCCCTGCAACATGATGCTGTACAAGGTCGGCGCGCGGCGCTGGATCGCGCGGATCATGATGTCCTGGGGCCTGGCCACGGCGGC
>NZ_JBVVOU010000378.1:0-280 GCF_055807635.1 Bradyrhizobium sp. Kon56 | reverse complement strand
AAGGATCATGGCTCTCGCGTCGGGAGCGCTGGGTGGAGTTACACAAGCATCTGTTTGCGGAGCGGGCGTTTATAGCGCGGCAACTGGAAGAACTCTCGAGCGCGGGGATGGCCATGGTCCTTGCGCCAGGGAGTCCCAGTATTGGCTTGCCGCCTGGGCCAGCCGCTCAAATAGCCTCAACGCGATTACGCGCTCCAGGGCCACCAACGGTGTGAAG
The DNA here is from genome assembly GCF_055807635.1 of Bradyrhizobium sp. Kon56. NCBI lineage: Bacteria > Pseudomonadati > Pseudomonadota > Alphaproteobacteria > Hyphomicrobiales > Nitrobacteraceae > Bradyrhizobium > Bradyrhizobium sp. Kon56. The sequence continues at coordinate 63 of NZ_JBVVOU010000378.1, read as the reverse complement.
GGCAAGCGTCGCCCCGGATCGCCTTTGATACTCAAGGCCGTGAATTGATTGACGTTGATCGAC
>NZ_JBVVOU010000377.1:0-281 GCF_055807635.1 Bradyrhizobium sp. Kon56 | reverse complement strand
CGTCATCGCACCGGCGACCCCAACCTGTCGGTGATCCTGGAAACCCTGACCGCCCTGGGCACCCAGCAGATCATGGGCCAGGCTTACCTGCCGGCAATCAAGGACGGCGACAAACGCATCCTGATGATCGACGGCGAGCCGGTGGATTATTGCCTGGCGCGTATTCCGGCGGCCGGCGAGACCCGTGGCAACCTGGCGGCCGGTGTTCGCGCCCTCGATGAGCTGGCAGCTCTCGCCCGAGTTGAACTGGCTGGTGCAGTACGAATACAGCCGCTACAACC
>NZ_JBVVOU010000376.1:0-281 GCF_055807635.1 Bradyrhizobium sp. Kon56 | reverse complement strand
GCGCCGCGGCCGCGTTGCTGTACTTCAGCATCGCGTTCGGCAAGGTCACAATTTCCACGCTGAACTCCTACGGCAGCTTCATGTGCATTGCCACCATCATCAGCGGCTTCCAGGGTCACCTGCGGGTATCGCGCCTGCAGCGCCTGCTGTTCGTACTGGCGATCGTCGGCACGGCCACCCTGATCGCACTGCTCGGCCAGCACTCGTTCCTGGGCGCGTTCAAGTCGTTCATCCTGTTCCTGCTGGCGTTCTTCACGCCCTGGAGCGCGATCAACCTGGTG
>NZ_JBVVOU010000375.1:0-283 GCF_055807635.1 Bradyrhizobium sp. Kon56 | reverse complement strand
CAGTTCTTATACGACCAGATATAGGTATAAAGCCCGAAACTGAGCAGGCTCAGGGTCAGCAACTTCGTTTTGGATATGACATAAAACTCGGAAGAGGCATTGACCACTTCGGTCAGCTGCGCCGTTGGCGGAGCGTAGATATTGTCATTCACGGCTTAACTCCCTGTAATCCATTTAGAACTCATGACGCAAAGGCTTTCATTGACGCGTCAAACCATCTCCCAGAGACACCGAAGATCGCTCCCATCAAGTGTGGGAGGGGGCTTGCCCCCGATGGCTTCAG
>NZ_JBVVOU010000374.1:0-283 GCF_055807635.1 Bradyrhizobium sp. Kon56 | reverse complement strand
GCTCCATCAACCGATTTTTAATAATTACATTCATATCAGCAGCAACTTGAGCCCTCTCGGCATCAATTGCATACTTTACGAAACCATTAAGAATAGCCACACCGTTGATACCTTTCGGATACGTCATCTCCAATCGAATATACGTACTCAATAAGTCTGACTTCTTAGGGTCCGGCAACACTACACTAATTGAGTTCCGATTAAACTCTTCAAAACTCTGCTCTAAGGTACGACCAGGCTGTTCGAATTTACTGAACAAATTTCGATTTTCTCGAAAAAAACC
>NZ_JBVVOU010000373.1:0-283 GCF_055807635.1 Bradyrhizobium sp. Kon56 | reverse complement strand
AAGGAGTTCATCGACGCCTCCGGCCGCCGCAAGGTCAAGGGCAACATGGACATCGAGCTCGCCGTGAACGCCATGGAGCTCGCCGAGCACATCCGACCAGATGGTGCTGTTCTCGGGTGACGGCGACTTCCGCTCTCTGGTCGAGGCCGTTCAGCGCCGCGGCGTGCGGGTCACCGTGATTTCCACGATCGCCAGCCAGCCGCCGATGATCGCCGACGAGCTGCGCCGGCAGGCCGACGTCTTCACCGACCTCGTCGAGCTGCAGTCCAAGCTCGGTCGCGAC
>NZ_JBVVOU010000372.1:0-284 GCF_055807635.1 Bradyrhizobium sp. Kon56 | reverse complement strand
ATCGGCTCGTGCACCAACGCCCGTATCGAAGACCTGCGCGATGCCGCCCGCGTAATCGGCGGCAGGCGCGTCGCCCCGCACGTGCGTGCGATGGTCGTGCCGGGCTCCACCGAAGTTCGCGATCAGGCCGAGGCTGAGGGCTTGGCCGCTATTTTTCGGAACGCGGGGTTCGAATGGCGTCAATCGGGCTGTTCCATGTGCCTGGCCATGAACGACGACGTGCTCGCGCCGGGAGACCGTTGCGCCTCCAGCACCAACCGCAATTTCGAAGGCCGCCAGGGCGC
>NZ_JBVVOU010000371.1:0-285 GCF_055807635.1 Bradyrhizobium sp. Kon56 | reverse complement strand
AAGGATGAACGCCAGCGAGGTCATGATGATCGGGCGCAGGCGCAACCGCGCCGCCTTCAAAGTGGCGGTGATCAGGTCTTCGCCCTGGTCGTAGAGGTCCTTGGCGAACTCGATGATCAGAATCGCGTTCTTCGCCGACAGACCGATGATGGTGATCAAGCCCACCTTGAAGAACACATCGTTAGGCATACCGCGCAAGCTCACCGCCAGCACTGCGCCGAGTACGCCCAGCGGCACCACCAGCAATACCGAGGTCGGAATCGACCAGCTCTCATACAAGGCCGC
>NZ_JBVVOU010000370.1:0-285 GCF_055807635.1 Bradyrhizobium sp. Kon56 | reverse complement strand
GCCAGTTGAAGCTTGAGACGAACTGGCGCTGTTAAAGTCACCTCTAGATGAGCAAAAGATGCTTGAAGCGAAACGAGCAAGCGCAGCGCAAGTGCCAGCTCGCATATATAAAATTTCATCTACTCACACAGCTTGACGCACGTGGGCCGGCGCTTTCAGCCTGGATCCAATCTTCGACAGAATGAAAAAATCTGGCGAGTTTTTATACAAACCTTCAAAAGGTTAGCCAAAATAGATTCGGTGCGAGAATTTTTTTGCTTCTTGCGCAACGTCAGTTTACTTACT
>NZ_JBVVOU010000369.1:0-285 GCF_055807635.1 Bradyrhizobium sp. Kon56 | reverse complement strand
GGCGTAATAGCCGTTCTGCGCCAACAGTTCGCCGTGGGTGCCACGCTCGACGATGCGCCCATCGTCCATCACCAGGATCAGGTCGGCCTTCTCGATGGTGGACAAGCGGTGCGCGATCACCAGCGTGGTACGGCCCTGCATGACCTTGTCGAGTGCGGCCTGAATATGCCGCTCGGATTCGGTGTCGAGGGCCGAGGTGGCCTCGTCGAGAATCAACAGCGGCGCATTCTTGAGCAAGGCACGGGCAATCGCCAGGCGCTGACGCTGGCCACCGGACAACAGCAC
>NZ_JBVVOU010000368.1:0-285 GCF_055807635.1 Bradyrhizobium sp. Kon56 | reverse complement strand
GGCGAAGCCGACGCTCTGGTAGGCAACGCCGGAGCTGCCGAACATCGAGTAGCTGCCGCCCGCCAGGTTCTGGAAGTTGTAGCGGGATGCGCCGTCGGTGTAGACGCCCTGGATGTTGATCACGTCACCCGCACCAGTCGGGATGTTCTTGATCGACAGAGCGAGCTGAGCAGCCCAACCCCACTTGTCGTCGGGATGGCCAGTCGGCTCGGTGGCGCCGTAGTAGGCAACGTGGTTGTCATGCGCAGCGACCGACGCCTGGAACAGACCCCAAGCCTGGTCGAC
>NZ_JBVVOU010000367.1:0-286 GCF_055807635.1 Bradyrhizobium sp. Kon56 | reverse complement strand
GAGGCGGTACAGGGCGTTGGAGAACAGCTATGTTCATTCGCGGCAATACCTTTAATGCCTGGGCTGCACAGGCGCGGGACGAAGAATGTTTTACCCAGGAAGTGGAAAACGGCTGTCATATCGAAGTCCGGGCGCGGGAACGGGAGGACGCGGACATTGAAGTGCTGCTGTGCGTCTACACCGCAACGGGCCAGTGCGTGGTTGAACGCACCAAGCAGTTGCCGGGTGCGGAATGGACGGTGCACGACGCACTCAAGCGCGGTATCGATCAGGCGGAACGAATTGC
>NZ_JBVVOU010000366.1:0-286 GCF_055807635.1 Bradyrhizobium sp. Kon56 | reverse complement strand
GGCTCATCCTTGAGGGGCGATCTTGTGGTCGTCATGTTCGCGAGCCGGGCTTGCGGTGGACGCGGCAGCGTTCGGGTGCGAGAGGCCAAGGGCAGGGCGGATTGCTCTCCGTGAGCCCAAGGCTGCGTTCCGACGAGCGGCGCTGCTAGGCTTCGTCTCGTCTGTAAGTTTCCGGCTCCGTCGACAGGGCTGGAAAAACTGCGGCGAAATGGCGAGCCGTGCGTACGGCAAAACCGTGTGGTCCTGGCCGTCGTTGCTACGGTCAAGCCCTGGCGAATGCGGCATC
>NZ_JBVVOU010000365.1:0-287 GCF_055807635.1 Bradyrhizobium sp. Kon56 | reverse complement strand
CGGTCAATTTTTGATCAACTTTCAGCGGGGGCCAATATGGGCAGGGTCAGATGAGCGCTAGAGTCAGCCAGTACCCGTGGGTGAACGGCCTGCACTGGGCATTCTGGAGCCCGCTGCAAGTGGTGTTCCTGGTGGTGATGGTGGCGGTAATGCTCGCCGCTCAGTACTACCTGCCCGCCGTGCCCTGGACCCACTTCAACCTGCAGAAACACTGACCACGCCAGCCGGGCCTGGGTGCAATGCTCGGGCTCGGCAACTTGCGTTCGATCATCGCCCACAACCCGCTC
>NZ_JBVVOU010000364.1:0-287 GCF_055807635.1 Bradyrhizobium sp. Kon56 | reverse complement strand
CCCTCAATCCCAGCGGCAACCCGGTCATTCTTTCCCGTCGCCGTGCCGACCTCAGTCGCATGGAAGAACCTGGCTTCGCTCCCACACCACCCCCACTGACCTTGGACATTGAGGAGCATACGGTAGTCCTTGCACCTAGGAGAGCAGATCGCAGGCACCAGAACGAAGATGACGAATCCCTTGAAGACCAGCCGACGCCCCGGCTGCAGAACACACCCAGCGTGGCAGAAGCAGGCGATGGGACTGATCCGAAAAAGCCGCTCGTCATAAACGTATACATACATGAC
>NZ_JBVVOU010000363.1:0-287 GCF_055807635.1 Bradyrhizobium sp. Kon56 | reverse complement strand
GGCCCATTGGCGCACCTGATCCGCCGACACCTGTTCCACCCCTGCCCGCTCAGCCAACTGCACTGCGGCCTGGCGCTGCCGGCCCAGGTCCGGGCTGACCTGTTCTGCATAACGCCGCGTGCTGCCGTGCTCCAGCGGGAGGTCCTCCAGATACCAGCCCTGAGTGCCGTTTTCCAGCGCATAGATCGGGTTCTTCAACCCCAGGTTGATCAAGGTCTGCGCGCCGATAATGCTGCGGGTCCGCCCGGCGCAGTTGATAACGATCGGTGTAGTGTCGTTCGGTACCA
>NZ_JBVVOU010000361.1:0-288 GCF_055807635.1 Bradyrhizobium sp. Kon56 | reverse complement strand
ATGTGATGTGACCTACATGAGGTATCGTAATCAAGAACCCCTCTTGCTCGCCTTTCGTCTCATAACCCCAGCCGCTAGGGCTTGATGATGTGCTTGCAAATGATGCTCCAAGCAGGCATATCTTTGATGAATACTCAAGTTTTCCACTTGGCCCGGCTGTCACTTTCAAATTGCAGCAATAACTATCGAAGTGCTCATCTGCCGCGTTTTGGTCTTTTACAAAAACAGATGAGTAATAGAAATCAGTCATCACTGTTATTCCATTTATACGCTTTATAGCGCGCTTTT
>NZ_JBVVOU010000360.1:0-288 GCF_055807635.1 Bradyrhizobium sp. Kon56 | reverse complement strand
CGTCGCGCGGGATAATCAGACGGTAGGGTTCCAGCGCCAATGTCGTCCAACGCAGATCGCTTTGCAGCGAAAACGGCGGGCGAATGATCGCCGCCATATCGATTTCTCCCGCATCCACCATATTGACCAGCTCCATGGAAAGCCCCGGGATCACGCGGGTCCGGCACTGCGGGCACTGTTGATGAAACTTGGCTAGCGCGTCAGGTAAAAAGGATCGCTGAACGGAAGCGATAGCGCCGATATTCACCAGGACGCTGGCGGGAAGTCCGACTGTAGTGGAACCCAGAC
>NZ_JBVVOU010000359.1:0-289 GCF_055807635.1 Bradyrhizobium sp. Kon56 | reverse complement strand
GCGACATCTTCCTGGTGTTGGCCGTGCCGGCGGTGTTTGTGTTGGCCATCCGGCGCCGGCCAGGGTCTCGGCGCGGGCGGTCAGTTGCAGGCGTTCCAGCACCTGGTCGGCCATCTCCAGGTGCTCGCGCTTGCTGGCCAACTACACCACGTACCGCAGCTACTACGAAATTCAGAAGTCCATCGAGGACAATCCGCTGTTTGACACGCTGAAAGCACAGAAGAAGCTACGCGCCTATGTCGAACGCGACCAGCAGACCATCGACGTTAAGGCTGAGGTGATGCTGGAG
>NZ_JBVVOU010000358.1:0-289 GCF_055807635.1 Bradyrhizobium sp. Kon56 | reverse complement strand
CATTTTCGAAAACTCGAAGTTCCTGGTCTCCAATTCCTTCAGTACCAGACTCGAGATTCTGTAAGTACCGCAGTCGGAGCAGTCAACGAGCTTAGTACTCTGCCCCTCATCGGACTGCTTCGCTTCAAGCCCGCACAGATAGCAATTCATGTCTGACCTCCTGTTGGTTGATGCACAGGAGATCGCCGCGTGGCGGCAGAAGTTTCAATTTCCTGGCAGCGCCATCGCCTGGGAAAACTCCCTGGCATCCTCAGCGGCAAAGGCAAGGCCTTCCTGGCGCGCTGCCGAG
>NZ_JBVVOU010000357.1:0-289 GCF_055807635.1 Bradyrhizobium sp. Kon56 | reverse complement strand
CACCGCCGCACATGCTGGCCCGTCTGCTGGAGATTGTCGGCAGTCGCGCCGGTGAGCTGCTGGAACGCCTCAAGTGACACCGAACATCCAATGTGGGAGGGGGCTTGCCCTGATGCCAGCCACTTAAGGTATTTATGTAGGAGCGAGCTTGCTCGCGAAGAATTCCGGCCCCCCGCGTTTATCCAGAATGGACGCGTCGCCTGGACGTTTTTCGCGAGCAAGCTCGCTCCTACAGTGAACTCCCACATTCACAGCACGTAATGCATGATCGCCACAAAATGCAGCAGGC
>NZ_JBVVOU010000356.1:0-289 GCF_055807635.1 Bradyrhizobium sp. Kon56 | reverse complement strand
GGTTGGCCAGAAGGGATAGATAATGCCCTCGGCTGCAAAAAAACCAAAAAATATCAGGTACATCGGGTCACCACATAAAAACCGTTGAACACCCATTTCGGGAAAAAAGGGGCTTGAAAAGCCCCTAGGCATGTCGGTTTTACTCAAAGCGCTGCAAGGCAAAACTGTTCTTGTTTTTACGCCAGATGATCAGCGACTCGCTCATGACGACCAAGTCGACCATGCCTTCCTTAAGAGCCGCCAAGGCATCCTGTGAAGTGCATACAATCGGCTCTTCATGACGATTGAA
>NZ_JBVVOU010000355.1:0-289 GCF_055807635.1 Bradyrhizobium sp. Kon56 | reverse complement strand
CCGGCGCCCGCTGCAGCACCTGCACCGCAAGCCGCAGCACCTGCTGCGCAGAGCAACGGACATGGCGGCCGCGTGTTCTCCTCGCCGCTGGCGCGTCGACTCGCCAAGGAATCCGGCCTCGACGTGTCGATGGTGACCGGCACCGGCCCGCATGGCCGCGTGGTGGCCCGCGACGTCGAGCAGGCCAAGTCCGGCAAGGGCCTCAAGGCTCCCGCGGCGACGCCGTCAGGCGCGCCCTCGACCGCGCCGACCATGTCGGACAAGCAGATACTGTCCCTGTTCGAGCCGG
>NZ_JBVVOU010000354.1:0-290 GCF_055807635.1 Bradyrhizobium sp. Kon56 | reverse complement strand
CAGTGAGCCGAGTAGGCTTTTCTCATCTATTTTGTGAGCCAACATCGTCTTAAGGCTTTGGTAAAAATATTGTTTTATAAAATCTATCGATATTAATAATTTAATAGCTGTTTGTATCTAGCTCTTAAGTGTTTGATTTTATTAATTACTTTAATAATAAACTAAGGTCGTATTAACTATTGCCAATATTTCGCTTGTAACCCAAAAAAAAATGGGTAAGGTTTGAAGCGTTCCCTCCGACAGCCAGCCTGCATTCCAGCAAGAACCTAGGCCGACTCTAGAGGGGAGCT
>NZ_JBVVOU010000353.1:0-290 GCF_055807635.1 Bradyrhizobium sp. Kon56 | reverse complement strand
TCTCCCCCAGCGGCTGCGGCAACATCTACATGAATGCCACCCCGCGCGTGGTGTATGGCTGGGCGCAGACCGGCACTTTCTTCAAGATTTTCACCCGCATCGATGAAAAGTCCGGCATTCCACGCCCGGCATTGTGGCTGACGTTTGGCCTGTCGGTGTTCTGGACCCTGCCGTTCCCGTCCTGACCCTGGAAAAACTCGCCGCGCTCAAGCCTGCTTTTGAACGCAGTGAAAAGGGCACGCTGACCGCGGGCAACTCGACACCGCTGACCGACGGTGCCTCGCTGGTGC
>NZ_JBVVOU010000352.1:0-290 GCF_055807635.1 Bradyrhizobium sp. Kon56 | reverse complement strand
AACGCCGCCACCAGCCACTGCAACTTGTCCCAGCTCACGCCGAGGGTGGAAAGCGTCGAGACAAAACCCACACCGGCGATCACATACGACAGCAACGTCGTGGTGGCATAGGCGCTGCCTTGGGCAAGCTCCAGTTTGGACAGCACCAGTACTTCGAGTAAGCCTGGCAGGTTGCGCGCCAGGGCGAAGGTGATACCAATGATGATCAGCGCGCCGAGCAAGTCGCCGATGCTGATAGGCACCATGCTGATATTCGCACCGGTACCGCTGGTGTATTCGTACAGCGTGAC
>NZ_JBVVOU010000351.1:0-290 GCF_055807635.1 Bradyrhizobium sp. Kon56 | reverse complement strand
AGGTGGATTTTCATTACGGCAAGACGAGCGGGATCATTGGTGGCCTCAACCTGGAGATCAAGGCGGGGGAAAAAATCGGCCTGATCGGCCCATCCGGCGCGGGCAAGTCGACCCTGGTCAACCTGCTGCTGCGCCTGTACGACCTGCAGGGCGGACGCATCCTCATCGACGGCCAGAACATTGCCGAAGTGGCCCAGGAAAGCCTGCGTGCACAGATCGGCATGATCACCCAGGACACTTCACTGCTGCACCGCTCGATTCGCGACAATCTGCTGTACGGCAAGCCGGAC
>NZ_JBVVOU010000350.1:0-291 GCF_055807635.1 Bradyrhizobium sp. Kon56 | reverse complement strand
GGTGAAATGGCGGTGCACAACCCCGTTGCCGGCTCGTTCAGCCGCTATGCCCAGGATTATCTCGGCCCGTTGGCCGGCTTTCTGACCGGATGGAACTACTGGTTCCTGTGGTTGGTGACCTGTATCGCCGAGATCACCGCCGTGGCGGTGTACATGGGCGTCTGGTTCCCCGACACCCCGCGCTGGATCTGGGCCCTGGCGGCGCTGATCAGCATGGGTACCATCAACCTGATCGCGGTCAAGGCCTTCGGTGAGTTCGAATTCTGGTTCGCGCTGATCAAGATCGTCACC
>NZ_JBVVOU010000349.1:0-291 GCF_055807635.1 Bradyrhizobium sp. Kon56 | reverse complement strand
CCAAAGCAAGCAGTTACTGGAGTGCGACAGCGGGGGACCTGCATGCACGGCAACAAATCATCAGCCTGGCAAGCCTGCCGCCCTTCAGTGGTTGATGAACGTGATGACGGCATCAGCGAACAGTTCCGGCTGATCCAGCATGATGAAGTGAAAACTATCGTCAATTCGCCTGAAGCTGACGTCCGGTGTCGAGGCATAGGCATCACGGAACATTGCATCTATGTGGGACGCCTCTACGCCATAAAGCGGGTCGTAGGCGTAGACGACCTGCACGGGCACCTTTATGCGCCC
>NZ_JBVVOU010000348.1:0-291 GCF_055807635.1 Bradyrhizobium sp. Kon56 | reverse complement strand
CATAAATAGGCAGCGGGAATGGTTGTTGGTCAGCCTCATCCTGAAGTTGGTCCCACCTCAACAAAGACCCTCTGGCCGAGCATACCCTGTCAGTCGGCTCGCATCACCAGGTGCACAGCTGCGCGTGAGGACTGCCTACGCTGCACGCGCGCCGGACCGGTGCTTCCTGTGCCTTCAAGCCGGCCGCTTGTCTTTCTTTTACACGGACCTTGATCCAACACATGACCCAGCAAGTCTTGAGACACATAGGCGCACCTTTACTTCGATGGTGGTTGTCGTGGAGCGGGCAAA
>NZ_JBVVOU010000347.1:0-291 GCF_055807635.1 Bradyrhizobium sp. Kon56 | reverse complement strand
CCATAGACAATACGTTGCCGATGTAGGGGGGCAGGTAGCCCGGCAGGCGCCCGGCAATCGCGCAGGCCAACGGCGGGGCGATCAGCGCACCCAGTATTGCGCTGGCTACAATCACTGTCGGATTGCCGCCATAGGTCAACACCGCAGCGGGCACCACCGATACCAGGGGCACATAGGTCGGATACCAACCCCGCTCACGCCATTGCCGACGCCACAGGATAATGCCGATGAGCGAGGTCAACGCTTGGCCCGCAATCAAGTGTGGCAACCATCCAGATCCATAAGCAGGGC
>NZ_JBVVOU010000346.1:0-292 GCF_055807635.1 Bradyrhizobium sp. Kon56 | reverse complement strand
GGGGGTGGGTGCTGGATGCTCTCAGGCGTGCCTGTGAAGTCGGGCAGATCGTTCGTATCCTGAAAGCCGCGGAGCTGGTGGCTTTCGATGCGGGTTATTTCGAAATCGCGATCCGCAAGAGAGCTCTCAAACACCGGGTTGAAAACGGACTTGCTTATCAGTTGGAGGACGCTGACGCCTTGCGCGAATGCGCGCTGCAACTGACTCCAGATCCCTACCCAGCACTGCTCTTAGCCTCACAGGTCAATCAGTCCAAACTGCTTGCCCTGCAGCAGTTGGCCACCCTGTACCT
>NZ_JBVVOU010000345.1:0-292 GCF_055807635.1 Bradyrhizobium sp. Kon56 | reverse complement strand
AATGTTTTTAAAAATGCCACTTTGATGATTACTGGTGGTACTGGTTCTTTCGGAAACGCCGTATTAAAGCGATTTCTAGACTCTGATTTGAAAGAAATCCGTGTTTTCAGCCGCGATGAGAAAAAGCAAGATGATATGCGTAAGCGTTATAATAGCGCTAAGCTGAAGTTTTATATTGGCGATGTTCGCGACTTTCAAAGTGTTTTGAATGCTAGTCGCGGTGTTGACTTTATCTATCACGCGGCAGCGCTTAAGCAAGTCCCTTCTTGTGAATTTCATCCTATGGAAGCGG
>NZ_JBVVOU010000344.1:0-292 GCF_055807635.1 Bradyrhizobium sp. Kon56 | reverse complement strand
ACCACCTTGCCTCGCAAGGACTCCTTGCTCAGCTCGGGTGAGTTGAGCCACTGGACGGCACCCGACAGGGACGGCATTTCATCCTTCACGCTCATCTCAGGCACGGTCGCGGCCTTCACGCTGTCCACCAGGGAATCAACGATCCTGGGTACACCGCTCAGCAGCGATTGCTCCACCTTCGCCGCCCCCTCGGATGAAGTGCCCGCGAGCAGTTGGCTCTGTGCGCCACTGCCGATCACCACCGCCTGGCTGCGGCGTGGCGCAGGGCTTGCCACGCTGGTGGCGGCGGTGG
>NZ_JBVVOU010000343.1:0-294 GCF_055807635.1 Bradyrhizobium sp. Kon56 | reverse complement strand
TGGTCCGGGGCTTTTTTGTTGTCTGAATTCTCAAATCAATGGAGGACAAAGTGAGTAACGATCCCGTCGTCGCGATTGTCGGCGTCACCGGTGCGGTGGGCGCCGAATTCATCGCCACCATGGACAAGCGCGGCTTTCGCGTCGGCAAGCTCAAGGCGCTGGCCAGCGCCCGCTCGGCCGGCAAGACGGTGTCGTTCCGTGGGCAAGACGTCGTCATCGAGGAGCTGACCGAACGCGCCTTCGAAGGCGTCGACATCGCCCTGTTCTCCGCCGGCGGCAGCATCTCCAAGAAGT
>NZ_JBVVOU010000342.1:0-295 GCF_055807635.1 Bradyrhizobium sp. Kon56 | reverse complement strand
AGGAGAACTCCCATGGCTTTCAATATGCGCAACCGCAGCCTGCTGTCGCTGATGCACCACACCACCCGCGAGCTGCACTACCTGCTGGACCTGTCCCGCGACCTCAAGCGCGCCAAATACACCGGCACCGAGCGTCCGCACCTCAAAGGCAAGAACATCGCGCTGATCTTCGAAAAGACCTCGACCCGCACCCGCTGCGCGTTCGAAGTGGCGGCCCACGACCAGGGCGCGCACGTCACCTACATCGACCCGGTGTCGTCGCAGATCGGCCACAAGGAAAGCATGAAGGACACCG
>NZ_JBVVOU010000341.1:0-295 GCF_055807635.1 Bradyrhizobium sp. Kon56 | reverse complement strand
AAACACAAGTTGCACAGCGTGTGCGAAGAGGCATCCTGCCCGAACCTGGGCGAGTGCTTCTCCGGCGGCACCGCCACCTTCATGATCATGGGCGACATTTGCACCCGTCGCTGCCCGTTCTGCGACGTGGGCCACGGCCGTCCGAAGCCGCTGGACGTCAATGAGCCAGAAAGCCTGGCCATCGCCATCGCCGACCTGAAGCTCAAGTACGTGGTAATCACTTCGGTGGACCGTGACGACTTGCGTGACGGCGGTGCCCAGCACTTTGCCGACTGCATCCGCGAAATCCGCAAGC
>NZ_JBVVOU010000340.1:0-295 GCF_055807635.1 Bradyrhizobium sp. Kon56 | reverse complement strand
AGCAGATCTGCCGACTCGGCCAGACGCCCGGTGATGTTCTGAAAACGGGCGAGTACGTTCTGGATGCTCTGCTCGGACGCGCCGACGGAATGGCTGTCCTGATCCGCGCTGCTCGATGCAGCCTGTACCAATTGGGTGATCGCATTGTTGATAATGTCGACCTTGGCTGACATCTGCTGGCGCTCAATGCTGCCATCGAAGCCGCCCGCGCCGGCGAAGCAGGGCGTGGCTTCGCCGTGGTCGCCGATGCCGTACGCAGCTTGTCGAGCAAGTCGAGCGAGACCGGCCAGCAGAT
>NZ_JBVVOU010000339.1:0-296 GCF_055807635.1 Bradyrhizobium sp. Kon56 | reverse complement strand
GAAGTGCTCTGGCTGGCACTGGAATGGGATTGGTTGCTGCTGACTGAAAAATCCAGGCTTGACGACCTGCTTGTCGCGTACCAGGACTGGTTCGCCCGCAACCAGGGCAATCCCGACACCTGGGGCTTGGCCACCAAACTGGAGATGCGCCATCAGCACACCGGGAATGTGACCCTGGGCATCCATTATGTTGATCGGGACGGAGGGCTGGCGGACCAGGCACCCTTCGAAGATTTCGTCGCAAACATGCTCGGTGCCATCGGCCTGCCTGCGACCGAATGCCTGGTGCCGTTTCA
>NZ_JBVVOU010000338.1:0-297 GCF_055807635.1 Bradyrhizobium sp. Kon56 | reverse complement strand
CCCAAAAAAAAATTACCGGTTGTTTTTGCCCGAGCCCAACAGAGCGACCTGGAAATTTTTATTTGGCACAACGGGCATATTCTGGCCTCGAACTACCGTCCTGGGCGGTCAGTATAGAGCTGCTGCAAAGCGAAAACGACGCACAGTGGTCATGCCACTGACGTCGCGATGCTGGTCCGTTGCATGTGACCACGGCTAGGCGACATACCCCACTGAGCCAGTTGTTTATTCAGCGCTGCTCAAGAAACAGCTGTAGGCTGTTGTGACCATCAACGATCAGTTGTCGAATGAGCGCTT
>NZ_JBVVOU010000337.1:0-297 GCF_055807635.1 Bradyrhizobium sp. Kon56 | reverse complement strand
GTTTACGTTTCGCCGCTCAAGGCGCTCTCCAACGATATCCAGATCAACCTGCAAAATCCGCTGGCGGGCATTACCGAACATCTGCACAAACTTGGCCTGCCGCCGTTGGTGATCCGCACGGCGGTGCGCACCGGCGACACCCCGCAAAAAGACCGCGCCCAGATGCGCAAGCGTGCGCCGCATATCCTGGTCACCACCCCGGAATCGCTGTATGTGCTGCTCGGCTCGGATTCCGGCCGGCACATGCTCGCCAGTGAGCCTGCTGCAGCACTTCAGTTTCGAAGACTTGTTCCGCGG
>NZ_JBVVOU010000336.1:0-297 GCF_055807635.1 Bradyrhizobium sp. Kon56 | reverse complement strand
ACGGGATTTACCCCGGGCTGTGTCGCAATGCCGGTCACGAGCAGCAGGATGCCGCCATCCGTCTGCGCGTGCCCGAGCTTGAATACCATTTTACCGACCGTGTTCAGGGCCAATTCAGACAGCACCTGGGGCGCGATTCAGGCGACTTCATCATCCGCCGCCGCGATGGCCTGTACGCCTATCAATTGGCCGTGGTCGTGGATGACGCCTGGCAAGGCGTTACCGACATCGTGCGCGGCGCCGACCTGCTCGACTCCACGCCCCGCCAGCTCTACCTGCAGGCCGAGTAATTCCTGC
>NZ_JBVVOU010000335.1:0-297 GCF_055807635.1 Bradyrhizobium sp. Kon56 | reverse complement strand
GCTCATCCCTGGGCGATAACCAAGATGTCGCCGCCGATAGCGATGCCACCTACCAGGCCTTGTTCAAGGAAAACTGGGAACAGTTCTGCGCCAGCTCGTCCATAGCCGCGGTCGATTCGCCGGCTGCCTACTTGCGTGCGCTTTATCTGTTCGCCCTGCAATTGGAAGAGAACGCCAAGGGGACAGACGCGATCAAGTTGTCGAAGCGGCGTGAGGACCTCAAGGAGCTGGTGATTGACCAACACAGCGCTGCGGAGCAGGTACCCATGTTGGCAATCGTCAATCAGACCTTGCTAC
>NZ_JBVVOU010000334.1:0-298 GCF_055807635.1 Bradyrhizobium sp. Kon56 | reverse complement strand
GGCGCAGACCCGACCCGCCGGCAGCAAGCCGATAATGGCGCCCTCGATGCACTGCAAAGCCGAATTACTTTTTGGGATGACGTGCAGGCCTCCATGCAAGAGGTGCGTTCATGAGCATCACCGACTACCGCTCCGTCGCCGAAGACTGGGAGCGTCGGGCAACCATCCGCACACGCCCGCGCCGGCTGTTGGAAAACGACGAAAAACTGATCTATCCCCTGTTCCGCCAGCCTCTGGTACTGAGTGCGACTTTCCTTGAGCACTGCCCGCAATGGCGCGATTTTGTACTGACGAGATG
>NZ_JBVVOU010000333.1:0-298 GCF_055807635.1 Bradyrhizobium sp. Kon56 | reverse complement strand
GAAGGCATCCGGCTCAGTTCGCGCACCGCCACGCCACTGCCACCGGGCCTGGACGGCGATGCCGTGGTGCAGCTGGTGCGCCAACTGGACCTCAAGCGGTTGTACCAGGCACACCTGACCAGCCACCTGGAAGGCCAAGGCGATGACGCACTCGTACGCCGTGATCGGTTCTGTCGGCAGTTGCCCTGGCAAATGCTGCAGTACGCCCACGAACAGAGGCTCGACGAACAGCTCTCGGCCTCGGCCTGGAGCTTTGTGCAGCAGGTCTTCGACATGCCCGATGCCGTAGCCCGGGCCC
>NZ_JBVVOU010000332.1:0-300 GCF_055807635.1 Bradyrhizobium sp. Kon56 | reverse complement strand
CCAGGGTGCCGTCGGCCAGGCGTACGCCGCCCAGGCACTTGGTCACGGTGTGGCTGCCCAGCTTGTATTCGCCATCGGGCATGCCGGCGGCGGCGGTGGAATCGGTGACGCAATACAGGCACGGGATCGAGCGCAGCGCCACGCGCATGGCGCCGGGGTGCACGTGCAGCAGGTCGGGGATCAACTCGGCGTATTTGGCGTGGGCCAGCGCAGCGCCGACGATGCCTGGCTCGCGGTGATGCAGCGGGCTCATGGCGTTGTACAAATGGGTAAAGCTGGTGGCGCCGGCGGCGAGGGCGG
>NZ_JBVVOU010000331.1:0-300 GCF_055807635.1 Bradyrhizobium sp. Kon56 | reverse complement strand
TCAAATGCGCCCATGGCGCAAGCAGATGCAGGTGGTGTTTCAGGACCCCTATGGCAGCCTCAGCCCGCGCATGTCGGTGCAGCAAATCATCAGCGAGGGCCTGGAGGTTCACGCGCCGTGCAGCCTCGACGAACGCGAAGCGCAGGTCATCCAGGTGCTCAAGGACGTGGGCCTTGACCCCGCCAGCCGGCACCGTTACCCCCACGAATTTTCCGGCGGCCAGCGCCAGCGCATTGCGATTGCGCGGGCGCTGGTGCCCAAGCCGGCGTTGATGCTGCTGGATGAACCGACCTCCGCGCT
>NZ_JBVVOU010000330.1:0-300 GCF_055807635.1 Bradyrhizobium sp. Kon56 | reverse complement strand
AGCAGTTCCACGTCGGGAGGCGACTGGTCGAAGTAGTAGTCGCCCACCAGGCAGCCGTAGGGTTCGCCGCCGAACTGGCCGTATTCTTCTTCGTACATCTTCTTGAAGATCGGGCTCTGGTCCCACGCCGTGCCCTTGAATTTCTTCAGGGTCTTGTGCAGGTCCGGCTTGGAGATGTTGAGCACGCGAATCTTCAGCTGCTCATCGCTCTCGGTGTTGTTGACCAGGAGGCTCCGTCACCCGCGACCCCACCATCGGCGACGTCAACTTCGGCGTGGCGTACAAATTTCTCGATGAAAC
>NZ_JBVVOU010000329.1:0-300 GCF_055807635.1 Bradyrhizobium sp. Kon56 | reverse complement strand
CTTTCTTCGGGATGCCAATAATCAACTGGTGATCGGCGAAACGTTCTCCTACGACGCTTATCTGCGGTTGACGAACTATCGCTGCGAGGGTCTTGAACAACCTCAGGATCACCGGGGACGTCGTATCGTCGGGCAGGATTTTGGTTTTGACAGCCTCGATAACATCATCCATGTGGTGACCTCCTTTTCCGACGGTACGCAAGATACCTGCGAGCGCTTTTTTACTGGTACCGACCCGACCCAGCTGACCCGTGTGACTCACACCCACCCGGTGCAGGATTTCACTCTGACCTATGATGC
>NZ_JBVVOU010000328.1:0-300 GCF_055807635.1 Bradyrhizobium sp. Kon56 | reverse complement strand
GCCGTTCAGATCATCAAGACAGCGCGGCCCACGGCCGGCGGGAGGTAGTTATGGATGGAATTCAATTCCTGTCGCATGAGGATGTTTGCGAATTGACCGGCGCCAAGACGAAAGCTGGCCAAATCATGGTCCTGTCCCGCAATGGCATCCGCCACACTATAAAGCGCAACGGCTGGCCCTGCGTGATCTCTGCTTCACTGCTGGCCGGGAAAAAAGATCGGCAGCCCGAAAAGGCTGAATGGCAACCAAGGATGGGAATTCAGTAGATGGCAAGACGACCAACTAACCCTGGCAGCATCC
>NZ_JBVVOU010000327.1:0-300 GCF_055807635.1 Bradyrhizobium sp. Kon56 | reverse complement strand
AACTGCAGAACATTGTCCATACGTTGCAAGAGCGCGCCGCGCTGCTGGTGCTGGCGCGCAAGGCCGCGACGCCGGCACGTGAAACCCTTGACGCCTGGGGCGCGCAGTTGGAGTCCGACGACCCGAACACAAGCCAGCAAGCCCACGACAACACCGTGGGTTATCTGAGCCAAATGGCCGAGTTCAATCAGCAATTGATAGACCTGGGCAGCCTGGAGCAGGCTTTCGACACTGAACTGCAAGCGGCGCCTGGTTACGCGCCGCAGGTCGGCTCGCCCGATGAAACGGTGCAACGCCGGC
>NZ_JBVVOU010000326.1:0-300 GCF_055807635.1 Bradyrhizobium sp. Kon56 | reverse complement strand
ACCGCTGCCGGATGGCTGGCATTGCGATAAGCAAAAGAATCAATACGACGCGGGTCTTCGGGGGCAGGTTGCTGATGAAAGAGTTATGCGTCTCGGGGTAGACGGTGCAGGCGAAAACACCGTGTTGCATAAGGAAGTTATTGAAAGATATATGCGTTTTGATTCTGGTAGGGCCGTTGAGCCCAATAGGTTTATGGCAAAAAACGTGATAGCAGGAGTGACTTATACAACTAACTCCAGCGTAGGTGATATTCCATTTGATACGTCAGTGTATATTGCGCCTGTCAGGCCCTACGTCCT
>NZ_JBVVOU010000325.1:0-301 GCF_055807635.1 Bradyrhizobium sp. Kon56 | reverse complement strand
ACTGGCCAGGTGCGCATGGATCGCCGCCAGCGGCCGGGCCACCACGGACACGCTCACCACCTCCTGCAACGGCCAGTGGCGTGCGCTTGCTGGTGTTGAGCAATGACGGCAGCAGCCCGGCGTTGATTGCCGCATTGTTGGCCGAGCGCGGCTATGGCCCCAGCCGGTTGAGCGTGTTTGAACACCTGGGCGGCGAGGCGTGGGAGGCGGGGTGCGTCGGGATCGGCCAGGCAGTCGATGGCGAGCAGGTTCAGGTCGGCCACCGCAGGCTCACCCCACGACTGCGCGATGCCGTCGATAC
>NZ_JBVVOU010000324.1:0-301 GCF_055807635.1 Bradyrhizobium sp. Kon56 | reverse complement strand
CCCCCCAAATGAGGTTCGAGTTCTTGACGAAGCCCCTCGGGTAACGATTCCCAACGTACTTTTACGTCGGCCAGATGTAGCGTAAATGCCGCGTCCGGTCGCCTATTCGTGATCAGGCGGACCGCTCCCAACCGCGCCAAGCCAACGCGAAAGAACGCACTCGACCACTTCTCCAGCAATGACCTACCGCGCTGCCCTTTGCGGGTGGTCAGCCAGCTCCATGACAACGCATTGCTGGGGTCAAAGACATCAACAGTGAATTTAACCTGGATTAGGTCTACCCTGCCGTCGATTCGTTGAG
>NZ_JBVVOU010000323.1:0-301 GCF_055807635.1 Bradyrhizobium sp. Kon56 | reverse complement strand
GGCCAGGCCGAGCCGACGTTCGGCCCCTGCGCCCGCCTGGACTATGAACTGGAACTGGGCATCTGGATCGGCCAGGGCAATGCCATGGGCGACGCGATTGCCATCAGCGATGCGGCCGAGCACATCGCCGGTTTCTGCCTGCTAAACGATTGGTCGGCCCGCGACATCCAGGCCTGGGAATACCAGCCGCTGGGTCCGTTCCTGTCCAAGAGCTTCATCACCAGCATCTCGCCCTGGGTGGTGACGGCCGAAGCGCTGGAACCGTTCCGCAAGGCGCAACGGGCGCGGCCCGAAGGTGATC
>NZ_JBVVOU010000322.1:0-301 GCF_055807635.1 Bradyrhizobium sp. Kon56 | reverse complement strand
GGTGCATGTGTCGCCCGACCAGGCGTGCGCGCACCCGAACTGGTCCAATGGCGCCACACCAGAATCGATCCGCTCCGGCCAAGCCAGGGCATTGGCGATTGGCGTGCGCATATCGGGGTTGCCCAACTGCGCCAATACCGAGCCATCCACGTAATCCACCAGGGAATGAATCACGCTTTGCGGGTGAATCACCACCTCTACCTGATCGGGCCGCGCATCGAACAGCCAGCAGGCCTCGATCAGCTCCAGCCCCTTGTTCATCATGCTTGCCGAGTCCACGGATATCTTGCGCCCCATGGAC
>NZ_JBVVOU010000321.1:0-301 GCF_055807635.1 Bradyrhizobium sp. Kon56 | reverse complement strand
CGGCCGTGGTGTTGGCGCCGTCCATGCATTTTTTCAACGCCGGGTTATCGGCGGCGGCGGCAGTGCCGCACACGGCAAGAAGCAGGGCGCCGGCGGCAAGTGTCGTGCGAATCATCTGTGTTTTCCTGGCATCGATGGGTATGCAGTGTATGACTCAAGCGCGCTGTTTGAGTTTCCAACCTTCTGCGAACGTCATGTAAGAACGCTCCTTGAATTTTCATAAAGAAGCGTTGGGCATATCCCTTCGCGCCACCTGCTCCGCGCCACCGGACTCGGCCATCATCTTGCCAAGCATGGTGCC
>NZ_JBVVOU010000320.1:0-273 GCF_055807635.1 Bradyrhizobium sp. Kon56 | reverse complement strand
GCTTTGTTAAAGGCAAATGCCGTTAACAGGGATACGTCATGAACAGCTTTCTTCATACCTCAAGCCAAAATGAAATTGATCATGCACGGTTCGAAATAATTAGAAGAAGCGAGCAAGGTGCACCGGAGCCGATAGGCTACATCCAGGATATCTACCACCGGCATTACGGCGCGCACATGACGCCCAACCCGGACCTGCTGATAGCGCGACGCAGTCTGACCAGTGGAGAACTCACCGCCTGCGCCGGCATTTCATTCGCTTCGCCCAACCAGC
>NZ_JBVVOU010000319.1:0-302 GCF_055807635.1 Bradyrhizobium sp. Kon56 | reverse complement strand
GCACAACGGCCTGCACTTCGAGATCCAGATCGACGCCAGCACCCCGGTCGGCCAGACCGACGCCGCCGGCGTCAAAGACGTGCTGATGGAAGCCGCGCTGACCACCATCATGGACTGCGAAGACTCCGTGGCCGCCGTTGATGCCGACGACAAAGTGGTGATCTACCGCAACTGGCTCGGCCTGATGAAGGGCGACCTGGCCGAAGAAGTGGCCAAGGGCGGCAAGACCTTCACCCGCACCATGAACCCCGACCGCATCTACACCGGCGTGGACGGCAACGACGTCACCCTGCATGGCCGTT
>NZ_JBVVOU010000318.1:0-303 GCF_055807635.1 Bradyrhizobium sp. Kon56 | reverse complement strand
CCACACTTTGAATGTATTCACAGATCCAAAGGTGGGAGGTGGCTTGCCCCGGATGAGGCCGGCCCAACCACCAAAAGTCTCACCGCTCGGCCAGGTAACTGATCGTTCCCACGCTCCGCGTGGGAAAGCCCTCTTGTGACGCTCTGCGTCACGCTTTCAAGGCCGGACGCGGAGCGTCCGGAGATGCATTTCCACGCAGAACGTGGGAACGATCATAGGCAACGCCTGGGCAGATAAGCAGGCAAATAAACCCCCACATACGCATCAAACACCCGCATCCCTTCCTGCGCCATACGCGGCGTA
>NZ_JBVVOU010000317.1:0-303 GCF_055807635.1 Bradyrhizobium sp. Kon56 | reverse complement strand
CAGGCCCTGGGCGCCGATGCCCAGTTGGTTGACCTTTTCGAACAGCTCCAGGCGCATCTCTTCGATGCGGTTCTGCGGGCCGCGCTTCTTCAGCTCGTGGATGTCGATGGATTCCATCAACACTTCCTTGGCCATCACCGCGGCTTTCTCGGCGGTGCCGCCGATGCCGATGCCGAGCATGCCCGGTGGGCACCAGCCGGCGCCCATGGTCGGAACGGTCTTGAGCACCCAGTCGACGATCGAGTCGGACGGGTTGAGCATGGCCATTTTCGACTTGTTCTCGGAACCACCGCCCTTGGCGGC
>NZ_JBVVOU010000316.1:0-304 GCF_055807635.1 Bradyrhizobium sp. Kon56 | reverse complement strand
CCAGGCACTCGGGCAGGGTGTCGCGCTTGACCACCAACGAGTGATAACGGGTCACGGTCACAGGCAGGTTCAAGCCGTGGAACACACCCAAGTCCTTATGGAACACCGGGCTGGTCTTGCCGTGCATCACCTGGCGCGCACGCACCACGTCACCGCCAAATGCCTGGCCAATGGACTGATGGCCCAGGCATACGCCCAGAATCGGCAGCTTGCCGGCAAAATACTGAATGGCTTCCAGCGAGATACCCGCTTCGGTCGGCGTGCACGGGCCAGGCGAAACCACGATGCGTTCCGGGTTCAGCGC
>NZ_JBVVOU010000315.1:0-304 GCF_055807635.1 Bradyrhizobium sp. Kon56 | reverse complement strand
CAACCCATCGCTGGGCCCGGATGCAACGCCCATCGGACACATGCTCAAGCAGCTGGCGATTTTTCTGTTGATGATCAGTCTGGGGCTTGGCGCACTGACCCAGGTGATCTGGGATAGCTACCTGATCTGGCCACCGACGGTGTGGTTCCCGCTGCCGGGGCCCAATGGGTTCAGCGTATTTATTGCGCTGCTCGGGGATACGTTCATGCACATGATGCTTTACGCCGCACCCTTCATCGCCGTGTTGCTGTTGCTGGAGTTCGGCATCGCGCTGCTTGAGGCCACCCAGCAGGCTCATGCGCCC
>NZ_JBVVOU010000314.1:0-305 GCF_055807635.1 Bradyrhizobium sp. Kon56 | reverse complement strand
GACCATAATAACCACCAGGCGGCCCCAATGCCCGTCAATCGATATCAATCTTAATACCATTTCTTGGATTACCATCCAATCGAATGGTTCGTAATAAGTGGCGGGTATCTGGCGTCGAGAATTTTTGAGAGATATGTCGAGCTAGCGCGTCACTTGAAGTAGTTAAGATCAGGCCCAAATTAGGCATAGTCGTGGCGAGCAACCGAAATATATCTAGCATGGCGACTCTGTTTAAATCATCTAAATGAGCAATCGGCTCATCCAAAAAGAAAGTGCCACCAACGGTTCTCGCACGCGCTAAATAC
>NZ_JBVVOU010000313.1:0-305 GCF_055807635.1 Bradyrhizobium sp. Kon56 | reverse complement strand
ACACGCAATTGGCCATCACCAGCGGCGAGCAGATCAAGACGGAATTCGATCTGGACTACACGCAGAACAACCAGGCCGCCCACACCCAGCTGGAGATGACCCTGCGTTTCAGAGAGATCGTCCAGTCCCAGGACCTGATTCGCAAAGTCGACGACTACATGGACCCGGACACCGCGGGCATCGTCAGTGAGTTCTCCCGAGCCAGCGCGATTCACACCCAGTATTTTCATTGAGGATCGCGCCATGAAGTCACAAACGCTTGCCTCGCCAGAGGCCGGGGCAGGGAAGTACCCGCTGAGTGTGGT
>NZ_JBVVOU010000312.1:0-306 GCF_055807635.1 Bradyrhizobium sp. Kon56 | reverse complement strand
TGCGTTGAGCGTGGGGCTGAAGATCAGGAAAGGATTACTCGATATTTAAACAGGGAACGTCTTACAGCCAATTGCCAACCATTGATACCTGCCACCCACCACGGGCAGGGCCTTCACATCAATGGAGATACGAAGACATGGCAATTTATGGAATGGGTGTACGCATTCTACCGAACCCTCGCATTAAAACATGCTCTATTGCCTATCCGGCCCACTTTACGGGCCGGGCAAGCGCCGGCAAAACGACTAAAATCAACATTCGAGACACCAAATAGCCAGCCGCGACGGGGCCCTGCAGTTTGCAAC
>NZ_JBVVOU010000311.1:0-306 GCF_055807635.1 Bradyrhizobium sp. Kon56 | reverse complement strand
GGTCCCGGTTGCACAATCCTGAGCCAAGGCCAGCGCGCCTGATAACTGCGGGCCTTGTGCAAAAACAGCTCCGGCTCCGCATGCGTGGGGTTAATGCGCAGCACGCCCTGCTCCACATCTGCCAACCCGTACGGCGCATACACCTCTCCCGTGGCAATATCCAACGCGATGCACGTGCCCGCCACCAGGTAACGGTCCACCCCTTGCCTGGCCGACTGCAGCTGGGGGTCCCGGCGTTCATCGAACATTTTCGGGTGCTGCGCTTCGACACCCGAGGCCATGGCCGCTCGCTGGTCACCGAAGGGC
>NZ_JBVVOU010000310.1:0-306 GCF_055807635.1 Bradyrhizobium sp. Kon56 | reverse complement strand
GCAAATTGCTGATAGACGATACCCTTCCCTCATTCCCGATGATGAGCGCCTGCAAGCCTAGCTGCGTGGGTTGGGGATGGATGAAGCACGATCCATCGTCACTGACGTCTATGCCGTCGTGCGAAAAGCCTCCGGTTTTTTTGAGGCGGCAGGCTGCAGCGGTGCCGATGCCAGCATGCTTTCCACGGTATGCACCCGGTTTGAAACGCAGCTGATCGCATGACCTGGGTGCGCAGCCGAAGACGACGTCACGTCCGTCCTATTGCGCATCTGAACGCGCCAGCGGGTACACCGACTCCCAGCCAC
>NZ_JBVVOU010000309.1:0-307 GCF_055807635.1 Bradyrhizobium sp. Kon56 | reverse complement strand
GATTCTGGATATTTGTCAGCAAGCGGTGCTATTTCGTCTTTGCGTACTAGGTGAGCTTCTGGAGGTCCACCCATGTGTCGCACCACACGATTCATGCGTAGATCGAACTCGCCGTTGTCAATGGCCGGCCATAGATAGGGGAATAGACCCTCTTGCAATCTCTCGTACTGCGCGAGAACGAGCATCTCGTTTGCGACGTGTGAGACAGCATTGCCGAGTACAGCAGCTAGGTCTTCCTCGGAGAACGACACACCGTCTTCCTTGGCCACTAGACATTCCTCATATATGTTTAGGTTGCGCCTGTCCC
>NZ_JBVVOU010000308.1:0-307 GCF_055807635.1 Bradyrhizobium sp. Kon56 | reverse complement strand
GAAGACTGCTTTGCAAATGACTCAACAGAACGAATTTCTGTTGAATTAGTTGCTAATAAAAATATACGCAGACACAACGACTCTCAGCGCGTCCTTTTTAAAGATCCGAGGGCACTTATTGGCTAGCTGAACCAACGATATGTGTCCGCGCATCACGCCTTGCGTAATTCCACTGGCTGCCACTTATGCGGCAACAACTGATCAATCTCACTCGCCCGCTGTGTCGGTAGGCGCGTCAGAACATCCTTTAAATAGGCGTATTGGTCATGACCATTCAGCCGTGCTGACTGGATCAGGCTCATAATCG
>NZ_JBVVOU010000307.1:0-307 GCF_055807635.1 Bradyrhizobium sp. Kon56 | reverse complement strand
GCTTATGCGCAAGCGCTGGCATTGGCTGTTGCCGCGCAGCAGGCACCGGAAAGTGCCGCCGAGCAGCAACACCTGTTGCGCGTGTTGCCGCGCCTGCGGCGCAAGCTGGGTGAGCCGAGACAACCCAAGGCCAAGCCACGGGACCTCACGCGCCTGGACCTCGCCCTGGCATTCCCCGAGCCCTTGACGTCGGCGCGGCTGCGCAACCCACGGGACTCTTCGCTGAACGCGACCTTCTCGTAGGTGTAGATGCCCAGGTCGGCGAGCACGAACTCCGACCAGTCCTGATAGAGGTTGCCGAAAAACA
>NZ_JBVVOU010000306.1:0-309 GCF_055807635.1 Bradyrhizobium sp. Kon56 | reverse complement strand
GGGCCTACTACGAACTCGGCTGGGGTGGCTGGTGGTTCTGGGACCCGGTGGAAAACGCTTCCTTCATGCCCTGGCTGGTGGGCACCGCGCTGATTCACTCGCTGGCCGTCACCGAAAAACGTGGGGTGTTCAAGAGCTGGACCGTGTTGCTGGCCATCGCGGCATTTTCCCTCAGCCTGCTCGGCACCTTCCTCGTGCGTTCGGGCGTACTGACGTCCGTGCATGCGTTTGCTTCGGACCCTGCGCGCGGCGTGTTCATCCTGATCTTCCTGCTGTTTGTGGTCGGTGGTTCGCTGACGCTGTTCGCCC
>NZ_JBVVOU010000305.1:0-309 GCF_055807635.1 Bradyrhizobium sp. Kon56 | reverse complement strand
CGGGTAGATCTTATTCAGTGCGTCAAGGGCCAGTTTGACCCGCTTGTCGATGGGCTGGGGCAGCATTTTCAACGCGTCGCTCATCCACGAGTAGGACAGGCAGATCACCCCCGGCTTGTCGTCGCCGTTGTCGAACAGGTAGGTGCCGCGCGTCAGGCGATCAGTGAGGGTCATGCTCATCAGGTCGCGGCCGGTTTCCGGGTCTTTGTCTTTCCAGAACGGGCGGTCGACCATGACAAAGGTCTTGGATGACTGCATGTAGCGCGTGCGGTCCAGGGCCATCCACATCTTTTGCGAGAACAGGGTTTC
>NZ_JBVVOU010000304.1:0-309 GCF_055807635.1 Bradyrhizobium sp. Kon56 | reverse complement strand
GGTGAACAACAAGAAGCAGGCGGTGCGTTGCATCGGGCAGGAAACCCCGCAACTGCAGCAGTGAGCGTTGGCCTGCCTGGCGTGGGAAAGTACCGTTATCCGCACAGCTGTCGCTGGCAGCCTCGGCCGGCACCAACCCGTCCTGCCCGGCAAACAGGTGCAACTGTGGCCCGCGAAACGCCTGCAAGGCAGCACGGGTGTCCAATTGGGCGAGCAACTCAAGGCCAGGCATCAGCACGCTGGGCGAGGTGTTCGGCGCCCCACTGACCAACAGACGCGAGAGCCCGCGTGGGTCGACGGCGCCCTTGG
>NZ_JBVVOU010000303.1:0-309 GCF_055807635.1 Bradyrhizobium sp. Kon56 | reverse complement strand
GTCGCTGCGCAACCTCGCCAGATACGCCGGCTGCGCCGCATATTTGCAGGCGATCGCGGCATAGCCCTCGTCGTCCTCGGCGACCCAGTCGTCGAGACCGACCGCAGCCACGATCGAACCACCGGCACGCGACGAGGCGCCGTTGCCAAGCTTGGCCACGACCGGAACGCCCGCATAGAGCGATTCCCAGGTGCTGACGCCGCCATTTTGCGGGAACGTGTCGAGCGATATGTCGACGTTCGCAAACGCCCGCAGGTGCTCGGGGCGCGGCGACGAGCCCAGGCAGGTGACATTCTCCTCGGCAACGCC
>NZ_JBVVOU010000302.1:0-310 GCF_055807635.1 Bradyrhizobium sp. Kon56 | reverse complement strand
CCACTGGCCAAGCGTACGCTGTTCTTCCCGCGCTACCACCAACTGGATGTGGTGCGCCGCCTAGTGACGCATGCCAGCCAGCATGGTGTGGGTCAGCGCTACCTGGTCCAGCACTCGGCCGGCTCGGGCAAATCGAACTCCATCACCTGGGCGGCCTATCAGTTGATAGAAACCGTCCCAGTAGAGCCGTTTGCGAAAATCTGTAATGCCCTTGGAGTAACGGTCCATCTGCTGGATAAAACCGGGAGTGCGGTACTGGTACTCGAAGTACCGGGCATCAAGGCTAGGACGGGGCACTGCAATGGTATAC
>NZ_JBVVOU010000301.1:0-310 GCF_055807635.1 Bradyrhizobium sp. Kon56 | reverse complement strand
AGCTTCATCCACAGCTCCGAAGTCTGGTGCTGGATGATGAACAGCATTTCGTTGTGGTCCGGCGACAGCGGGTGCTGGGCGCTGAGGACTTTGCCCAGGTCCAGGTAGTCGCCGTAGCTCATGGACTCGGAAAAATTCAGCTCAGCGTTGTGCCATTCTTCCGGGGGCTGGCCGTCGGCAGGCTTATATTCTGAAGAGAAAGGACATTGGCTCATCGCGAAGGCTCCAAAAGCGGGCGCAGGATTGCGCGGACCGGGCTGGCATCCAGGTTGGCAAAACGCAGCGGCAGCGCGATCAGTTCATAGTCGCC
>NZ_JBVVOU010000300.1:0-310 GCF_055807635.1 Bradyrhizobium sp. Kon56 | reverse complement strand
CGAGGCCAGGGCGATATCGGCGCCGCCCGCCCCCATCGCCACGCCGACCACCCCGGCTTTGAGCGCCAGGGAGTCGTTGATCCCGTCGCCCACCACCATCGGCCGGAAGCCGCTGCCGATCTCCCCCAGCACACGGTTGAGTTTGTCTTCCGGCAACGCCTGGGCCTGGACCTCCGCGATGCCCACGTTCACGGCCAGGCTGTCGGCCACGCTCTGACGGTCGCCGGTGAGCAGCAGTTGGCGGCCCAGCCCCAGGTCGCGCAACTCCTTCAGGGCCTGGCGAGCTTCCGGTTTGACGCTATCGGCCAAC
>NZ_JBVVOU010000299.1:0-310 GCF_055807635.1 Bradyrhizobium sp. Kon56 | reverse complement strand
ATCCTCGTTGTATCGCATGAGTATATTTTCAGTCGCACTGAACTTCTCGAACGGGGGAAGGGGGATCATGCCTATGGCGATACTCAGCGAGCCTTTGGTTTTCGTAGCGTTATGATGTCCGTGCAGGAACTTCGGCGAAGCTGTAGTTTTTTGCATATCAAAGCCCTCTTAATCATGGATGACTCTGGGGTGAGTGATTGATACTTCCGAGGTCACTTTAATCATTGCGGCACATAGCACATCACTGTGATTGTTGACAGTTTGCAATACGAGTTTGGAATAAGGTTTATGGCGAAATGTTCGAGCCGGG
>NZ_JBVVOU010000298.1:0-311 GCF_055807635.1 Bradyrhizobium sp. Kon56 | reverse complement strand
ACCAGCCCCTGGTGGATATGCCCGATAATGTGTACGCCAGCTTTTGCGACCGATTTGATAGCCGCTGTGTGGTGGGTGATCGCAAAATCATATTAACCCTGAGCGACTGGTCATGCGCCACTGGCGGATAAAATTCCTTGCGGATCAAAGCGTCGTGCTGGCCACCTATATCCAGCGACGAGACTATACGGATCAGAAATTCGGCGCTGAGCCGTTGTTTCCAGGCAGGTTGCAAAAACGAGGCGTATTCAAATCGCCACTTTGTCCACGTCGCCAGAGGGTCCAGGTTATGCAGCGCCAGTTGCAGCAGG
>NZ_JBVVOU010000297.1:0-311 GCF_055807635.1 Bradyrhizobium sp. Kon56 | reverse complement strand
CCCTCCAGCAGTCCCGCAACCAGTGCATGCCCCAGCCGAGTCTCCTGATCCAGCAACTCTCGCTGATGAGAAAGATGAAGCGCGGCAATTACCGCGGAGTGTTCAAGCGCTCGGGAATGCAGCTCTTCGAATTGATCCTTGGCGCTTTCCAGCCAAACGATACCGGCAACCTCTCCCTGCAGCCATATGGCACAGCCAAGCCTGAACCGCGACCTGATTGCAAAATTCATCGCCGAACGTCCCCTGGAACATCGCTTCGATGAAGCGCAGACGTTGTCGATCAACCTGTCGGATACCCGGCCGCGGTTCAG
>NZ_JBVVOU010000296.1:0-311 GCF_055807635.1 Bradyrhizobium sp. Kon56 | reverse complement strand
GGTCCGACGATGAGGAACAGGTTGGGATAGCCCGGCACCGTCGTGCCCTTGTAGGCATGGGCGCCGTCGCGCCAGGTGTCCATCAGGTCGACGCCGTTGCGCCCGATGATGCAATCACGGGGCAGGGGATCGGCGGCCTGGAAGAACAAGCCGCGCCTGCGGCACAGCATCGAACACCAGATCAGCATCTCCACCTGTCAAGAACACTGTGAAGTCATCCCCCCAATAACTCCTGGCAAGCTCGACTTGGGTCAGCACAAACCCCCTCAGCATCAATGTGCAGCCACGCTCGACCGCCTCGGCAGTCGTAC
>NZ_JBVVOU010000295.1:0-312 GCF_055807635.1 Bradyrhizobium sp. Kon56 | reverse complement strand
GACCGCGAAGGGCTCGGCAGTGGACACCGAGATACCCTCGCGCTGCAGGCTCATGGCGACCTGATCGGCGGGTGCCGGTGCGGCTGCGACGTAGCCGGAGAACAGGCACAGAAAACCGATCAGCGCTTTGACGTTTTGCATGGGTAATTCCTTATTGTTGTGGGGACGACATGACGAGGTCTGTCGTCGTACAACCATGCATTAAATAAGCAGGCAAAGAAAAGGGGGAGCTGGAAATATTCTGAAATTACTTGGCTATCGAGTTGGAGTTCGGCCGAACGTGTGGGAGGGGGGTAAGCCCCAATGCCAGTC
>NZ_JBVVOU010000294.1:0-313 GCF_055807635.1 Bradyrhizobium sp. Kon56 | reverse complement strand
ACATGGGCCTGAACACCACGATCAAGCACATCGACAAGCTCGACGACCACACCGTGCGTTTCAACCTGAACAACGTTGACGCCTCGTTCGTGCAGAACCTGGCGATGAGTTTCGCTTCGGTGCAATCGGCCGAATATGCCGACCAGCTCCTCAAGCAAGGCAAGGCCGAGGACATTAACCAGAAGCCGGTCGGCACCGGCCCGTTCGTGTTCAAGCGCTACCAGAAAGACGCGCAGATCCGCTACGTCGCCAATCAGCAGTACTGGAAACCCGAGGACGTGAAACTCGACAACCTGGTGTTCGCCATCACCCC
>NZ_JBVVOU010000293.1:0-313 GCF_055807635.1 Bradyrhizobium sp. Kon56 | reverse complement strand
GGCGAGAACCTGATCGTCAAAGACCTCAACCTGGAGATTCGCAAGGGCGAGTTCCTCACCCTGCTCGGGCCGTCCGGTTCGGGCAAGACCACCAGCCTGATGATGCTGGCCGGCTTTGAAACGCCCACCGCCGGTGAAATCCAGCTGGCCGGGCGCTCGATCAACAACGTGCCGCCGCACAAGCGTGATATCGGCTTGGTGTTCCAGAACTACGCCTTGGTTCCGCATATGACCGTGGCCGAAAACCTGGCATTCCCCTTGTCTGTGCGCGGCTTGAGCAAGACCGACATCAGTGAGCGGGTCAAGCGCGTAC
>NZ_JBVVOU010000292.1:0-313 GCF_055807635.1 Bradyrhizobium sp. Kon56 | reverse complement strand
GTTTTTTTTACTGATTATGGGCTCTCGTGGGTGCCTGTCAGCGTTGCGGCCAGCATGCTTTTCACAGCGCTAAGTTGTTTATGGTTAAGACATCGCGTCCCGAATGGAAATGTCTCCTACGCTATTCAGCGCACCCACAAACCAGACTGGCGGCGACTATTCGAAAACAAGACGCTGCTGTTGGCCATTGCTTCTGCTAGCATCATTCAGTTAAGCCACACTTTGTATTTTGCTACAGCCTCAATAAACTGGGGTCTTAAAGGTTATTCATCGACGACCATTGGTTTATTTTGGTCAATTGCTGTGATTGCCG
>NZ_JBVVOU010000291.1:0-313 GCF_055807635.1 Bradyrhizobium sp. Kon56 | reverse complement strand
GGGGTGGACGCCCCGCCGACGGCATCGATGTGCCAAAGTGGAGGTGTTTAGCACCACTTAAGGGAGGCGTCCGTGTCGGAGGTTAGCATAATCGGTCTGGACATCGTCAAGCATGTTTTCCACGCTCATGGAGCAGACGGGAAAGGGCGAGCTATATTCAGCAAACGGATCAGCCGAGGAAAGCTCCTGGATTTCTTCTCAGCCCAGCCGAGTTGCACGGTAGCGCTGGAGGCATGTGGCGGAGCCCATCACTGGGCCCGTCAGCTCACTCGGCTTGGCCACGAAGTTCGGCTGATCCCTCCCGCCTATGTAA
>NZ_JBVVOU010000290.1:0-314 GCF_055807635.1 Bradyrhizobium sp. Kon56 | reverse complement strand
CCAACGGCTTTCCCGTGTGTTGGTAGATCACACGGTTGACCATCGGAAGAGGGCCCGTGCTCAACTTGTGAGCCACGCCTAGCCGCTGGAGGTGTGCCAGTATGACAGCGGCGGAATGGACGATGACTTGGTATTCGCCAAGCCATTGGCCGAAGTTGATTTCCTGGTGAACCAGCACTTCAGCGATGTGGCCGACGGTACCCAGCCCATGACTCTCCACGAGCCGCAAGAGCAGGTCGTGGGGTGCCAGCTCAGCAAAAGTGGGATTGAATCCATCAGCCTTCAGTGCTGCTTCGCGGCTAAAGGCCAGGGCG
>NZ_JBVVOU010000289.1:0-315 GCF_055807635.1 Bradyrhizobium sp. Kon56 | reverse complement strand
AAGCAAAGCTTCATCGATGAATTCGCCGACTGGCTGGACCAGAAGATCGCTTGGGTCAAAGTCGAGCTTTGAACCCTCGACCGATCGTTCCCACGCTCCGGCGTGGGAATGCATCCCGTGACGCTCTACGTCACTCCTGCGCAGGGTTCGAACCTTGCGTTGGGCCCGGACGCGGAGCGTCCATAGAGGCGTTACCACGCGCAGCGTGGGAACGATCAAGGCGGCGGTGATGCAGTTCTTTCTGTTTGGCATGTGGGCGGTGTTGTACACCTATACGCCTGAGCTGTATCCCACTTCGGCGCGCGCCACCGGTTC
>NZ_JBVVOU010000288.1:0-316 GCF_055807635.1 Bradyrhizobium sp. Kon56 | reverse complement strand
GGCTGGAGTAACTATACTTACAGTGTTCGGTCGATGGAAGCTGATATAGTAGATTGGGCGAAGCAACCCGGCGAGCATCCCGAGCTGATTGTTTTTTGGAAAGGGAAAGGTCGTATACCTGATGTCGGAATAAAACCCTCAGAGCGCGGTCGCTTCAATATAACGTATGCCGCAGATGAAGAGAATAATATTACGTATCCTACGCTTGCCAGAAAAGCATTCGTCTTTGGAATAGATGAGGTTGAATCGTATTATTCCGAGCTGGATTCGAGCAAGTCACCTTCTTCATTGATGGAAGAGAGAGTTGCGCGAAAGG
>NZ_JBVVOU010000287.1:0-316 GCF_055807635.1 Bradyrhizobium sp. Kon56 | reverse complement strand
GGATATTCATCTTGTAGTCGATGACATTGAGGATGGTCAGCAAGGTTGCGGTGATGATGCGACTGCCGCCCGGCGTGCCCACCACCATGACCGCCTTGCCATCCTTGGTGACGATGGTCGGGCTCATCGACGACAGCGGCGCCTTGCCCGGTGCGATGGCATTGGCTTCACCCTGGACCAGACCATACATGTTCGGCACGCCGACCTTGACGGTGAAGTCGTCCATTTCATCGTTGAGGATGACCCCGGTCTTGCTCGCCATCACGCCCGCACCAAACCAGTCGTTGAGGGTGTAGGTGACCGAAACGGCGTTGCC
>NZ_JBVVOU010000286.1:0-317 GCF_055807635.1 Bradyrhizobium sp. Kon56 | reverse complement strand
TAATACGAGAGGTAGCAGGGAGAAAGGCGCGACAGTGGTAATATCGTGGCGGAGTATTTAAATCGCCGCGCGGGGTAACCACGTCTCGTGACCTCCACAAACTCACCCTCGGCCAGTTGCGCTTTCGTGCTCGGGGACGAGCGCAAAGCTGGCGATCGACCGGACGGCGGCGCGGACGGCTCGATGAATCGCGCTGCCTCGTGACCGGCATATTAATCAGGTGGCCAAGAGTACATTTAATCATCGCGCCGCCCGATTTAAGCCGCATGGGAGCCGTTGTCGCCGCTAAGGTTCGAGCGGGGGTGGGGCGCACCCGG
>NZ_JBVVOU010000285.1:0-318 GCF_055807635.1 Bradyrhizobium sp. Kon56 | reverse complement strand
AGTTCGCGAACCACGTCGGCAATCACTCGCAAGTCGGCGCCGTGGCTCAATCCACCGGCCCAGCCCACCCGAGGTTTTCGCCCTTGTGTGCGGTGGCTGACCAGCCCAGCCCACCACTGGCCTGGCAGGCGGTTTTCCATCACACGAATGTCGGTGTTGTAGCCTTTCAGGGCATCGGCCAGCGGTTGAGTCGAAACCACCAGTCGATCGCATAGGCTCACAGCTTTCCTCAAGCGCTTTGCCGTGTCTTTGGGGAACAGCGCGCGGGTCAGATTGCCAGCGGGAATATCGAGAATGTAATCGTCCAGTTCGTACACC
>NZ_JBVVOU010000284.1:0-318 GCF_055807635.1 Bradyrhizobium sp. Kon56 | reverse complement strand
AATTTCGCGTAACAAACGTTATGTTTATTGTGGGACGTTCTCTGCCGCACGGGAAACGGCAATCAGTGTTCCGCCAATGGTAATTCTGGAAATGCCAGGGCAATCGTGCAGTTTGAAAACCACCTTCTTTGTAGTCACCATCGGTAAGGTGGCTCCAGGAGATTCGAGTATTTCCAGACGAAGTTGAAGTGTGTCACCGATAAGAGGCTGCAGGGCCACCATCAAGATCGGCGTGGCCGAGAGATTGCCAACGCTGACTTCACCTTTGATGGTGATGAACCCGTTAGAGGTATTGACCTGCCAGTGGCCCCTGGCTTC
>NZ_JBVVOU010000283.1:0-319 GCF_055807635.1 Bradyrhizobium sp. Kon56 | reverse complement strand
GGCCGAGCGTAACGATGGGTGGATCGTCGAAGATGATTACGATGGCGAGTACCGCTACAGCGGCGCGCCCACCCTGAACGCCCGTGGCGGGCCGCTGGGAGGAGTGGACAAATGGTGCTGGTCCAGGCGCTCCAGCGCCGAGCTGTGGATAACTTTACCGTTTGAAAAGCCGGCTGAGTCTGGCGATTTTGTGGATAAACCTGGGGATAAGCCTGTTGATAAGCCTGTGGATGGTTTTGTGGATAATTTTCCTCCACGTGCCGGGTTCTGCGGCAAGTGCGCAACGTAAGTGCCGTCACCTACGCGCGCTTCGATAAAC
>NZ_JBVVOU010000282.1:0-289 GCF_055807635.1 Bradyrhizobium sp. Kon56 | reverse complement strand
GGATTTTCTCGTTGGCCCTGGCGTCAAGCGACGGGACATTTTGCGGGACAGGAATTGGCTTGAATTCAGCCGTCGTTATCAGGTTTGGAGGGGCAATGGCAAACCCACAAGGGGCAAGGTACTTATTGACATAGAGCCACGGAGGAATAGCAGCGTTCACATCCATCGAGTCGATGTCCGCAAGCCCGTCATAAAGAGCCTCTGCGAACAGCGCTGCGTTCTGGCCTGCAGATTGAGCCATGAATGTTTCAAGATCTGATTCTGCCCAGCTTTCAGATGAGCTGGTGCC
>NZ_JBVVOU010000281.1:0-319 GCF_055807635.1 Bradyrhizobium sp. Kon56 | reverse complement strand
CGCAGCCATTCAAAGTATTCTGTCTTTGAACCCGCCCCCCTGAGTCGATCTGAGAAAAAAATGTTTCGTGACATTCTTAGCACATTTATTAATCTTCACCCGTTCAACACAACACTATTTCCGAAGTCACTCGCAGCAGCGCCCGCACCATGATCGTCTCGAATGTCTACCAAATTACTATTTTTGTCCTGGACCTCAGCATTTTCCAGGACTCAGAAACTCTTACGTATTTCGCTCCCCCTTCATCGAGAAACCTTGATACTCTACACTGCCCGGAGGTGAAAAATGACAGAATCAAATAAAATAATGCTTGGCAAGA
>NZ_JBVVOU010000280.1:0-320 GCF_055807635.1 Bradyrhizobium sp. Kon56 | reverse complement strand
CATAAAAAAACACAAGACGGCGCTTTTGCAAAAGCTTTTCCCGCGGTCGGATAAGGATATTTAATGAACAAACCGTTAGTACAATCGAATTTCAGATCTTTAAAGTCGCTAGCCAAAAAGTTGCGCAAGGATTTGACAGGAGTTCGAGGCCGATAGAGTTGCTTTGTGCGTAGTCTGATAAGAAATGTCGACAAAAATGAAATGCGAAATCTGCGCAAAGTAAATCGGTAATGATTTCCAACTTGGCTAGCTGATGGCTGAAAATCGATTTTTCATCATTTTTACTAATTTTGGTGATCTTTATTTCTTCATTGCGCATT
>NZ_JBVVOU010000279.1:0-320 GCF_055807635.1 Bradyrhizobium sp. Kon56 | reverse complement strand
GTTTCGAAATGCGGCGAGGTCAGCGCGCTCCGCAGCAGGTCGAAGGCCTCGTCCTTGTTGTCGCGCAGCATGCGCAGGCTGCCGCGGAAGGTGTCGCGGGTGGCGCTGAAGGAGAGCTCGATGGCGCGGCGGTCGAGCCGCTCATGGAAGGTCTTGGAATCGAGATCGCCGGAGCCTTCGTCGAGGAGATCGCCGACCAGATTGGCGACGCCCGACTTGTCCTTGGGATCCTGTGCCGAGCCGCCGGCAAAGGAATATTCCATGGCGATCAGCGGCACGGTCGCATCCTGCACGAACCAGGCCTCGATGCCGCCCGGCGA
>NZ_JBVVOU010000278.1:0-320 GCF_055807635.1 Bradyrhizobium sp. Kon56 | reverse complement strand
ACCTCGCTGCAGAAGCTGATCGACAGCGCAAAGTCGATCGCCAACCAGGCGCTGCAGACCACTGTCGGCTATTCCTCGAAGTCCAACGTCTCCACCACGATCGCCGGCGCGACCGCGTCCGATCTGCGTGGCACGACGACCTATGCCAGCTCGACCGCGAGCAGCAACGTGCTGTACTCCGGCGCTGCCGGCGGTACGACCGCTGCGGCTTCGACCACGAAGCTCGGCGGTGTCTCGGGTGTCCTCACCGGCGCCGTGACGCAGGACAACGCCGGTACCCCCGCCAACATCTCCGGCACCACGCTGATCTACGGTGCGAG
>NZ_JBVVOU010000277.1:0-321 GCF_055807635.1 Bradyrhizobium sp. Kon56 | reverse complement strand
GGCCGTGCAAAGCCGTCAAGCTCAGTTGAATTGAGACGGCGTAATCCAGGTCGCATTGGCACGCCTCGATAGTTGCCGCTTGCGCCGTCAGCATCGCCGGCTTGCGCCATGTGGAGACGCTACAGCCGAGCTTCTGTGTGCGCATTCGAAACGCGTCCAGTGTTGCCGGCCCGTAGTCCAATATGAGCTGGATGTTTTCGGCAGTTGCCAGGCATTGCAAAGCGTCATCGCTGACGGATGACTCGGTGCATTGCATTGATCGAGCCCTTATTCAATGCATGCAGAGGCAGGCCCGCCTGGTCTGCGTCGCCAAACCGGACG
>NZ_JBVVOU010000276.1:0-321 GCF_055807635.1 Bradyrhizobium sp. Kon56 | reverse complement strand
CAAGAAAAACACCGACTTCGCCGCGTTCATCGGCGCCCAGTCGCTGCAGAAACCGGCCGAATACGACGACCCGGACGCCACCGCCAACGCCAACCTGGCCGCGCGCCTGCCGTACCTGTTCGCCACCTGCCGTTTCGCGCACTACTTGAAGTGCATCGTGCGCGACAAGATCGGTTCCTTCAAAGAGAAGGACGAAATGCAGCGCTGGTTGCAGGACTGGATCCTCAACTACGTCGACGGTGATCCGGCGCACTCCACCGAAACCACCAAGGCCCAGCATCCACTGGCAGCCGCCGAAGTGATCGTGGAAGAAGTGGAAGG
>NZ_JBVVOU010000275.1:0-321 GCF_055807635.1 Bradyrhizobium sp. Kon56 | reverse complement strand
ATGGCCGAGGCACGGGTTTCGTTTTCGCGGATCGCCATCAGGGTGCTGCCGAACGGCGAAGCGATCACCCGGCGCGCGCCGATAAAGATCAGCAGGAACAGCACGGCGACAAACCCGTAAAAGGCGCGGCCATCGGCTACGACACGCGGCACTTCAAGATCCTGGTGTTCGTATTGTCCGGCGCGGTCACCGGCATTGCCGGGGCGCTGTACGCCATGCTGCTGCACTTTGTGCCGCTGTCGAACATCGACCTGGCAATGTCCGAGAACATCCTGATCATGACCATCGTCGGTGGCACCGGCTCGTTGTTCGGCTCGTTGC
>NZ_JBVVOU010000274.1:0-322 GCF_055807635.1 Bradyrhizobium sp. Kon56 | reverse complement strand
GCAAGCCATGGCCGCCAGCGGCGGGCCGGGTTACCTGCCGCCGGAACACTACGACCAGATCTTCACCGCCCACGGCGTGATCATGATTTTTTTCGTGGCCATGCCCTTCGTGGTCGGCCTGATGAACGTGGTGGTGCCGTTGCAGATCGGCGCGCGCGATGTGGCCTACCCGTTTCTCAATGCGCTGAGCTTCTGGCTGCTGGTATCCGGCGTTGTACTGATCAACCTGTCCCTGGGCGTCGGCGAGTTCGCCAAGACCGGTTGGGTTGCGTATCCACCTCTGTCGGGCCTGCAATACAGCCCGGGCGTGGGTGTGGACTAC
>NZ_JBVVOU010000273.1:0-322 GCF_055807635.1 Bradyrhizobium sp. Kon56 | reverse complement strand
GTTGTACGGCACCGCAGGGATGTCGGCGCTAGCAGCGCTGGGCAGTTGCGTTTTCTCCACCGCGAGCATCGGCGAGCAAAGGGAGCCCCAAAAAACCAAAAGCCCGCAATTACGCGGGCTTCAGGATACTTTTCTAGCGGTGGCGGTCAGTACCGGACGACCATCATTCCCACTCTATTATAAACTACCAGCAAAAGCCGCTATAACAGGCAGCTAAAAGTCATAACTGCATGGAATACCATGAAGAATGCCATAACTAAGACTTCACAGCTATGCGGGTGAGACCATCCAGCGAAAGCCCTAACTACGCGCCCGCGACCGA
>NZ_JBVVOU010000272.1:0-322 GCF_055807635.1 Bradyrhizobium sp. Kon56 | reverse complement strand
TAATACGAGAGGTAGCAGGGAGAAAGGCGCGACAGTGGTAATATCGTGGCGGAGTATTTAAATCGCCGCGCGGGGTAGCCACGTCTCGTGACCTCCACAAACTCACCCTCGGCCAGTTGCGCTTTCGTGCTCGGGGACGAGCGCAAAGATGGCGATCGACCGGACGGCGGCGCGGACGGCTCGATGAATCGCGCTGCCTCGTGACCGGCATATTAATCAGGTAGCCAAGAGTACAATCAATTAATTCATCGCGCCGCCCGATTTAAGCCGCATGGGAGCCGTTGTCGCCGCTAAGGTTCGAGCGGGGGTGGGGCGCACCCGG
>NZ_JBVVOU010000271.1:0-323 GCF_055807635.1 Bradyrhizobium sp. Kon56 | reverse complement strand
CCTGTTGTACGTGCTGGAACAGCAGATCGAACAGGAACAATTCCAGGCCGAAACCCGCGAGCGCTATCTGCGCTTCCTCAAGGAATACCTGGCGCCGCGCTATATCGAGTTCATCGGCAAGGAAATCCAGACCGCTTACCTCGAGTCCTACAGCGAGTACGGTCAGAACATCTTCGATCGCTACGTGCTGTACGCCGACTTCTGGATCCAGGACCAGGAATACCGCGATCCGGAAACGGGCGAAATCCTCAACCGCGTGGCGCTCAACGAGGAACTGGAGAAGATCGAGAAACCCGCCGGCATCAGCAATCCGAAGGATTTCC
>NZ_JBVVOU010000270.1:0-323 GCF_055807635.1 Bradyrhizobium sp. Kon56 | reverse complement strand
GACCTGTACTACCGCCTCAATGTGGTCACCCTTGAACTACCGCCCCTGCGCGAACGCCGTGAAGATATCCTGCAGTTGTTCGAGCACTTCCTACAGCAATCCTCGCTGCGTTTTGATCGCACCACGCCGGAGCTGGACAACCAGACCCTGTCGAGCCTGATGAGCCACGACTGGCCGGGCAATGTGCGCGAACTGCGCAACGTCGCCGAACGCTTCGCACTGGGCCTGCCCGCCTTCAAGAAAACCGGCACGGGCGGCAGCAACCATGGCCTGGCCTTTACCGAGGCGGTAGAAGCCTTCGAGCGCAACCTGCTCGTAGATGC
>NZ_JBVVOU010000269.1:0-324 GCF_055807635.1 Bradyrhizobium sp. Kon56 | reverse complement strand
AGGCACGTAGCGCCACGGCCTCGTCCCAGGCCTGGTTGACGTCGACCCGCACGCTGGCGCGCTCACCCAGCGCCTGCTTGATCGCGATCACATCGGCCAGGTCGCGGCCGACTTCGCCCGCGCCGATTTTCAACTTGAAGATGCGGTGGCGGCGCAGGTCCAGCATCTTCTCGGCCTCGGCAATGTCTTGTGCGGTGTTGCCGCTGGCCAGGGTCCAGGCCACCGGCAACGCATCGCGCACACGCCCGCCGAGCAGTTCGCTCACCGGCAGATTCAGGCGCTTGCCAAGGGCATCGAGCAAGGCGCTTTCAATACCCGACTTGG
>NZ_JBVVOU010000268.1:0-324 GCF_055807635.1 Bradyrhizobium sp. Kon56 | reverse complement strand
CACGATGAAGGCGGTAGTTCGGCCACCGAGGAGACGTTGTCGTCCTACTTGAGTCGACTACGCAGTGAGAGGATTTCACTGGCCACCAGTGCAGAGGCCAACACCCATTATTTTTCCTTGCTGGCCGCCTTGCACCTCAACAAAGCCGACTATCTGCGCAGAAAAAACAGGCTGACCAGTGAAATATCCGCTCACCGTGCAAGCTCACCGACGGCAAGTGCTGCGGTGCGCAGACGCAGGCCATGAAAGACAACGTGGCCGGTTAACGGTGGCGCATGAACGCCTGGTGCAACTCGGCCACTGTTTCAAAGTGGCAGGTCGGCG
>NZ_JBVVOU010000267.1:0-324 GCF_055807635.1 Bradyrhizobium sp. Kon56 | reverse complement strand
GTTCTTCCAAGGGCGTTGAAATAACGCCTTCTTTTCGAAATATATCTCCTAAGGTCGTCCGCGCTAATCTAGGTAAACCTGCCGCTTCGAGGGTGCGCACTGCACGGCCGATGTCTTGTGCATTGACTGCAACTACAACGCCATCTTTGGCGGATGATTTTTGAGCGCGAATGTTCTTGTCGGCAAGCTCGGCAATGACCTCATTTGCTTCTTGTTCGGTAAGCTTACTGTGAAGTTCCACACTGTCGCCGCAACCGCTAAGCATAAACGCCAGGGCTAACAGTAACGCAACGGAGAGCAAACGATTCATGTCGATTTACTGCA
>NZ_JBVVOU010000266.1:0-325 GCF_055807635.1 Bradyrhizobium sp. Kon56 | reverse complement strand
GCCGCGCATTTTTCCCCCTTTCAGAGCCGTAACCTAC
This sequence comes from Bradyrhizobium sp. Kon56, assembly GCF_055807635.1. NCBI lineage: Bacteria > Pseudomonadati > Pseudomonadota > Alphaproteobacteria > Hyphomicrobiales > Nitrobacteraceae > Bradyrhizobium > Bradyrhizobium sp. Kon56. The sequence goes on along the minus strand of NZ_JBVVOU010000266.1, from coordinate 288 downwards.
AAGGTGATCTGGTGGGCCTGAACATCGAACTGGGTAACGCCCTGTGCGTGCATTTGATTGTGCGCTGTACCTGGGTCGATCAAGTCCTTGTCGAGGATTTCCGCGCGCTTGAAGCCAGGCAGTTCGACGCGATCATGGGCATTGCGCCCACATCGAAACGCCAGCGCTTTGTCAGTTTCACCGATAATCTCTACCCCTTCACCACACGCCTGGTTGCTCGCAAGACGTCAGGGCTCAAGCCCACTGCAAAATCGCTCAAGGGCAAGCGGGTCGGCGTACTGTTGGGGA
>NZ_JBVVOU010000265.1:0-325 GCF_055807635.1 Bradyrhizobium sp. Kon56 | reverse complement strand
TGATGCTGGCGATCCTGCTGGCGCTGGCCCTGGTGCTGCCGATGCTGATGGAACCCTTTGGCGTGCACTGGATGCTCCCCGCCTGGGTCCAGTTCGCCCTGGCGACGCCGGTGCAATTCATCCTCGGCGCGCGTTTTTACAGCGCGGCGTGGAAAGCCGTGCGGGCCGGTGCGGGCAATATGGACCTGCTGGTGGCACTCGTCTTTTTCGTCGCACTTGAACATCAGTGGTGGTTCAAACGAAGTTCCTATCCTGCACACGGGAGAACGCTGCGATGAACCATGACCCCTCCAATACACAGAACCCGCCTGTTGAACCACTCGAG
>NZ_JBVVOU010000264.1:0-325 GCF_055807635.1 Bradyrhizobium sp. Kon56 | reverse complement strand
ACCAGGCCCTGTCGCCGAAGGGTCGCGCCTGCCGTGCCTGACCTTGAGTCGAAGAGTGGCCATCGATCGTTTGCGCCACCGTTGAGCTGCTGTACCTGCAACACCCCGCACTCCCGTTTCACCCAAGGAGATTCATTCGCCATGAAGGTTTTCGCACCCGGTTTGATGGGCGCCTTGCTGCTTTGCCCGAGCGTATTCGCCGCCAGCCATACCGAATTGCTTGTCCACGGCGCCATCACGCCCAGCGCCTGCGCACCAGTGATTTCCGGCGCCGGCACTGTCGACTTCGGCAAAGTGTCGGTCAAGGACCTCAACACCCAGACCT
>NZ_JBVVOU010000263.1:0-326 GCF_055807635.1 Bradyrhizobium sp. Kon56 | reverse complement strand
AGCAGCCACGTTCGTCCGAGCCAGCGGTGCAAAACCCGCGCGGTGGCCCGGCGCCGAAGATCATCCACAAGTGGCGACGGTGCGCGGCTCGGTCCGGACCATCCGGGCGCCAAACAACTTCTCACGCAAGGTACCCTGGGCGTATTCGGTCTTGTACACCCCCCGCTTCTGCAACTCCGGCACCAGCCACTCCACTGCGTCGACAAAAGTTTCGTGAGTCAGCGCATAGGCCAGGTTGAAGCCGTCCACATCGGTGTCCTCCACCCATTCCTGCAGCAGATCCGCCACCGTCTGCGGACCGCCGACAAACAGCGGGCCAAAGCCAC
>NZ_JBVVOU010000262.1:0-326 GCF_055807635.1 Bradyrhizobium sp. Kon56 | reverse complement strand
CCACGTCTGCCCCACAAGCGTCGCAGCCTTGCCCAGGAATTGGTCACGGTGTTGTCCGAACAGATTCGCGACGGCCAGCTCAAGCGTGGCGACAAGCTGCCCACCGAGTCGGCGATCATGGATGCCCATGGTGTCAGCCGCACCGTGGTGCGCGAAGCCATTTCGCGCTTGCAGGCGGCAGGGCAGGTGGAGACGCGGCACGGTATCGGCACCTTTGTGCTGGATACGCCAAGCCCGAGCGGTTTCCGAATCGATCCGGCCACCGTCGTGACCTTGCGTGATGTACTGGCGATCCTGGAGCTGCGTATCAGCCTGGAAGTGGAGTC
>NZ_JBVVOU010000261.1:0-326 GCF_055807635.1 Bradyrhizobium sp. Kon56 | reverse complement strand
GCCGACCTCCTGAAGGCGATCGACCTTGCCACCGGCGTGCAGTCTGCGTCCAACGCCAGCGGCACCGCGACGGTGACGACGACGACCGGCCAGATCGCCTCGTCGATCAACTCGAGCGGCCAGCTCAAGATCTCGACCGGCGTTAACGCCGACCTCGCGATCACCGGCACCGGCAACGCGCTGTCGGCGTTCGGCCTGGCCGGCAACACCGGCACGGCCTCGGCCTTCACCGCGGCACGTAGCGCCGGCACGGGTGGCATCAACGGCAAGAGCTTGACCTTCAGCTCCTTCAACGGCGGCACGGCGGTCAACGTCACCTTCGGCGA
>NZ_JBVVOU010000260.1:0-328 GCF_055807635.1 Bradyrhizobium sp. Kon56 | reverse complement strand
GGACTGTACCGCGAAGGTCGCCGCCGCCGAGGGGGCATTGCAGGGGTATAGAGGTAATTTGTCGGTCAGCCAATTTACCAAGCTCAAGCCAATTAAAGATGTCGACGCCCAGATTGTTGAGACCGACAGGCAACTGAACGAAGCTCGGGCATCCCAACAGATAATGAGCCGTCCAGCTTTCAAGATGGTGGATATACCAGCGTTTAATTTCGAAGGTCTGCCCAGCCTTCTGGAAGGCTCCTTCGAGAGTATTTCAGTCAACGCAGAACAAACAGCAAAAGCCCATTTTGCCAAACACAAAGGGCCAGCAACCGAGCGATGGGTTGCC
>NZ_JBVVOU010000259.1:0-328 GCF_055807635.1 Bradyrhizobium sp. Kon56 | reverse complement strand
CAATCGGGTAAACCCCATGAGCCAGCTCAAGCAAATGTTCTCCGCCCAGCAACACCCCAAGGGCCACCTCCTTGAGCGCCAGGGCGGCGAGCATGAGCGCCGAGTAATCCAGCCCCTCCAATGCGGCATGGATGCCTGGCGCGGGGATCAGTGCAATGACCATCACGATCGTGTGCCGGGGCATGCCACGAATATGTTGAAAACTGAAGGCCGCGACCAGTAACGCGCAGGGATAGATGCGCGCCATGGCGATCACCAGACTGGGCAGAAACTCGAGATACAACAGCACAGAGCAACCTCAGTGGAGGGCCGAGCGGCCGATCATGTC
>NZ_JBVVOU010000258.1:0-328 GCF_055807635.1 Bradyrhizobium sp. Kon56 | reverse complement strand
GTCGAACCAGTTGTAGACCTTCAGGGTTTTTTCTTCGGCCTGCACGGCACCGGCCAGCAGGGCCGTGCACAAGGCCAGGGATGTGAGCGCTTTCATTGGGCCGCTACCTCTTGTTCGAGGCCCAGGGGCTGGTCGGCGAAAACCTGCTGGCGGGCAGCGGCATCTGCGCGGCGGACCTTAGCCGCGCCGACACCCGTATCACGACCCATCAGGAGATGCAGGTGTGCGCCGAACAGTTCATTTGCTCGGCCAACCCTTCCAGGCCCGGTGCGGCATGCAGTTGCGCGGCGAGCAACTGGCGCACCCGGCCCAGCCATGCCTGGCGGCC
>NZ_JBVVOU010000257.1:0-329 GCF_055807635.1 Bradyrhizobium sp. Kon56 | reverse complement strand
GAGTTTGATAAAACCGTCTCCCCGGGGTTTGAGGTCGACCCCCACCTGGGGCCAGTTATGACCAACGGCAATGCCCAGGGCGTTGGCGTTAATCACCTGTACATAGAGCGTTCCCAGCAGTTTTCTTATTGTCATTGTTATTATCTCCAGGCTTTTTTCGGGCGAGCAAAAGCGCTCGAAGGCACTGGCTGTGCCTGCGAGGCGGTTTTTCCAGTGGCTTGGCTACATCGGTCTTGCGAAAAAGCTCAGCACTTCTTCAAGCAATAGTTCTGGCACTTGCTCAGCGATGTAATGGCCGCAAGGTAAGGCTTTGCCGCGTACATCAGTCG
>NZ_JBVVOU010000256.1:0-329 GCF_055807635.1 Bradyrhizobium sp. Kon56 | reverse complement strand
CTCTATGAAATCTGCATGGCCTCCCCGCGCATCAAGCGAGCTGGCGGGACCGGTGGCCCGGTGCCCGCTGGAGACGGCGCGCGTTCTCTCGGCTTGCAGTACGAAGAAGAGGCTGCCGAGGCTCTTTTCTTTGGAGCCTATTCTGCGCTGCAAGCACGTGCTGCCGGAATTGTGCGCGTCGAAGGAGCCATGACTACGAAGTTGGATGATCTTGAGCTCGTGCGGCGCATCGGCGAAAAGTCGAAGCGTCTCGGCGCGTCCTGGGCTTCGGCAATCCATCCGAGCCATATCCCAATTATCAATGAGATCTACTCGCCCTCCCAGGTTGA
>NZ_JBVVOU010000255.1:0-330 GCF_055807635.1 Bradyrhizobium sp. Kon56 | reverse complement strand
ACCACCCGAATCGGTGCGCGGCGGTTGATGCGGGTCAGGCGTTCGCTGAGGGCCGCAACCTGTTCCAGGGCGGTTTTCTGGGGCTGGACAATATCGCTCTGTTCGACCGCTCGGCGCCGCTGCCGCCGGGCTATCAACTGGACCAGGCCGACGGTACGGCGTGGGTGGCCGCCTATGCGCTGGACCTGATGCGCATTGCCCTGGAGCTGGCCAGGCGCAACGGCGTCTACGTGGATATCGCGGTGAAGTTCTTCGAGCACTTCCTGTACATCGCCGGCGCTATCAACCGCGTCGACGACAGCGCCGAAGGGCTGTGGGATGAGCAGGATC
>NZ_JBVVOU010000254.1:0-331 GCF_055807635.1 Bradyrhizobium sp. Kon56 | reverse complement strand
CGTTCATCATAAGCAAAAAGATCAATACCGCCCTGCTCGGCTCCATTTTTACCGAGCCTTTGACAGCCATGCAGCGATTGCTCCTTGGTCAGCAGCGACCAACAGAACTGTTCGAAAGAAGCCGCTGGCATCCTGGCGAAGTCGAGCAGAAACTCGCCTCGATGAAACACACGTTCGACTGGTTTGACCTTTGCCTCGGGGTGAAGGTGATCTGGCCACTCTTGCGGCAGTTCCTCATGGTCTTGAGAACTACCCGGCAATTTGTACGAGTGACCCTGACTTAAAAAATCCAAAATACTTTCCCGAATGCCTTTGTCCGCCAAACTCTTGG
>NZ_JBVVOU010000253.1:0-333 GCF_055807635.1 Bradyrhizobium sp. Kon56 | reverse complement strand
GAGCGGTACGCGGATGATCTTCTGGGGCTTCAGTGACCAAGAGAAGATTTAAACTATATTGGCGTATCTTGAGACGTTCCAGCCCAAATAAGCGTTGTGGCACGGCTGATCAACTTTGGGGGCTGTCGTGCCGCTGTGAGCGAGGTAAAGCCTGTGCGAACACCGCGCCGTTGAACGTTTGGGTGCAGCAGTTGCAAAAGCGCGTCATGTGCTCGGGCGTTAGCCGCGGGTTGACCTTTTGCAGCAGGCCAGCTTCGTCCACCCACAAGCCGCTGTAGTAGCTATTTTCGTCCGTTCGTACGTATTCCTGCTTGTCGCTTTCATGCAGCGCAA
>NZ_JBVVOU010000252.1:0-333 GCF_055807635.1 Bradyrhizobium sp. Kon56 | reverse complement strand
GCGAAACTCCGGCTCCAGGTTGAACAGGTGCTTGAAGACGTGCTGCACCTTGCTGATGGACTCGCCAATCGCAATCTTGCCGCCCAGCGTGCGTCGCAGGTAAGGCGCGGCAGACAGGTGGTCGGCGTGGGCATGGGTTTCCAACAGCCACTGCACCTCAAGGCCATGCTCGCGAACGAAGGCAATCACCTTGTCGGCCTGGGCGGTGCCGGTGCGCCCGGAAGCCGGGTCGTAGTTGAGCACCGAGTCGACGATGGCACAGGGACCGCCATCCGCTTCATAGACGACGTAGGTATAGGTCGACGATGCCTCGTCCAGAAAGGCTTGAATCAA
>NZ_JBVVOU010000251.1:0-333 GCF_055807635.1 Bradyrhizobium sp. Kon56 | reverse complement strand
GCTCATGTAAGGAGCCAAAAACCAATATTGATTCAGAACTCTGCTCATGGTGCAGCATTGATGAGAGCCATGAGAAAAACGCAGCTCATCGAAATTCATTTCGAATGTTGGCGCACGCGGGAATACTCGAGCAGTATATAGCCAACTTCCGAGAGATCGGTAAAAAATAAATCTGGGCATTCTTCGTATAATTATTCTAAGGCTCTTTTGGATTGTTATTGACCGGGAACTGTCGGTCATAAATGGCAGCTTTTGTCCATCAGTGGCCTTTTGCTATAGGCTGCTTTGTGGGATGTTGATTCTATGGAATGATTTCCCTCTACGCTATACGCC
>NZ_JBVVOU010000250.1:0-333 GCF_055807635.1 Bradyrhizobium sp. Kon56 | reverse complement strand
GAGAACGCGCTGCGGGTGGTCAAGGAACACGCGAAGCAGCCGATACTCACCGCCGCTTAACGTCACGATGGTTCCTTCACCGTCCAGCAGATGCCGCGCCGTGGTATCCAGCCGCCATTTGCCAAATGCAAGCAGCCGGCCTGCTTCGGTGAGGACAAGATTGGGCGGCAACATGCGTGTGCGGCGCAGTACGGCGTTAATTCGCGCCAGTAACTCCCGGGCGACGAAGGGCTTGACCAGGTAATCATCGGCGCCCATTTCCAGGCCGATGATTCGGTCAGTGTCGTCATTGCGCGCGGTGAGCATCAGAATCGGTGTGGCTTTGTGCTTGCC
>NZ_JBVVOU010000249.1:0-334 GCF_055807635.1 Bradyrhizobium sp. Kon56 | reverse complement strand
CGATCCCGATATCGTCGCCGACTACATCACCTACCCATCGCCCAAGGGCAATGGCACGGTACGCGGCTATCTGGTGCGTCCGGCCAAGGCCGCCGGCAAATTGCCCGCGGTGGTGGTGGTGCATGAAAACCGTGGCCTTAATCCGTATATCGAAGACGTTGCGCGGCGCCTGGCCAAGGCCGGGTTCATCGCCCTGGCACCGGACGGACTGACATCGGTGGGCGGCTACCCCGGCAACGACGAAAAAGGCGTGGCCCTGCAGCAGACCGTCGACCCGACCAAGCTGATGAACGACTTCTTCGCCGCCATCGAGTGGTTGATGCACCACGACAGC
>NZ_JBVVOU010000248.1:0-334 GCF_055807635.1 Bradyrhizobium sp. Kon56 | reverse complement strand
CTGACAAGGCGGAATTCATACTTGCCAGTGAAGCGTTTTGCATAAGCCTCGGCCGGCGGATGGGGCGCGCCGTTCGCATCGCCTTCCATCGTGATAGTCGGCACGCTGATGGAAGGAAATGCCGCCAGTTTCTTCTCGATCGCGTCGTATTTGGGCTCGCCTTTGATCAGATTCAGGCGCCAGCGATAGTTGAAAATCGACACGGCTACGTGATCGGGGTTGTGCAGCGACGCTGCGCTGCGATCAAACGTGGCATCGTCGAAATTCCACTTCGGCGACGCCAGCTTCCAGATGAGCTTGGCGAAGTCGTGGGTGATTTTCTCGTAACCCAGAC
>NZ_JBVVOU010000247.1:0-336 GCF_055807635.1 Bradyrhizobium sp. Kon56 | reverse complement strand
GTGAAGTCGGCGCGTTGATGCAGGCCGACACCATCAAGCACAGCTACATGCACTGCTGGCGCCACAAGACCCCGTTGATCTACCGCGCCACTGCGCAGTGGTTTATCGGCATGGACAAAGAGCCAACCAACGGCGAGACCCTGCGCGTACGCTCCCTCAAAGCCATCGAAGACACCCAGTTCGTCCCGGCCTGGGGCCAGGCGCGCCTGCACTCGATGACCGCCAACCGTCCGGACTGGTGCATCTCCCGCCAGCGCAACTGGGGCGTGCCGATTCCGTTCTTCCTGAACAAGGAAAGCGGTGAGCTGCACCCACGCACCGTCGAGCTGATGGAAG
>NZ_JBVVOU010000246.1:0-338 GCF_055807635.1 Bradyrhizobium sp. Kon56 | reverse complement strand
AGCAGGTCCAGGTGCTTGCTGAGATTCTTCGCGCGCTACCACCACCTCCCGACCAGCACTGATCAACGGAAAAATCAATGAGCATTCTTAGCATACGGCTACAGAAGGTTGGTGGTGTAGGTCCGACAGCGGCGGCACTGATCATGGCCATAGCTATTGGTGTTGCTACGATTTTGCTTACCCGTTTTGGGCTCAACATCCAAGCAACACAGTTTGCATTATCGCTTTGCGCTGGCTGGGCATTACCAGGTGCCTATGGTGCATCGCTGAAAGAGCACGGCTTGAAGCGCCTGTGGCTTTCGGTCTTGCTCGTAGTGGCACTTTTATTTTCATCGACC
>NZ_JBVVOU010000245.1:0-339 GCF_055807635.1 Bradyrhizobium sp. Kon56 | reverse complement strand
GCGTACTGATCGAGTCGGCGGCCATCATCGACTACCTGATCCGCCGCCACGGCAACGGTCAACTGCAACCCGATCCGACCAGCGCCACCTACGACGAATACGTGCAATGGCTGCACTTCGCCGAGGGCTCGGCCATGCTGCCGCTGATGCTCAACCTCTACGTCGGGCGCCTGGGTGAAGCCGGCGCGCCGCTGCATCCACGCATTGAGTCGGAGCTGGCCAACTACCTCGGCTACCTGAATGACGTGCTCGGCAAAACCGCCTACCTGGCGGGTGATGAGCTGAGCGGTGCGGACATTCAGATGAGCTTCATCGGCGAGATTGCCAAGGCCCAGGGCA
>NZ_JBVVOU010000244.1:0-339 GCF_055807635.1 Bradyrhizobium sp. Kon56 | reverse complement strand
ACTTCGGCGGCGTGTTCCGTTGCACCGAAGGCCTGCAAACCAAGTACGGCAGCTCACGGGTATTCGACGCACCGATCTCCGAAAGCGGCATCGTCGGCGTGGCGGTGGGCATGGGTGCCTACGGCCTGCGCCCGGTCGCGGAAATCCAGTTCGCCGACTACGTCTACCCCGCCACCGATCAGATCATCTCCGAAGCGGCGCGCCTGCGTTATCGCTCGGCCGGCCAGTTCACCGCGCCCTTGACCATGCGCATGCCGTGCGGCGGCGGCATTTATGGCGGCCAGACCCACAGCCAGAGCATCGAAGCGGTATTCACTCAGGTCTGCGGCCTGCGCACCG
>NZ_JBVVOU010000243.1:0-340 GCF_055807635.1 Bradyrhizobium sp. Kon56 | reverse complement strand
AGCGACGCAGGCCGATGACGTTGGCGTAATCGGTGTTGATCACCAACTCGCCGTTTTCAAAGGAGGCCAGGCGCGAAAAATCGTACTTGCTGGCATCGCCATAAGGCGCCATGCCCATGACCTTGAACTCACCGTCGAGCATCTCGAAACCGAGGAACTCGGTGATCGCGCCGTACAGGCCGCCCAGGGAGTCCGGATCGTAGAATTCCTTGATCTTGTGGATCTTGCCGTTTTCGCCGTAACCGAAGAACGTGGTGGCGTACTCACCTTTGCCGTCGATGCCCAGGATCGCGGTTTTTTCCTGGAAGCCTGAGCAGTGGTAGGCACTGGAGGCGTGGGC
>NZ_JBVVOU010000242.1:0-341 GCF_055807635.1 Bradyrhizobium sp. Kon56 | reverse complement strand
GTTTTTTATGGCTCTCGACCATTTTTGCCAAGCTGATAAAACGGAAATTATAGGTGGCTTCAGTGGCCGGGACATGAATCGCGCCAAAGCCTTCTTTGCCGTGGCGACGATGGATCCATGAGCTCGCAAGTCCAGCCGCGTTGGCCGGTACGTGGTCGTGATACAGGCTTTCCGCGACGTGAAGGATCGATTTTTTTTCGAACCCCATTTTCCCCAGGGCGTCCATCAAGTATGCAAAGTTTTTGGGGTCCGGTTTGTAGGAACCGACGTCTTGAGCTGTTACGACGCAGTCGAATTCAACGCCCAGTTTCTCTTTACTGAACTCAAATTCACCGCGGTCA
>NZ_JBVVOU010000241.1:0-341 GCF_055807635.1 Bradyrhizobium sp. Kon56 | reverse complement strand
GGATGGTTTTTTGCTCTTTACCGACGGTGACCTGCACCGGGACTATCTCGGCGGCAAAGCTGCCGTGGGTGATGGCTTCCTGGGCGCGTGTCAGGGAGGCAATCGCAAAGTCGTCCTGGGCTTGGCGGGTAAACCCGTTGTGCTCGGCGCAGTCCTCGGCAAAGGTGCCCATCAGGCGGCCCTTGTCATAGGCGTCTTCCAGGCCGTCGAGGAACATATGGTCGAGGACCTTGCCGTGGCCCATGCGATAGCCGCTGCGGGCGCGGTCGAGCAGGTACGGCGCGTTTGACATGCTTTCCATGCCGCCGGCGATCACCACGTCGACGCTGCCGGCGCGCAAC
>NZ_JBVVOU010000240.1:0-341 GCF_055807635.1 Bradyrhizobium sp. Kon56 | reverse complement strand
GACTGGCGCAATGTAGTCGTCAAGATCAGGCATGCGTTGCAGACCCCCATCGCCCAATGGGATATACCGGGGGCCGAACACAGTATTGGTCAGTGGATCGATCAGGCGATACTCAGGCAACAGAAGTTGAATAGCGCCACAGCCCTGCTGGATCAGGCCACTCAATCCTCCGAATTCAACACGAGAAACCTGATATTTGATAAATCTTTGCTGCACAAAGAGGCCGCCAACGAACTGGGCCTGATACACACAACGCACATGGACTCGCCAATATTCAACCCGGCACATTTCAATACCACACCAGACTTCGGCAGGGCGCGGCTGATCAAAGGCATTGAAGT
>NZ_JBVVOU010000239.1:0-342 GCF_055807635.1 Bradyrhizobium sp. Kon56 | reverse complement strand
GCACCCAACTCGGCACACGAAAATGACTCTGCTCAATCTTGTCCCGCCGCAGCACCAGCACCGCCACATTCGTACTCAGAAAAACAAACAGCAGCAACAACACCACCGTCTCCGCCAACGCCGCCAGTGTCCCCGTCAACGTCAACGCAATCGCCACAGCGGTACTGGCCACAATCGCGACCCAGGGCGTGCGCCGTTTGGGCAGCACGCGCGACAGCGGCTGCGGCAACAACCCCATACGCGCCATCCCATAGGCCAGCCGACTCGCCATGACCATCGTCAAAAGCGCACCATTGGCCACCGCCACCAAGGCAATGAACGCAAACAGCTGAGGCGGAATAC
>NZ_JBVVOU010000238.1:0-342 GCF_055807635.1 Bradyrhizobium sp. Kon56 | reverse complement strand
ACATCACGCACGGTGTCACCGGAACCACGCGGACCCTGCACCGTGGAAAAACGCGCGAACACCGGCGTTTTATGTTCTGGAGTGCGCAGGAAACCTGCCTTGGTCAGCGCCGAATGGTCACCGTAGCTCTGGAAATAGCCATGGGCGCCGGTACCGCGGGCATGCACGATGCGCTCCGGGATGCGCTCATGGTCAAAGTGCGTGATCTTCTCACGCATGATGAAGTCTTCCAGCAGCGACGGGCCACGGGCGCCGACCTTTAGGGTGTTCTGGTTGTCAGAGATTTTCACGCCCTGGTTGGTGCGCAGGGCCTGGCCGGTTGCATCGGAGCGGAATTCTTCC
>NZ_JBVVOU010000237.1:0-343 GCF_055807635.1 Bradyrhizobium sp. Kon56 | reverse complement strand
CGCGCAGCTTGAGGTGCGCCCGGCTGTAGTTGGCCGGCGCGGTGGTGGCCGACGGGTAGTGGAAGTGCGCGTACCACAGCACCTGCGGCGGCCGGGTAGCTTTGTCGTATACCGCGTATTCGGTGAAGAAGTCGCCGCTGAGGGTAGGGCGCTCCGGGTCCGCCGCGCTGGTCAGGTTGATGTCGATCTGCTGGTGATCCCAGAGGTACGTCACGCTTTGCGGCGTCGGCCACTGCTGCTTGTACGCGGCGCTGCAGTCGCGCTCGGCCTGGCGCGCCAGTTCTCTGGCCTGGGCGCGATACTCAGCGATCAGCCCCTGGGCGTTCGGGCTGTTGCCATGATC
>NZ_JBVVOU010000236.1:0-343 GCF_055807635.1 Bradyrhizobium sp. Kon56 | reverse complement strand
CCGATGAGATCGCACGCAAGGTGCAGGGCCATCGCAACGCCGGCAGCCTGTCTCAGGCCGACCTCAAGGGCTACGTCGCCAAGGAACGCACGCCGTTGTGTACCGACTACAAACAATGGAAGGTGTGCGGCATGCCGCCGCCATCATCGGGTGGCATCGCTGTGGCGCAGATCCTGGGAACGCTGCAGGCGCTGCAAGCCCGTGACCCGCGCCAGGCCATCGCGCCGATGACGCCAACCCAGAGCCCTTCCCCCGCCGGGCTTGAACCAGCGCCTGCAGCGTTCCCAGGATCTGCGCCACAGCGATGCCACCCGATGATGGCGGCGGCATGCCGCACACCTTC
>NZ_JBVVOU010000235.1:0-343 GCF_055807635.1 Bradyrhizobium sp. Kon56 | reverse complement strand
TCATCGCGCCGCCCGATTTAAGCCGCATGGGAGCCGTTGTCGCCGCTAAGGTTCGAGCGGGGGTGGGGCGCACCCGGGAGTTTTCGATGTCCGGTCATTTGCGATTATACTTCGCCAGTTTGGTGCTTGTCGGAGGTTTATCGGCGGCGCCTGCGTCTGCCAACCCTCTTGCCGACTTCTTCAATACTGCTACGCCCCAACCCACGGTAACCTCTCCGCCGCAAGCCGAATGCGTGCCGCGTCCCGGTAGCTCGACCACTGGTGGACAGCATTGGGTCTACCGAATGGACGGTCGCCGCAAATGCTGGTTCCTGGCCGAGGGCATCGCGACGGTGAAGAAGCC
>NZ_JBVVOU010000234.1:0-344 GCF_055807635.1 Bradyrhizobium sp. Kon56 | reverse complement strand
CGGGTATTTTTGGCAAAACTTGTAGGATTTTTGTGTAGGAGGCGCGCTTTCTACTATGACGCCGTCAAGGTGAATGAGCACCACTGTGGGAGGGGGCTTGCCCCCGATGACGGTGGGTCAGTCAATATTTCTGGCGACTGGCACACCGCTATCGGGGGCAAGCCCCCTCCCACATTGGATTTGTGGTGGTCTTAAATTCGGGTGTAGGTGCCGGTGCCTTTGAGGATGTTCTGCAAGGTTTGCTCCACTTCGGCCATATCCGAGGCGGCCGGCGACACCGATGCCCTGGGGGGCAAGGATCAACTGCAGATCACTCATGCCACCGCCGCCTCGGATATGGCCGA
>NZ_JBVVOU010000233.1:0-346 GCF_055807635.1 Bradyrhizobium sp. Kon56 | reverse complement strand
CCAGTTGGCACAGGACATCCGTGCACTTGAGCGTGAGCGCGGCCTGGCGCCTTGCCTGCTCCTGGGGTTCACCGCCAATGCCCAGCCCGAGGAAGCCGAGCGCTGTCGGCAAGCCGGGATGGACGGGTGTCTGTTCAAACCCACCGGACTGGACGATTTGCGCGTGGCGCTGGCATCGCGCTCCACCGGCATCTCAGGTACAGGTCGACACCGGCAGCCACCGCCTGGTCGATATAACCCTGGCCACCGCCGGTGCACCAGCCCACGCGGCGGGTCATTTCGCTGCCTTCGATCAAGAGCGGCTCACGGCCCATCACTTCCTGTACGCGACGGGCAAAGTCACGCG
>NZ_JBVVOU010000232.1:0-347 GCF_055807635.1 Bradyrhizobium sp. Kon56 | reverse complement strand
ATCGCTTTGAGCATGACCATCTGAGTCTTGGCAGTAACACTGTCCTTTTGCCGCAGGCTCTCAAATACCATTTCCATGGGAGCTATGAGATCGGCTGGGGCAAGCGATTTGATCTCATTTATGATCTTGTCACGCCCAACATTGTCCCCGGTACCGCTGTGATGCTGCTCAAATGTACTCACGCGCAATCCTTGAAGGTCACTGGACTATTTTGTTCCCAGCTATGTTGTCACCGCTACCGCTATGGGTCTGCGTAACGCTAGAGATTGTGGATGGCGCAACCACCACGGCATTTGCATTGATGTCGTGAATCAGGGCGGTAATGCCCGGTGATTGCTCGAGACGAC
>NZ_JBVVOU010000231.1:0-348 GCF_055807635.1 Bradyrhizobium sp. Kon56 | reverse complement strand
ATTGATTTGAGCGCACTTAAGCTTGTTGCTATAGATCAGGAAGCGCTTGGGCCGTTGTATCCTATTAAACCACAGAAACGTTGAATTGTTTTGGCTGGGCTATTCGTTGGTATTTGTTTGGGGGTCGCTCTTGCGCTGTTGATAAGTATCATTCGCCCCGCTCGTAAGTCGATAAAACTAGCCGAACAATGTCAAATCGGTCTTCAATAAACTCATTTATACCATTCAAGAAGCATCAGCGTCATCAAAGTTATGGGCAGTTGATAACTCGTTGACGTCGATTAGGGAAAATCGGCCCATAAGGTGTATCATAATCCCGGTAAGAAATTTTTTATAATTGGTGGTAAG
>NZ_JBVVOU010000230.1:0-349 GCF_055807635.1 Bradyrhizobium sp. Kon56 | reverse complement strand
ACTTCAAAATCTCACCAGCGGTACCATTCTCCTCACTCCAGATAGGCTGAAATCCCGGCACTTCTCGATTTTAGGTTATCGAGCCGACGCTCTGTATGTCGAGACCCAGGGTGGGACTGAAATGAGGCTTCCTTTGCAGGCGTTCGTGAGGACGCTGCGTCACATGTACGAATCGGGCTCCAGTGCATATCGTCCTTCGCTCATACGCTCAAGCAATCTTGAGCCTCCGCTAGGTGGCCTCTGCGACATATCCCGAGGTGCGAATGGCGAGACGCGCTGGATCACATACATTTTACCGGTTCTCCAGCACTTGCGCTGGGTCCACGTCAATGGCGCCCAACGACCAAAC
>NZ_JBVVOU010000229.1:0-349 GCF_055807635.1 Bradyrhizobium sp. Kon56 | reverse complement strand
GGTGTATCAGTCAATACCTGTGCTGACTGATACACCGCTATCGGGAGCAAGCCCCCTCCCACATTGATCGTTCCCACGCTCTGCGTGGGAATGCCGCTTGGGACGCTCCGCGTTCCGCCACCGCTGCAAGTTTCGGCAATTGCGCACAGGTGACGCAGAGCGTCACGGGCTACATTCCCACGCGGGAGCGCGTGGGAACGATCTTAGGGTCATCAAGACGGTTGCTCCCACATTGGTTTTGGGTAAAGTCATTATTTCGCGGCATGTCCATTATCACCACAAGCGGCCTACCCAGCATCGAGCCTTGTCTTTACCCTCTCACGCCATCTTCCTTCGCTTTTATGAGAAC
>NZ_JBVVOU010000228.1:0-349 GCF_055807635.1 Bradyrhizobium sp. Kon56 | reverse complement strand
CGGAGTCGGCTTCTGTGCTGCTGAATGCAGCGTATGCGGCGATCAATGATCCTGCTAACGCAACTGAGCTGAATCAGTTGAACGCATTGTTTTTTGGGGCGACGCAGGGCGCGAGCAATCTAAGGGAAACGATGTCTGCCGTTAGTTATTACCATGACAACTTACACCGCATAAGTGTCATGGAGCACCATGAAGGCCGGACGACGGTAGAGGCTATTTCAGCCAGAGGCACCCTGGAGTCCGGCAGGCTGACGATGCCAGGCTTGAAGCGACTGATGTATTTTCAGCGCGACTTTCTGGAACGCTCTTGCGTCGAGGCAATCGCTCATACCTTCATTCATGAAGTCAC
>NZ_JBVVOU010000227.1:0-350 GCF_055807635.1 Bradyrhizobium sp. Kon56 | reverse complement strand
CGTGCGCGGCCTGGGCCCGGACCTCAACAGCGTGACCATCAACGGCACCCTGGTACCGTCGCCCGAGAGCGAACGCCGCGCGGTGGCCCTCGACGTACTGCCTTCGGAACTGGTGCAGTCGCTGTCGGTGATCAAGACGCTCACCCCGGACATGGACGCCAACTCCCTCGGCGGTACCGTCGACGTTAAAAGCCTGTCGGCGTTCGACCACAAGGGCCTGTTCTATACCGGCAGCACCGAGGCCAGCTACGACAAAAACACCCGCCAGACCAGCCCGAAATTTTCCGGCGCCGCCAGCAACCGTTTCAGCCTGGGCGACGGTATCGACAACTTCGGCGTGGCCGCGGCCC
>NZ_JBVVOU010000226.1:0-350 GCF_055807635.1 Bradyrhizobium sp. Kon56 | reverse complement strand
GCGTAAACAGCCTGTCGAAGGCTCAAGCACGGCTGAGTTCGAACTGACATGGTACTTGCCGTTGCTGGGAGAGCTGCCGAGACTCACGAAACAGTTCGGCTATGCATTCAAACTGATCCTGGTTAACGAAAGCACGACCGCGCCCGGGCTTGGACGGTTCCTGGAGGCATTCCCCAACTTGGACAGCCTGACCATTGAACGGTACGATTTGGGCGAGCTGCCCGAGGCGATTTCCCGGATGGGCCGGCTCAAAGAGCTGAACTTACCGCAGTGCAACATCCGTCTGACCCCGGATACCGTGGCCAAACTCGGCGAGATGACTCAGCTCAATGTACTGAATCTGCAAAATA
>NZ_JBVVOU010000225.1:0-350 GCF_055807635.1 Bradyrhizobium sp. Kon56 | reverse complement strand
GAGATGCCGGTCATGCCCATGGCCTGGACGAGGTCGTCCACCGAGCGGGTCGAGACGCCCTGCACATAGGCTTCCTGCACCACGGCGGTGAGCGCCTTCTCGGCCATGCGTCGCGGCTCCAGGAAGCCCGGGAAGTAGGAGCCTCGCGCAGCTTGGGAATGTGCAGCTCAACCGCGCCGGCGCGGGTCTCCCAGATCCGGTCGCGGTAGCCGTTGCGCTGGGCCAGGCGTTCGGGGCTCTTCTCTTCGTAGGCCGCCCCGGTCTGGCCTTCCACAGCTCCATCAGGCGCTGGGCGGCAAAGCCGATCATCTCGCGCAGCAGATCGGCGTCGGGGGTCTTCTCTACGAGCG
>NZ_JBVVOU010000224.1:0-351 GCF_055807635.1 Bradyrhizobium sp. Kon56 | reverse complement strand
GCTTGGCTGACGAATGAGATGGCATATTCGTTCAGAGACGATGGATACAGCATGTGCGCTGTGGTATTTTCTTGGCTTTGATATGGAATATAAACAATAGATAGAGGGTTACTCAAGAAACGATAAAAGGGAATATAAGCCAAGAAACAAGTCACCATTAGGACCGCAAAGCGATCACGAGCAATAAAGCGCGCAAGAGAAGTAAAACTAATACCTACGGTAAAAATACAAAAGAAAAACTGATACCGCGTTGAAAACGTCGGAAAACCATACACAACCAAAGGGATAAGTATACCGAACATTGCTAAACGATGAATACTCGGCGACAACTTTGGATCAGATGATTCGAAA
>NZ_JBVVOU010000223.1:0-351 GCF_055807635.1 Bradyrhizobium sp. Kon56 | reverse complement strand
CCGTCTGGGTCGACTGCCCTTCCACCAGAATCACCGCCGAGGCCGACGGCCCGAACTGACGGATCAATGGAATCGGCAGGCCGAGGATGGCGCGCGCGTGCAGGGCGAACTGCGATAAATCCTGGGAAATCAGGGTTACCAGGCCGGTGTCATGCGGGCGCGGCGACACTTCGCTGAACCACACTTGATCACCCTTGATGAACAGCTCCACGCCAAACAGACCACGGCCACCCAGGGCTTCGGTCACTGCTTTGGCGACGCGCTCGGATTCGGCCAGGGCAATCGGGCTCATGGCCTGGGGCTGCCAGGATTCCTGGTAGTCGCCCTTCTCCTGACGGTGGCCGACCGGCG
>NZ_JBVVOU010000222.1:0-352 GCF_055807635.1 Bradyrhizobium sp. Kon56 | reverse complement strand
ACTCCAGGCGTAGGTGGCCGCATGGATGCGGTCAAAGCCTTCTTCGAGTTTCACCACCATCATCTCGATGGCGATGATGGGCGGTGGTGGAGTGGTTCAAGGCGTCAGCGCTGCGGCCGTTCCTGGCCCCACTGAACGAGGGCGAAAAAGCTGCTTTCCTGCAGGAGTATCAGGCAAGGATTCCCCAGGCTTATCCAGCCTTGGCCAATGGCACGGTACTGCTGCCATTCCCGCGCCTGTTCATCATAGCCACCCGCTGACGGCATTCAGCGGCGGTCAGGCCACCGCCGCTTGGGCCTTCAAGAATTCATCCGTGGACACCACGGCGGCATAGCCGAAGGCCAGCGAAGCC
>NZ_JBVVOU010000221.1:0-353 GCF_055807635.1 Bradyrhizobium sp. Kon56 | reverse complement strand
CGACTTTCAATGCCAATGCCATCAAGCCCATTAAAAAACTGAGAGTGGGATTTGAATTTTGGTCCTTAAGAAATGTACTCGACCGGAAGATGTACTTATTATCGATGCAACAGAGAGCTTCGTTAAAGGCAAGCGACAGAACCATTTATCCCACGAGCAAATAACCAAGATCATTGACACTTATCGGTTCCGTAGGGAAGAATCCCGCTACGCCCGCAGGGTTACGATGGAGGAAATCAAGGAGAATGGCTATAACCTTAATATTTCTCGCTATATAAGCACGTCCAGCATCGAAGCTGAGGTTGACTTACAGACCGTAAATCGTGAACTAGCAACCCTGGAAAAAACCATTA
>NZ_JBVVOU010000220.1:0-354 GCF_055807635.1 Bradyrhizobium sp. Kon56 | reverse complement strand
CGGGTTGATGCGCTGCGGATCGCCGCCGGCCTTGGCCACGGCGGCGCGCATGGCGGCCAGGTCAACCACGGCGGGCACGCCGGTGAAGTCCTGCATCAGCACGCGGGCAGGGCGGTACTGGATCTCACGGTCGGACTGGCGTTGCTTGAGCCAGGCGGCGATGGCCTTCAGGTCAGTGCCGGTGACGGTCTTGGCGTCTTCCCAGCGCAGCAGGTTTTCCAGCAGCACTTTGAGCGACATCGGCAGCTTGTCCAGGTCACCCAGGCTCGTGGCGGCTTCGGGCAGGCTGAAATAGTGGTAGGTCTTGCTGTCTATTTGCAGGGTTTTAAGGGTTCTCAGGCTATCAAGGGATGA
>NZ_JBVVOU010000219.1:0-355 GCF_055807635.1 Bradyrhizobium sp. Kon56 | reverse complement strand
AATCAACGCCGCTGTTAGCCGCGGTCTTCCCAAAAAAGAAGTGGCAAAAATCTTCAAGCTTTCTCCAGGCCGAGTCAGCCAGCTGACTAGCCGTTCAGCCTAACGAAAGGCTAAGCCTGCGTCCTTAAGCGAACGGCGAGGATCCCCTCGCCGTTTCGTTTCTCAAGCGATACGTTCTACCTGCCTTCCGCTTTCTTCATGAGGCTGAGAAAGCTAGCACTGTGCCTTAGAGGAACGCCTTGAAAAAAGTCCTTGGGAAGTGACTTTAACCTAGGCATGCTTGAGTCTCATCCTCAGTATCAAATCATGAATTTCGAAAATCTTCCCTCCAACTTATCCTCACAACTTCAAAATC
>NZ_JBVVOU010000218.1:0-357 GCF_055807635.1 Bradyrhizobium sp. Kon56 | reverse complement strand
AGAGATTGATGCGTGGAACCCTGCAACCTTCCGGCGGCAGGTAGAAGTCGGTGATTTCCGGGAGCTGCTTTTGCAGGATCGGCACGAACACTTCGTTCAGCGCCACGCCGAGGATGGCAGGCTCATCCGGTGGCCGGCCGGTGTAGGTGCTGTGGTAGATCGGTTTGATCCGGTGGGTGATGCGCTCAACGGTGAACACCGGAAAACTGTCGACTTCGTTGTAATAACCGGTGTGGTCGCCGTAAGGCCCTTCATCGGCCATTTCGCCGGGGTGAATCACGCCTTCGAGGATGATTTCGGAGGTGGCTGGCACCTGCAGGTCGTTACCGCGGCATTTCACCAGTTCGGTGCGATTGC
>NZ_JBVVOU010000217.1:0-358 GCF_055807635.1 Bradyrhizobium sp. Kon56 | reverse complement strand
GTTGGTCAAATGCTTAGCCAACGCTTGGCCGGCAGTGCTTGAGTTGAGGATGGCGGCATCAATGATGACAACCTTAGGTACGGTGCTTGCTGTTTGCTCTTTCAGGTGAATATGAAAGTCGCCGCTGGATACCTTTCCGGACTCTATGGAAGCCGTATGGATTTTCTCCCCAATTGGCACCATTGTTTGCGTATTTAGATAGTCGAACGGGTAGAAGGCGGACGCATAGGTGCCTCCGGTGTTCCAGGTGGCTCCCAGTGGGTGTGCCTTGCGGGCTTGTTGTGTCAGCCAGAGCCAGTCGCAGCGGGTGCTGACGCTGATGCTGTTGTGGCGCAAAGGCGTGATTCTGTTTCACGAC
>NZ_JBVVOU010000216.1:0-358 GCF_055807635.1 Bradyrhizobium sp. Kon56 | reverse complement strand
CTATGAAACCGCGCTGCAGCGTCTCAAGGAACTGCACATCCATGCGCCGACTCCTGACTATGCGCCAAGGGCCATCGGCTACGTCAAAGCCCAACTGGACCTCGAGGCGGCCAGTCTTCGAGAAGCCCAGGCCGAATTCAGCCCCGTGTACAAGGAGTTTCTGAGGCATATCGAGCAAGAGGCCGCTTCGCCCCAGGAGCGACAGGTTGAAACAGCCCAGAAGATAACGGACCTCACCCCGAGCATCATCCAGCACCTGGACTACATCGACACTCGCTTCAGCCAATTGCGTAAGCTGTCCATCGAGGGGTTGGAGCTGATCCGGAGCACCAGGCGCCTGCTGCCCGCCTACACCAGC
>NZ_JBVVOU010000215.1:0-360 GCF_055807635.1 Bradyrhizobium sp. Kon56 | reverse complement strand
TGGGGCAAGTCGCGATACGCCGCCAGCACCCCCACGTTCAATGGCGCCTGCTCGTTCCGCTCGCCGCTCAACAAGTGAACCGTGTAGAGCTGGTGCTGGAACGAGATGGTATCCGACTGGCCGACGCGCATTCCGACAAAGAGGTGCAGTGATATGCACACCCATAAGGTCATTTGGCAATACCTGCTCGGCGTGCTCGTACATGCTGAAAAGATCGGCATTCTCGAAGGCCACGCCATGGCGCAGTTCGATCAGTTGCAGCACGACCGGAGAGGGTCGGCCATGAATGTCCGGGTTGACCTGGTCACTGGCGGTCAGTACCAGGTCCAGTTTGGTGAATGTCGAGAAATGTGATACAGC
>NZ_JBVVOU010000214.1:0-361 GCF_055807635.1 Bradyrhizobium sp. Kon56 | reverse complement strand
ACCCTGTCGGCCGCCAGCATCGCCTTCAGCGCTTGCGGCGCGAGGGTTGCCAGTGTGGCATAAGCGTTAGGCACTCTGCCCAGCGCCTGCTTGATACTCGTGTAAACCTCGGCGGTTGCGCCGCTGGCCTGGTCCGCTGGAATCGCGTTGAAATGAGTCATTGTTCAGTCTCTTGTGTAAAGGGTCAGAAGCCTTCCAGGACGATCTTGCCCTTGGATTTGCCGCTTTCGATCAGGCCATGGGCGCGTCGCAGGTTTTCGGCATTGATGGTTCCGAAGTTTTCGCCCAGCGTCGTTGGATGCGATGCCTCTCAAGCGCAAGTCGATCTCGCTTCATCTGGAGTTCATGTTCACGCGCTCGA
>NZ_JBVVOU010000213.1:0-362 GCF_055807635.1 Bradyrhizobium sp. Kon56 | reverse complement strand
ATGTTGAAATTACATTCTTGCCCGAGGGCGAGTTATCACTCCTAGGGCGCTTTATGAGTTGTATTGATAGGGTGAAGCGCTATAGAACCCATTATTCTAGCCAAGAGGGTGTGCTGACTAGAGCTCGTAATGAGTTGCAGGGCGGGCGCGAGCTATTGACGGTTCAACTTAATCAGGTAAATGTTGAAATTAGTAACTGGACTAAAAACCTTCAGTCTTCTGTGGAAAATAGCAGTGTGTTAACTTCTGCTTGGAACTCTCTGGCTCCGGGGCAGGCCGTCACACTGGATAATTATACTAAAATTCATCAGCGACTCGAAAACGAGAAGGCGATAACACAAAAGAGTCTAGAGGATTTAGCC
>NZ_JBVVOU010000212.1:0-362 GCF_055807635.1 Bradyrhizobium sp. Kon56 | reverse complement strand
ATAGAAATTTTATTCTGCAGTGACTGAACAGCTTGAGCAATTGCAGGAAAGTCTTGGGCCTCACCTAAGTTACCCGCGAATAAAATAGTAAAGAACGCACCGTCTGGCTGCAACAATGATGTGATTGGGAAGGAACTTTTAGAAAACTCATCCTCAGCCCAACTTGGAAAATATACCAATCGCTCAGAAGGCATATCACGTGTACAGTAACGTTTGACGCTTTCAAGGAAGCCGTGAGATTGAAGCAGTAAATAATCAGCACGATTATAGATCCAAGAAACCAATTTCCCTACTAACGAAAGCAGCGCTGTATTTTTTAAGACCCCTACAGCTCTAAGTGTCTCAGGCCAAAGATCAAGTAC
>NZ_JBVVOU010000211.1:0-364 GCF_055807635.1 Bradyrhizobium sp. Kon56 | reverse complement strand
GGTTACTTGCGCAGCCGAATAGTCACCCTGCAAAGGCAATGTCCCATTCGCCCTGCCCCATTGAATGATCCCCGCCACTGCGCTTTGCGCCTGAAGCGCCTGGTCGCTATCCGTCACGGGGTCAATGGCATCGAACGCGGCGACTTCTTCGAAACTCATGGAGCGGGTGGCGTAAAGAGGTCGACCAGGCCATCGAGAAGTATCACCCGCAGATCATCGTACTCAATGCCGGTAAAGCCAAAATGACCGGCTATGAAGGGGCGATCATCATGGGTGAGGAAGATGTACTGCGTGCCAGCCAGGTTGCGAAAGACGCGAAGATCGTCGCCGTGCACATGGACGCCATCAACCACATGTCGCTGAC
>NZ_JBVVOU010000210.1:0-364 GCF_055807635.1 Bradyrhizobium sp. Kon56 | reverse complement strand
CCCAGGGCAAGAACCTGCAGATGGGCTATATGGACGTGCCGGCCAAAGGCAAGCCCAACGGGCGCAGCGTGGTGCTGATGCACGGCAAGAACTTCTGCGGCGCCACCTGGGAAAGCTCGATCAAAGCCCTGAGCGACGCCGGTTACCGGGTGATCGCGCCAGACCAGATCGGTTTCTGCACCTCCAGCAAGCCCGAGCATTACCAGTACAGCTTTCAGCAACTGGCGCTCAATACCCACCAGTTGCTGGAAAAACTCGGCATTCCGTACGAAGTGAAGGTGGTCTCCGCCCACCGCACCCCGGACCTGCTGTTCCAGTATGCCGATCAAGCAGAATCCCGTGGCATCGAGGTGATCATCGCCGG
>NZ_JBVVOU010000209.1:0-364 GCF_055807635.1 Bradyrhizobium sp. Kon56 | reverse complement strand
GAAACCCTCGATGAGTATCGTGGCAACTACCGTTACAACCTGCTGGACGAAAACGTGCGGCGCTTCAATGCCGAGGTGCCGCAGATCTGGCAGTGGGACGACCACGAGGTGATCAATAACTGGTCATCGAGCAAACAGTTGGACGAGCGTTACCAGACCCGCGACATCAATACCCTGGTCGGCCGGGCACGCCAGGCCTGGTTGGAATATTCGCCGATGCGCCGACAAAGCGCCGACGGAGGCGGGCGCTGTTGCTGGGGCTGGCCGAGCGCCTGGAAACCGAAGGCAGCGGCCTTGCTGGTCATAGATGGTGATGCCGCTGAGTTGCGGCATCAGCGGCTGCTGGCGACGTATCAGCGCGCTG
>NZ_JBVVOU010000208.1:0-364 GCF_055807635.1 Bradyrhizobium sp. Kon56 | reverse complement strand
GCTGTCTTCGGCCTGGCCGGAGATGATCAGCGGGGTACGGGCTTCGTCGATCAGGATGGAGTCGACTTCGTCGATCACGGCAAAGTTGAGTTCGCGCTGGAATTTTTCTTCCATGCTGAACGCCATGTTGTCGCGCAGGTAGTCGAAACCGAATTCGTTGTTGGTGCCGTAGGTGATGTCGGCCGCGTAGGCAGCGCGCTTCTCTTCCGGCGGCTGGAACGGGGTCACCACGCCGACGGTCAGGCCGAGGAATTCATACAGCGGGCGCATCCAGTTGGCGTCCCGGCGAGCCAGGTAGTCGTTCACCGTCACCACGTGCACGCCCTTGCCGGACAGTGCGTTGAGGTAAACACCCAGGGTTGCC
>NZ_JBVVOU010000207.1:0-365 GCF_055807635.1 Bradyrhizobium sp. Kon56 | reverse complement strand
GACCATTCAGGCCTTCAACACGTGAGCCTTCCAGAACCAGCACCGGCGACTCTTTTGCCGTGCGATGCTCGCGGGTCATCGTGACGCCATGGGTAGCCCCGGTAACGGTACTACCTACGACAGTTGCCTTTCCGCCCATCAGTTTCAGGCCTTCCTGGCTGCTACCCGTCAGCGTCGAACCATTGAGCAACTGCAGATGGCTGAACCCTGTAACCGTAGCCCCGTAGGTGGCACCTGTAATGTGGCTATTGCTCACTGTGGCCTCGGAGCCGATGTCATCCGACAGGCTGCGGGACATATCCAGACCGCCCTTGGAATGGCTGGTGATCCGTGAGTCAGCGATAGTGGCATTGCTTTGATGCAGA
>NZ_JBVVOU010000206.1:0-366 GCF_055807635.1 Bradyrhizobium sp. Kon56 | reverse complement strand
CTTTTCGAGCAAGGACGCTCACCATGCGCTTGTTAATGGTTCTTCTGGTCGGCTTTCTCCCGTGCTGGGCCTGGGCCGAGGGCTGCCCCGATGATCCCCGATCGCAAATCGACACCTTGGCCAGGCAGGTCAGCCAGTGGGATGACGCCTACCACCGACAGGGCCAAACCCCCGTCAGCGACGAACTTTACGACCAGGCCCACCGACGCCTGGCCCAGTGGCGCAAATGTGCGCACCAAACCACACCCAAAACTGAAAACCCGCTGGCAAGCTCACGCGGCACGCTTCGCCATCCGGTTGCGCATACCGGGCTGGAGAAGCTGCTGGATGCGGCCGAGGTAGGTGACTGGCTCAGCACCCGGCGGG
>NZ_JBVVOU010000205.1:0-367 GCF_055807635.1 Bradyrhizobium sp. Kon56 | reverse complement strand
GGGGCGTGGACTGCATCAACCAGGACAGCACGTCCGGGTCGAGCAGGTGCCATTTCAAGCGCGGCCGCACCACGGCGCCCACCCGGGGCTTGGAATACACCAGGCCCTTGGCGCTGAGCACCCGCGTCGCCTCGCGCATTTCCGCCAGATCGCCGAGCACGTCAAACGCGGCGTGATCGAAGCCGGTGGCTTCCCGGTGGAATTCCCGGTGTTCTCCAACGGCGAATCCAACCTGCGCCCCACCGCCATGCTGACCCGCAACCTGGCGAGCATGGACGTGGAAGAAGCCATTCGCGGCAACCCGATCGATGGCGTGGTACTGCTGACCGGCTGCGACAAAACCACCCCGGCGCTGCTGATGGGCGCC
>NZ_JBVVOU010000204.1:0-367 GCF_055807635.1 Bradyrhizobium sp. Kon56 | reverse complement strand
GCCTGGGCGCGCGTTCCCACTCCGGCGAAGGCGGCGCAGACCCGGCGCGCTACGGCACGCTCAAAAGCTCGAAAATCAAGCAGGTGGCTACCGGCCGTTTCGGTGTAACCCCGGAATACCTGGTCAACGCCGAAGTGCTGCAGATCAAGGTCGCCCAGGGCGCCAAGCCCGGTGAAGGCGGCCAGTTGCCAGGCGGCAAGGTCAACGGTCTGATCGCCAAGCTGCGTTATGCGGTACCCGGCGTGACGCTGATCTCGCCACCGCCGCACCACGACATCTACTCGATTGAAGACCTGTCGCAGCTGATTTTCGACCTTAAACAAGTCAACCCGCAGGCTCTGGTCTCGGTGAAACTGGTCGCGGAAGC
>NZ_JBVVOU010000203.1:0-370 GCF_055807635.1 Bradyrhizobium sp. Kon56 | reverse complement strand
GACTTTATTACCTTTCCGATGATCAGGTGTGCTGCGTGAAATGACCGGAAAATTCGAGAGCTAATTGGATACCCTTTTGAGCCCGCTCACGCACAATGCGGGCGACACCACGGCCGCCCGATTTTTCACTCAAGACAGCTCAGCATTCAGCCTGCGACTGATGACATCCAGCAAATCACACCCATCGCGCAGCGTTTTCAGCTAACCCCGTGTCATCGTATAAAAAATGTATTGTGTAATTTAACTCGTCATAATCTAACCCCGGCGATGACCGTTCTACCCAAGCCTGGTATTGATAGTCAAGGTCTGACAACCCACTCAAGTATGAGATAAGCTCCTCTCTCATACTAGGAAATTTTAGTTCGGAGAG
>NZ_JBVVOU010000202.1:0-372 GCF_055807635.1 Bradyrhizobium sp. Kon56 | reverse complement strand
ACGAACATTGAGAGCACTCCTCGAGGCATAGCCTACTGTTCCGCCGGGGCCCGCCCCCGGAATGGTGTATTGCGAAAACGGTACGGCCGTGTCCTTCGCTCCGACGTGATTTAAGACGGCTTCCACCCGACCTTCTGCGATAGGGCGCTCCCAATCAAAATCGGGACGTACGATGCTGCCGGCAGTAATGACGCGCCCGAACTTAAGATCGATGAATTTCGGCCACTCGGATTTCTTTGTGCCTGAAAATTTACGCGGACTGATTTCAAATGATGGTTTGTGGCATAGCTTCCTAACTCATCCGCTGGCTCATTTCAGGCCTGAAGGGGTCTTTGAACTCAATGTTAAATGGAAGCCTGCATGGTGGCCGGT
>NZ_JBVVOU010000201.1:0-372 GCF_055807635.1 Bradyrhizobium sp. Kon56 | reverse complement strand
GCTGAGAATATTTTGAATGAGACCATATCGTAGGCTCATAAAACAACTGTATTTTTTTATCCCCACCTGTGAAAGTATAATAATTCGAGAGTTCATCATCCGAAAATACTTCTAGACGTCCCGCTGTGCCTAATTCGCGAGCGGCACTCCGTGTTTGCGCGGCAGTCAACGTAAATCCAGCATCTCGAAGACAGTCTATTAATTTATACAGGCAGAAAAACTCATAAAGCTTATCGAGCGACTTCATTCCGAACAGATAGTTAGCACCACTCCACTTTGGCTGGCCCAGCTTGTACCACTCATCAATCAACCTAAAAGTCTTATCATAATGAGTATATCGCTTAGCAAGAGGCGTCAGGACAGGTCGAAGCA
>NZ_JBVVOU010000200.1:0-373 GCF_055807635.1 Bradyrhizobium sp. Kon56 | reverse complement strand
CGCCAAACACTTTGACGTTGCACAGGTTCAGGCCGCCGATCAGAAACACAATGCCGAGCACCCAGGCCCAACGCGCCACCTCGGGAAACCAGAAGCCCATATAGATGCCGAACGCGGTGACGTCGGCGAGGCAGACGATGATCATTTCAAAGGCGTAGGTCCAGCCGAGGATAAACCCGGCCATGGGCCCCAGGTAGGTGCCGGCGTACTGGCCGAACGAGCCGGACACGGGGTTGTGCACAGCCATCTCGCCGAGGGCGCGCATCACCATGAATACAGCGGCGCCGCCGATCAGGTAGGCCAGCAGCACAGCGGGGCCGGCCATCTGGATGGCTGAGGCGGAGCCATAGAACAGCCCGGTACCGATCGCGGA
>NZ_JBVVOU010000199.1:0-373 GCF_055807635.1 Bradyrhizobium sp. Kon56 | reverse complement strand
TTTTTGTCGATGACGACGCGATGGCCGACCAGGAAGCGGAAAAGACCCTGGTCGATGTGGCCCGCAGGATCGGCTTCAAGGACATCTCGTTCCAGTACGAGCCGATTGCCGCCGCGTTCGACTACGAGTCGACCATCGAGAAGGAAGAGCTGGTGCTGATCGTCGACATCGGCGGCGGTACGTCCGACTTCTCCCTGGTACGCCTGTCGCCGGATCGCCGCCACAACGACAACCGCCAGAGCGACATCCTCGCCACCGGCGGCGTGCACATCGGCGGTACCGACTTCGACAAACAGCTCAGCCTGCAAGGCATGATGCCGCTGTTCGGCTACGGCAGTCGCATGAAAAGCGGCGCCTACATGCCCACCAGTCA
>NZ_JBVVOU010000198.1:0-376 GCF_055807635.1 Bradyrhizobium sp. Kon56 | reverse complement strand
GGCGATCCTCCAAGGCAAAAAAGATAATGCCCACGGTGTACAGCACCCCGCCCGAGGCCAGCCACACAAACCCGGCCGTGCCCAACGCCGCGAGCAGCGGCTTGACCGCCACCAGCACGATCCAGCCCATCACCGCATAGATCACGATGGACAGGATGCGCGCCTCCGAGCGTGGCTTGATCTCCTGCAAAATGCCGATCACCGCCAGGCCCCACACAATCCCGAACAGCGTCCAGCCCCACGGCCCGCGCAGTGTCACCAGGCAAAACGGTGTGTAGCTGCCGGCGATCAGCAGGTAGATCGAAAAATGATCGACCTTTTGCATGATCTCTTTTCGCCGCCCTCGCACGCTGTGATACAC
The DNA here is from genome assembly GCF_055807635.1 of Bradyrhizobium sp. Kon56. Taxonomy (NCBI): domain Bacteria; kingdom Pseudomonadati; phylum Pseudomonadota; class Alphaproteobacteria; order Hyphomicrobiales; family Nitrobacteraceae; genus Bradyrhizobium; species Bradyrhizobium sp. Kon56. Next base: position 15 of record NZ_JBVVOU010000198.1, on the reverse strand, counting down.
CGTCGAAGCGCTGTA
>NZ_JBVVOU010000197.1:0-377 GCF_055807635.1 Bradyrhizobium sp. Kon56 | reverse complement strand
GCCGTTCGGTACCCTCGACCCCAAGACCGGCGAGCACCTGGGTTACAACGTCGAACTGGCCAAGGCCATCGGCCAGGCGCTGGGCGTGCAAACCAACACTGTTTCGGTGCTGGCGCCCAACCGCGTGCAGTTCCTGCAGCAGGGCAAGGTCGACATTCTGATCGCCAATATGCAATTGACCGACGAGCGCGCCCAGATCCTCGACTACGTGCCCACGCCGTACGAAGAAGTCGGCGGTGCGGCGTTGATTCGCAAAGGTTCGGCTATCAAGCAGTGGGCTGACCTCAAGGACCAACCAGTGTGCGTGTCCCAGGGCAGCAACTTCATCAAGCCCTTGCAGGAGACTTACGGCGCACCGCCGACTTCTTCGTACGGCG
>NZ_JBVVOU010000196.1:0-378 GCF_055807635.1 Bradyrhizobium sp. Kon56 | reverse complement strand
AACAGCCTCTCCTACTTCAGGTGTCATGAATGCCTTTTTCACGTGATGGACTATCCGATTGTCTTCGGTCATCCAAACTTTGAATTTTTCGTTCTGGGCTATGACTACCTTGACACCCACTAGCAAATCTATTTTTTGTTCCAAAGCGATAATGGCGCTGGCAATTGCATCTTTGTTTTCACGCTCTCCGAATATAGTTCTAACGGCGTTAAGTATTAGTCTGCTAATTACGCCGGACACAACCCCGCGAAATTTATAGCTTATTTTAACTTGGCTCTCATTTAAGACTCTTAATGCCTCATCTATCCTTTCGTCTTTTAACTCATAATACCAAGAGCAGTGATCGTCGCCGACCATGGTGTAAATAATATAATCCGA
>NZ_JBVVOU010000195.1:0-378 GCF_055807635.1 Bradyrhizobium sp. Kon56 | reverse complement strand
GGCTGACCAGAAAAATCGCGTGCTAAATCGCCGGGCGTGTCGCGAATGGATAAGTAAACCTACACGCTGAACTGCAAGGCGTTACTCAAATCACCCATGGGTTTCTGGCCGCGGGCGATCATCGCCTCATCCCTCTGCTTGAGGCCGTCCAGGGTCTCCAACTGAAACACACGGGTGATCAAGCGCAGGATCGAAGCGGTGTCGTAGACCGTATGGTCAACCGTGCCTTTGCGTGCGAACGGCGACACCACCAGGGCCGGAACCCGCGTGCCCGGGCCCCAGCGGTCGCCTTTGGGCGGTGCTACGTGGTCCCACCAGCCGCCGTTTTCATCGACGGTCACCACCACCACCATGTTGTTCCACTGCGGGCTTTCCTGC
>NZ_JBVVOU010000194.1:0-379 GCF_055807635.1 Bradyrhizobium sp. Kon56 | reverse complement strand
CCTCATGATGATGTCCGGATCGGGCGCCTCAACGTTTGCAGCGGAGTGCGGGCGAACCGCCACCAGCCGATTGACCGAGGTCACCACGACCACCGTCCCAGCGGGATATCGCCAGTCCGGCGGACCGGACCAGGAACTTGCGAGCAAATATCAGATTGGCTTCGGCTGGCCCCAGTCGAACGACGTTCCATCGACCCAGATGCAGTGGAGAATCACGGCGATGTTTCGGGCGATGGCGACCATTGCCTTCTTCATGCCGATCCGCTTAGCGAGCTTCATGCCGCAGGCCTTTAGGGAACACCACTTTTTGGTTCGATAAAGAAGGACAGTGGCGGCCTCGAACAAGTAAGTTCGGAGAAGCCGGTCGCCCCATCGAGAT
>NZ_JBVVOU010000193.1:0-380 GCF_055807635.1 Bradyrhizobium sp. Kon56 | reverse complement strand
GTTTTAGGAATTACTAACAATGATTTATCAGGTGCCTGCCTGGTCCGCGACGACCGAATTCTCTCAGCTGTAAGTGAAGAACGTTTCACCCGTATCAAGGATGATAACGTCTGGCCTGCGCAATCTATTTCATTTGTACTGGCTGAGGCGGGTATGAGTTTAGAGGACGTAGACTATGTAGCCTATGGTTGGAACGCAGGGTTCACTGCTGAAAAGCATTTACCTTTATATTTCGATCGTATTGTAGATGAGGTCAAGAACAACCCTGACGGGCTGTTCCTTCGCAATTTCACTGACCGTGTGACGGTGCTGGTTCATGGTGATACCCAGGCCTGCGAAGAAGCGGTCGAGCTGGCGCGGCACGCGGGCATACGCCTGAT
>NZ_JBVVOU010000192.1:0-382 GCF_055807635.1 Bradyrhizobium sp. Kon56 | reverse complement strand
CCTCTGCAGTGCGCGCGCCCAGCGGCATATCTTGAGGTGCGTCGGCGAGAAGCTGCCCAACGTCGACTTGGCCCGGCACGGAGTGTTCGGAGGTGAGCTGGTTGGGAAGATCGACAATGGGGGCCGCCGACCCCGTGCCGAGATTGGAAGCGGCATCAGCTACCTTCATTTCGGGTACAGGCGGCTGAGATTGCTCGGGCGGTGCGGAGCGCAGCACCTCCGCGCGCGCATCAACGACCGCGCTCCACCTCGTCCCGTTCTCGTCCAAACTGGCGCTGCGGTCTTTGGCCATGCGAGCCCGAATCGGCTTCTTCACCGTCGCGATGCCCTCGGCCAGGAACCAGCATTTGCGGCGACCGTCCATTCGGTAGACCCAATGCTG
>NZ_JBVVOU010000191.1:0-382 GCF_055807635.1 Bradyrhizobium sp. Kon56 | reverse complement strand
CCTCTGCAGTGCGCGCGCCCAGCGGCATATCTTGAGGTGCGTCGGCGAGAAGCTGCCCAACGTCGACTTGGCCCGGCGCGGAGTGTTCGGAGGTGATCTGGTTGGGAAGATCGACAATGGGGGCCGCCGACCCCGTGCCGAGATTGGAGGCGGCATCAGCTACCTTCATTTCGGGTACAGGCGGCTGAGATTGCTCGGGCGGTGCGGCGCGCAGCACCTCCGCGCGCGCATCAACGACCGCGCTCCACCTCGTCCCGTTCTCGTCCAAACTGGCGGTGCGGTCTTTGGCCATGGGAGCCCGAATGGGCTTCTTCACCGTCGCGATGCCCTCGGCCAGGAACCAGCATTTGCGGCGACCGTCCATTCGGTAGACCCAATGCTG
>NZ_JBVVOU010000190.1:0-382 GCF_055807635.1 Bradyrhizobium sp. Kon56 | reverse complement strand
TCATGGATGATCTGTTGCGGGAGTTTTTGACGGAAACCAGCGAGAGCCTGGACACCGTGGACAATCAGCTGGTGAAGTTCGAGCAGGAGCCGAACAACGCCAAGATCCTGGATAACATCTTCCGGCTGGTCCACACCATCAAGGGCACGTGCGGCTTCCTCGGATTGCCGCGACTGGAAGCGCTGGCGCATGCCGGCGAGACGCTGATGGGCAAATTCCGTGACGGCATGCCGGTGACGGGGCAGGCGGTGACGGTGATCCTGTCCTCGATCGACCGCATCAAGGAAATTCTGGCCGGGCTGGAGGCGACCGAAGCCGAGCCCGAGGGCACCGACCGCGATCTCATCGACAAGCTGGAAGCGATGGTCGAGCAGGGCATGGC
>NZ_JBVVOU010000189.1:0-385 GCF_055807635.1 Bradyrhizobium sp. Kon56 | reverse complement strand
CAGAAACTGCTTCTGGCCGTGGGACAGCAACCCGGCCGGGCGCTGTACCGAGGCGCTGACCAGGAAGATGGCAATGGTCAAACCCGACGTCTGCTGTTATGTGCTCCCGGTTCGCCTCGTGAGCAGCAGTTCATCGCCTTCGCCACTGAGCGCGACTGCCAGGCGCATATCATCGCCTGGGCCGATGACAAGACCCGGTACGACGGCCGGACCATGAGCGACTACCTGCTGGAGCAGTGCCCCCTGCGTTTTCGCCCGAAGATGGGCACCTTCCTCGCCGGGCTGGGTTTCAGGCCAGACACGAAGGAGCATGAGGAGGTGACGTTCGGGCCTGTGTGCACCCATACCATTTGCCTGGACGCCATGGTCGTTCATTCGCAAAACG
>NZ_JBVVOU010000188.1:0-386 GCF_055807635.1 Bradyrhizobium sp. Kon56 | reverse complement strand
CGCTCTTGCTTGAAGTGCCGCACGATCACCCCTTGCTCACGCAGTTTGGCCGCGAGGCCAGCAGCGTCGTGCCGTGGATGGCGCGCGAAGATGAAGTTGGCCGCTGACGGCAACACCTCAAACCCTTTGCCTTCCAGTTGCGCGACGAGCTTGTCGCGGCTGTCGATCACCCGTTGGCAGGTTTTCTCGAAATACTCACGGTCCTCGAACGCCGCCGCCGCACCGACAATCGCCAGCCGATCCAGCGGATAGGAGTTGAAGCTGTTCTTGACTCGCTCCAGCGCTTCGATCAGGTCCGGGTGACCTACCGCCAACCCGACGCGTAGCCCGGCCAGTGAGCGCGACTTGGACAGGGTCTGCGTCACCAGCAGGTTCGGGTAGCGATC
>NZ_JBVVOU010000187.1:0-386 GCF_055807635.1 Bradyrhizobium sp. Kon56 | reverse complement strand
GACACTGTTCCACATAGCTCAGGCGCGGTTCATCGCTCGGATGCAACAGGTTCCAGCGTTCCATCGCGTGCCCGTCGCGGCGCAGTTCAGTCAGGCTGGTGACGCTCCAGACATCGCTGTGCACGGCGAAGTCCCGCTCAAGCAGCGCGGCTGCGGCGATCACTTCACGTAGAATCGAACCACTGCCCATCAGTTGCACGCGTGATTGGTGGTGGGTACTCAACGGATACATACCCTTGAGAATGCCCGTCTCGACGCCTTCGCGCATTGCCGGGTGCGGGTAGTTTTCGTTGAGCAGAGTGATGTAGTAGTAAATGTCTTCCTGCTCGACATACATGCGTCGCATGCCTTCGCGAATAATCACCGCCAGCTCGTAGGCAAAAGTC
>NZ_JBVVOU010000186.1:0-386 GCF_055807635.1 Bradyrhizobium sp. Kon56 | reverse complement strand
AAGAGGCTGCCCGCGCCAAGGCCATCGGCTCGACGCGTTTCTGCATGGGCGCCGCATGGAAGCATCCCTCGGCCAAAGACATGCCCTATGTGCTGGAGATGGTCAAAGGCGTGAAGGCCATGGGCCTGGAAACCTGCATGACCCTTGGCCGCCTCGATCAGGACCAGACCGCCGCGCTGGCCCAGGCCGGCCTTGATTACTACAACCACAACCTCGATACCTCGCCGGAGTTCTACGGGTCGATCATTACCACCCGTACCTACAGCGAGCGCCTGCAAACCCTGGCTTACGTGCGTGAGTCGGGGATGAAGATCTGCTCGGGCGGCATCCTTGGCATGGGCGAGTCTCTCGACGACCGCGCCAATCTGCTGATCCAGCTGGCCAAC
>NZ_JBVVOU010000185.1:0-388 GCF_055807635.1 Bradyrhizobium sp. Kon56 | reverse complement strand
CGCAACTCAAGGAAATTTAAGGCAACTGACTTTGCCGAAACGACTATTAGCAATAAATTTCTTTGAGTTGCGTTAATTCTCACTAAGTTGCCTAGAGTTGCATTAATTTAGGTAAGGAATTGCCTAAAATTGCTTTGAGTTAACTTAATCGACTAAATTTAAATGAATGAATCAAACAGAGCGGAGAAAGTATGAGCGCCGGCCAACTTACCGCGGCCACGCTTAGCTCGTAGCGACGCCGATCCTGATATGGCTAACAACTCCAGCGGTCGCTAGAATCTCCGCTACCCACAATAGATCAAGGCCGAAACGACTATTAGCAATAAATTTCTTTTAATTGCACCCAGGCAGACGGCAAGATGTGTGTTGTACGGGTGCGGGCAAGCCC
>NZ_JBVVOU010000184.1:0-389 GCF_055807635.1 Bradyrhizobium sp. Kon56 | reverse complement strand
GTGTAGGAAAGTTGTACTTGAGCCGAATCAATCGCGGCCTGGTTCCCCTGCACCGTGGCCTTGAGTTCGGCGCACAGCGCATTTCCCAGCTCTATATTCAGCCCCACCAGCTCGCCCTGCGAATTACGGCTCTCGAAAGGAGGCACCAGTGGCTCTACGCCAAAACGGATGACGCGCCATGATTTTTCAGTCGCAGCCACGGTGGAGCACAACACACCCGTCGCCGTGGATAGAATCAGCACCAACATCAGTCGGATCAAATTCATGAGTCAGTTCCTGTAAAGAATGGAGGTCTCCAGCTGCCGCTCATGGCTGCACCTTGGCGTCAGCGGTCTGGATTATTTGCGGCGGCTCCTTGAGCACTTCCACCAGGGCGCCGGCCTTGAGCC
>NZ_JBVVOU010000183.1:0-389 GCF_055807635.1 Bradyrhizobium sp. Kon56 | reverse complement strand
CAGCAGCGCTGGCTTTTTGCAGCCAGTCGGGCCACGCCTGTTCAAGCCAGGCCATGTTGGGTGACTCACCTGTGGTCTCGCCGCGTGGACGAGTGGGCAGCGGCGCCTGGGTGCCTCGGATATCCGAGAAATCGAGGGTGCCGATGGCTTCGATCTGCATCGAAATCAACTCGCAGGCTTGCCAATCGAAAAAGTTCCCCTCGGGCTCGAACAGGCGCCACTGGAGTTTCCTGCGCTCGACGGAAGGAGCCAGCAGTGCGGGTACAGCCTGGTCGAATTGCTCGCGGGAGGTATATCGGTCGTAGCCCTGGAGCGGTGAGTAGGTGAGCACGACTTCGCTGCCGTTCTGTTTGCCGATCAGCACCGCGACGATGGTGTCAATGACGTGG
>NZ_JBVVOU010000182.1:0-389 GCF_055807635.1 Bradyrhizobium sp. Kon56 | reverse complement strand
GCCACCTGCCTGGCGGCCCATGCGTTACCGCCGGAGTACCAGGACCGCGCGGATGACTACATCGAGCACATCTGCAGCGAGATGCTGCCGACCCTGGCGGCAGAGGGGCTGGTGGACGCGGTGGATGCCTTCTGTGAATACCTGGCGTTTTCTACCGAGCAGGTGGAGCGCGTGTTCAAGGTCGCCCAAAAACTCGGCCTGCCGGTGAAACTGCACGCCGAGCAATTGTCTTCCCTGCATGGCTCCAGCCTGGCGGCGCGCTACCACGCGTTGTCGGCGGACCATCTGGAGTTCATGACCGAAGAAGACGCCATCGCCATGGCCGCTGCCGGCACCGTCGCCGTGTTGCTGCCGGGCGCTTTCTACTTCCTGCGCGAAACCCAGTTGCC
>NZ_JBVVOU010000181.1:0-393 GCF_055807635.1 Bradyrhizobium sp. Kon56 | reverse complement strand
CATCAAGCCGTCAAGCAGCTCTTTGGCGTCTGGTTCGTAGAGGTAGTCCCAGTGGTGCTTGAGTTCCTGATCCGGAGTCGCCACCAGTGGGATCAATTGCTCCACTCCCGTCTGCTGGAGCGCGCATCCCGCGTTTCCGAAGAGTACGTAGAGAAGTTCACCAACGGCGCAGTGACCGGCAAAACCGGTTCCCTGACCGCACTGCCGATCATCGAAACCCAGGCTGGCGACGTTTCCGCGTTCGTTCCGACCAACGTGATCTCGATCACCGACGGTCAGATCTTCCTGGAATCGGCCATGTTCAACTCGGGCATCCGCCCTGCAGTGAACGCCGGTGTTTCGGTATCCCGTGTGGGTGGTGCCGCTCAGACCAAGATCATCAAGAAGCTCTCC
>NZ_JBVVOU010000180.1:0-397 GCF_055807635.1 Bradyrhizobium sp. Kon56 | reverse complement strand
GAGAACTTCGAGTTCTCCCATAGCTTCGCCGGCTATGAATCGCTGGGCGGTACGGTGTCATCGGCATTAGAAGGAAATCACACGGACCATCTCGGCTGGCTGACCCTCTTACGCCGCGCCACTGAGTGGAGTATTCACAAAAATGCTCCCGCCCCTGACGGGCGCATCACCTTAGAAGTGTTGCGCAGTACTATCTCCGAGCGGCAACCTCGACCGTTGGACCAGGAGTTCCGGGTACCGGCAGGCTATCTGCCGCCTGACCCCCAGTTTGCAAAGGAATTTATCGACGAGATTCAGTCTGGCGACTGGAATGAACGGGTGCTATGGGGCTCTCCAAGGCACGAAGCTGTTCGCAGATGTAGCTTAAAAAGGTGCTTTTGCCCTGCCCTGGAGAGCC
>NZ_JBVVOU010000179.1:0-397 GCF_055807635.1 Bradyrhizobium sp. Kon56 | reverse complement strand
TGGTCCAGATGGGTCCAGGAGAGGTCGGCCGAGAACGTCAGGTTCTTGACCGGGGTCCAGCGGGTGATGACACCGACTTGGCCGATGGCGAAGTCAGGATTACAACCCGTCACGCCCGCCAGGCCGCCGAACACGCCGCCAGCACCGCCAGCGCCGCAGAGGGTGGTCTTGGCAAGAGTGCCGTACTGCGCCTGAGCGTAAGCACCGTAGATCGCGGTGTTCCAGTATGGATCCCAGTTATGGGTGTAGGCACCGCGGAAGCCCCAGGTCTTGACGGTTTCCTGACCGCTGCCGGTCACGAACACGGTGTCCGGAGCGATGGCGAAGCCGACGCTCTGGTAGGCAACGCCGGAGCTGCCGAACATCGAGTAGCTGCCGCCCGCCAGGTTCTGGAAGT
>NZ_JBVVOU010000178.1:0-399 GCF_055807635.1 Bradyrhizobium sp. Kon56 | reverse complement strand
ACATGAGTTCGATCTCCCCCACCGCCACCAAGGCGTTCGCGGCAAAAATCAACGCGACCGGCGCGCAGTACCTGGATGCGCCAGTGTCCGGTGGTGAAGTCGGCGCCAAGGCCGGCACCTTGAGCATCATGGTCGGCGGCGAGCAGCAAACCTTCGAACGCGCGCTGCCGCTGTTCCAGGCGATGGGCAAGAACATCACCCTGGTCGGCGGTAACGGTGATGGCCAGACCGCCAAGGTCGCCAACCAGATCATCGTGGCGCTCAATATCCAGGCGGTGGCCGAAGCGTTGCTGTTCGCCTCCAAGAACGGCGCCGACCCGGCGAAAGTGCGTGAAGCGCTGATGGGCGGCTTTGCCTCCTCGAAGATCCTGGAAGTGCACGGCGAACGCATGATCAAGG
>NZ_JBVVOU010000177.1:0-404 GCF_055807635.1 Bradyrhizobium sp. Kon56 | reverse complement strand
TCGGTGGCGCCGTAGTAGGCAACGTGGTTGTCATGCGCAGCGACCGACGCCTGGAACAGACCCCAAGCCTGGTCGACACGGACCATACCGACGAGGTTCGGCGAACGCGAACCGCCGATGGCGTTGGAGCCATACGAACCGCCGATCATGCCAGCCGCAGTCGCGCCCGTCATGTTCAGGTTGCCGGCCTGGTAATAGGCCGTCGCATCTTCAGCCGAGAACGACGCCGTCACGCCCTGACCGAAGTCAGCGGTGTAGGTGAACTGGTTGACACCAGTGACCGTGCCGGAACCGCCGACGAGGCTGTCGAAGTTGTTGCCGGGATAGTTGGTCCAGGGCGCGTCGAACTGCGACACGGCCTTACCCATGGTGAAGCCAGCGAACTGGATGAAGGCGTAGTACAC
>NZ_JBVVOU010000176.1:0-404 GCF_055807635.1 Bradyrhizobium sp. Kon56 | reverse complement strand
GTGTACTACGCCTTCATCCAGTTCGCTGGCTTCACCATGGGTAAGGCCGTGTCGCAGTTCGACGCGCCCTGGACCAATTATCCCGGCAACAACTTCGACAGCCTCGTCGGCGGTTCCGGCACGGTCACTGGTGTCAACCAGTTCAGCTACACTGCTGACTTCGGTCAGGGCGTGACGGCGTCGTTCTCGGCGGAAGATCGTGCGGCCTACTATGATGCCGGCAACCTGAACATGTCGGGTGCGAGTGCGGCCGGCATTGTCGGCGGTTCGTATGGCTCCAACGCCATCGGCGGCACGCGTTCGCCGAACCTCGTCGGTATGGTCCGCGTCGACCAGGCTTGGGGTCTGTTCCAGGCGTCGGTCGCTGCGCATGACAACCACGTTGCCTACTACGGCGCCACCGA
>NZ_JBVVOU010000175.1:0-405 GCF_055807635.1 Bradyrhizobium sp. Kon56 | reverse complement strand
CCATCGTCCAACGCTGGATGACCGACAAGAGCGCGCTAGGGTGCGCCAAGCTCTATCGCGCCGGGACTTACTACGATGCCGTCAGTTTGATGCGGTACAACCGCGATTACGCCGATGTTTCCGGCCTGTATCCGGCCGGCGAATCGTTTTCGGTGGATGCAGGCTGGACGGAGCCTTGCCTGCGCGGCGCCATCGATGCCGTGATCAACCTCTGCAATGCCACCCAAGCCACGTTCAACGGGGGGTTTAGCCTGGATGTGTACCCACGCTACCAGGGGCAGCCATCGATTCAGCAGCTGCCTACGACTCAAGCGGAAACAGCCTACTGACGCATAAACAAAAAAGACCTCCTATTAAACACCCACCCGTCCCGGTGGGTTCATAACAATAAAAAGAGGTCTGCAC
>NZ_JBVVOU010000174.1:0-410 GCF_055807635.1 Bradyrhizobium sp. Kon56 | reverse complement strand
CCTCACAACGCCTGTCGCAATTTCCTGCGGATTACCTGGGCCTGGAAGAACGCGGCCGCCCAACCCCGTGCCGAAGGCATAGAACACTGCAATCGCCAGCGCGCGTATTTCCAGTGGAAACGTCTCCGCCACGGTCAGGTACGCCGAACTCGCCGCTGCCGAGGCGAAGAAGAAAATCACCATCCATGCGATGGCTTGCTGGGTCACGTCGAACCAGCCCTGCTGGAACGCGTAACCACTGAGCGCCAGCAGCACGCCGGAGATCGCGTAGGTAGAGCTGATCATCACGCGCCGGCCGACCACGTCAAACAACCGCCCCAGCAGCAGCGGCCCGCAGAAGTTGCCGAGGGCGAGCGGCAGCACGTACCAGCCGACGCGCTCGGCGGGCACGTCGTAAAAGTCGGTGAGCA
>NZ_JBVVOU010000173.1:0-411 GCF_055807635.1 Bradyrhizobium sp. Kon56 | reverse complement strand
GACAAAGTTTCTCGTGCTCCGTCCTACTCGATTTCATGACTAAGAGATTTTCGCGTACAGGGCTATCACCCACTATGGCCGCACTTTCCAGAGCGTTCCGCTAATCTCAAAGCCACTTAAGGGCTAGTCCCCGTTCGCTCGCCACTACCAAGGGAATCTCGGTTGATTTCTTTTCCTCAGGGTACTTAGATGTTTCAGTTCCCCTGGTTCGCTCCATACTCCTATGTATTCAGTGTAAGGTAACCATCTTATGATGGCTGGGTTCCCCCATTCAGACATCTCCGGATCAAAGTCTGTTTGCCGACTCCCCGAAGCTTTTCGCAGGCTACCACGTCTTTCATCGCCTCTGACTGCCAAGGCATCCACCGTATGCGCTTCTTCACTTGACCATATAACCCCAAGCAATCTGGT
>NZ_JBVVOU010000172.1:0-412 GCF_055807635.1 Bradyrhizobium sp. Kon56 | reverse complement strand
CGGCATGGCCGTGGCGCAGCGCCAGGCGTTTCTCGACCAGTTCACCCAGCACAGCCAGGGCATCGGGTTTGCCGTGCTGGGCGGTGCTTTTGGCGAAGGCATCGATTTACCCGGTGCGCGCCTGATCGGGGCGTTTGTCGCGACCCTGGGCTTGCCGCAGCTCAACCCGGTGAATGAACAGATGAAAGCGCGCATGGGCGCGATTTTCGGTGCGGGCTACGACTACACCTACCTGTATCCCGGTATCCAGAAAGTCGTGCAGGCAGCGGGGAGGGTGATCCGCAGCCACCACGACCGCGGCGTGGTGATGCTGATCGACCACCAGCTGGGCAGCAACTGGCGCACCCGCGCTTCACCGAAACGGTCGTCGATCAGCATCACCACGCCGCGGTCGTGCTGGCTGCGGATCACC
>NZ_JBVVOU010000171.1:0-413 GCF_055807635.1 Bradyrhizobium sp. Kon56 | reverse complement strand
GCGCTGCACCAGCGGATAGGCTTCCGGGTGAACCGCAGAGGCATCCAGCGGGTTGTCGCCGTTCATTACGCGTAGGAAACCGGCGGCTTGCTCGAAGGTTTTCTCACCCAGGCGCGCGACTTTTTTCAGCGCGGCGCGGGTTTTGAACGCGCCGTTCTCGTCGCGGTGGGTGACGATATTCTGCGCGAGGGTAGCGTTGAGGCCGGAGATACGCGCGAGCAGCGCCACGGAGGCGGTGTTCACGTCCACACCCACGGCGTTCACGCAGTCTTCCACCACCGCGTCCAGGCCACGCGCCAGCTTGAGCTGCGACACGTCATGCTGGTATTGGCCGACGCCGATGGATTTGGGGTCGATTTTCACCAGCTCGGCCAACGGGTCCTGCAGGCGACGGGCAATGGATACGGCGCCGC
>NZ_JBVVOU010000170.1:0-418 GCF_055807635.1 Bradyrhizobium sp. Kon56 | reverse complement strand
CCAAGGACACGCTGCCAAAGTCGAGTACCGTTGAAACCATCAAGTTCACGCTGCCTCGTATTCCCGATGCTGTCGCACCGATACCCAAAGAGATCAACTACCTGTGGATGGGCGGCCTGCTGCCGCCCCATCGGTTGGAGAACATAATAAACAATGCCAACAAAACGCCCGGCTACAAATCAGTTGTCAACGTGGACGCGGACACCCCTGAGGTGTTCCAGCAAATCAAGGTTGCACTTGAAGGCAAGGCGAGCAACCTTGAAGTCCGTAATTTGAATGAAAGTGATGTCTTCGCGCGGCTCAAGGCATCGGAGAGCGGCGAGGTCTACGAGTATTTCCGACATGGCCCCAAGGAAAACTATGCGGCGGCTTCGGATTGGCTTCGTTATAAGTGGAATAACGAGTTCGGCGGCATTCA
>NZ_JBVVOU010000169.1:0-421 GCF_055807635.1 Bradyrhizobium sp. Kon56 | reverse complement strand
GAACCACCAGTAGAGCCAGCCAATGGTAAATCCCGCCCAGGGTCCGATGGCCCGGTTTGCATAAGTGGGAAAAGAACCTGTATCCGGCGATGCAACGGCCATCTCTCCGAGCATCGATACGTGGGTATTTGCGCTAAGCATCACCTGCGGGCTGACCCTGACCAACTTTTACAGCGTGGCTCGTTACGGTGAATTCGAGTTCTGGTTCGCCCTGGCGAAAGTGCTGGCGATCATCGCGTTCATCGTGGTTTGCGCTATCGCACTGGTGGGGTTATGGGACTCCGCTGCCGCGATGGTGACGATTTCAGTGCCCATGAAGCTGAACATCGTCGTGAGCAAAGCTCCCAATACCGGGGCATATCCGTTTGGCGCGAAGCCGCCGTTGTTGTTGATCAGTGTACCGATACCGCTGACCGTACGA
>NZ_JBVVOU010000168.1:0-422 GCF_055807635.1 Bradyrhizobium sp. Kon56 | reverse complement strand
GGCTTTTTCCAAAGCGTCGGAGAGTTTGCGCGTGGCACCCACCACAAAGGACGAGAACACCAATACCGCCAGCGCCACGCCCACCTGCATCGGTGACGGCTGGAACAGCAGCCACAGGGTACAGGGCAACAGCACCAGGTACATGGACACCAGCGACATGTAGCGATAGGCCGAATAGCACGACACCGCACTCACCGACATGCCCACGGCAAACAGCATGACCAGCACCTGGGACACCCGGTCATCGACCGGCATCACCGCCAGCGCGCCGCCTCGCAGCGCAACTGGTCCAGGCCATCGGCGAACTGAAGGCCGGCCCGGTGCAGGGGCTGAGCGCCAGCCTGGGTCTGGCCTCGACCCATGCCCAGGCGCTGGACCTTTACGTGTTGATGGACAGCGCCGACCAGGCGCTGTATCAGGCC
>NZ_JBVVOU010000167.1:0-423 GCF_055807635.1 Bradyrhizobium sp. Kon56 | reverse complement strand
ATCCACACGGTCAACCGTGGCGATATCCAGCTCGATGACGTGGTGGTGATTGCCGGCGCCGGAACCCTGGGCCTGTGCATGGTGCAAGTGGCGGCGCTGAAGACGCCGAAGAAACTGGAGGTGATCGACATGGTCGACGAGCGCCTGGAATTGGCGAAGAAGTTCGGCGCCGATGTGGTGATCAACCCGTCCCGCGACAACGCCCGCGCGATCATCAACGAGCTGACCGACAACTACGGCTGCGACGTGTACATCGAGACCACGGGCGTACCGGCCGGCGTCACCCAGGGCCTGGACCTGATCCGCAAGCTCGGGCGTTTCGTCGAGTTCAGCGTGTTCGGCGCCGAGACCAGCGTGGACTGGTCGATCATTGGCGATCGCAAGGAGCTGGACGTGCGCGGCGCCCACCTTGGCCCGTATTGC
>NZ_JBVVOU010000166.1:0-431 GCF_055807635.1 Bradyrhizobium sp. Kon56 | reverse complement strand
AACGAGGATTATCTTGAAGTAAGGGCGTATGTCGATGACTACCCTCACTTGAGTTTCTGGATTTTAATTCACACTGACGATCTATACGACGCACAAACACTACCGGTACAACCTGATGGGATTCCCGGAACAGCTTATGCCGGCTTTATGGCCAATGAGTTATACAACGGTAATCAAGGACAACTTGTATATTGCTACGATGAAGCAACGCAAGTACTGGAAGGTACGTTGCACTTTGACGCTTCGCCTTACCGGTTTACCGGTGGCAAATTCCGCATCAAGGGCCTGAACCCCCCTGTGAGATAAATGTGTCGGTGCATATAAAAAACGCCAGTCGGTTAGCCCGACTGGCGTTTCATGTTGCTACGACAAAAGCTTGATTAAACGTTAGGGCAAGGCACCGGTGCCCAGTCGGCCAGGTTCGGATCGCG
>NZ_JBVVOU010000165.1:0-433 GCF_055807635.1 Bradyrhizobium sp. Kon56 | reverse complement strand
CGCTGTGTTTGCCCACGACAAGCATGGGTGTCCTATCGCACTGACGCCCCGCGGTCCACATGTGGGAGGGGACTTGCCCTAACGCCAACCAGTTAAGCGAACGTTCACTGTAGGAGCGAGCTTGCTCGCGAAAAACGCCCAGGCAACGCGTTCATTCTGGATAAACACGGGGCCCCTGAGTTCTTCGCGAGCAAGCTCGCTCCTACAAAAAGCCCTACTGACTGGCATTAGGGCAAGCCCCCTCCCACATTTAGATCTTCACAGGTTCAGGGCGCCAGAAAATCGAAGACCAGGTGCACCGTGCCAAAGTAATCCCCACCCTGGTAGCCGCCCTCGGGCTCGATGGCGGCGATGTCCAGCACCGCACGGGTGCCCGAGCGCGCCACGTCGGCGCTGATCACTTCGGCGGCGTCCAGGCTCAACGGCACTTGAT
>NZ_JBVVOU010000164.1:0-434 GCF_055807635.1 Bradyrhizobium sp. Kon56 | reverse complement strand
AGTGCAGGGTCTTCAACTGTTCCAGCAGTATGCCGCCATGGCTGTGCACGATGGCTTTGGGCAGCCCGGTGGTACCGGACGAAAACAGCACCCACAGCGGATGATCGAAGGGCACTTGTTCACACTGGAAATCGGCTGCGGACACCGCAGGACGCCGGTGCAACGCTTGCCAGTCGATGGCATTGGCCAGCGTCAGCGGTTCATCGGGAAACAGCGTCGACAGCACGATCACGTGCTCGACGCTGTCCATCTCGCGGGCGATACAGCGTACCTGTTCGCGTCGATCGAACGCCTTGCCGCCATAGCGATAACCGTCTACCGCCAGCAGCACCTTGGGCGACAATTGCCGCACCCTGTCCAACACGCCCTGCGCGCCGAAATCCGGTGAGCAACTGGCCCATACCGCACCGATAGCCGCACAAGCGCACAGCGCG
>NZ_JBVVOU010000163.1:0-436 GCF_055807635.1 Bradyrhizobium sp. Kon56 | reverse complement strand
CCGTAGCTCACCACGCAACCTGGCGGCACTTGCGCCAACGTCAAGTAAAGCGCGGTGCGGCGCATGTCGGCGGGTCGCGACTACGCCCCGCTGGCGGTGTACCTGCGGCGCCCGGAACCGGCCGACCCCGCGCCATGGCACACGGTGTTTCGCTCACCGGTGCGGTAGCAGGGCATTGTCCCGAGGGCCGATCACAAACATGTTTGCCGCCGGATAGCCGCGCCCGCCCGCGTGGGTCAAAAACGCGAGCGGACGCGCGACAATCTCGTGCCCGTCGACCTTGCGCGCCTCGACGCTCGCCTGCACCAGCGCTTGCACCCACTGCACGCCCTTGCGAGTCAGCCCCTGGCGCCGGCGCAGCAGGCACTCCAGAGCAACCAGGGGCAACTGCGCACGGGCTTGCCCGACAAACAGCGCCTGGCGCCGTTGCCGCTCA
>NZ_JBVVOU010000162.1:0-437 GCF_055807635.1 Bradyrhizobium sp. Kon56 | reverse complement strand
CAGCAATTTGTAATTTTTTCGCTGTGAAACCAGCGTCCACAGCGCGAATTTCTATATCCACCAATAGCTGAATTTGATGAGCTGGAAATTGCCAATGTTTATTGGGAATCTAATTTTGCTTCTATCTTGCTCATCAATCTGATGGGTTTGGAATATGGTGAGTCAGTTAAAAAAATTATAATTTCTGAAGCTTTGCTTGATAAGGTACTCGTTGGAAGAGAAATATCAGGAATAGTTATAGATGGCTATTTGATTCTTGCAGTTGATTCAGAGATGCATGATTTAAAAAGTTTTATAGCGGATGCTGAAAAAAATACAAGATTTGTCAGGAAACATGTCGTTGTAAAATACCCGGATCAATGGCAGAGAGTAGAGAGAGTTACATCTCTGGGAATAGCAACAGTAGCGAGTGTTGCACAGTTTACGATTAACCCGAC
>NZ_JBVVOU010000161.1:0-437 GCF_055807635.1 Bradyrhizobium sp. Kon56 | reverse complement strand
TCGGAACAAATGCAACGCGACGTCCTACGTCAGGAGGACGTCGCGATGCAATTGTGCATCACAACCAGAGGGGAAGTTGCTATGAAGCGACGTTCATTGCTCTTGGCATTGTGTTCTTCCGCCTTCATCTCTGCACCGGCACTGGCCGATGAGGTCAAGCAGGAGGCCGAAAAATTAGCCGTCGCCTACACCGACTGCGTCGCCAAGAAAGACGCGGGCTGTGTCGCTGCGCTCTATACAAAGGACGGGGTCCAGATCAACCCGGGCGGTGTGTTTTCCGATCTCAAGACCGTATACGAAAACAACTTCAAGAACGGCACCGATCATATAGAGATCAGAGTCGGCAACATGTCGGTCATCAACAACGATCTGGTCGTTGCCAACGGCGAGACCGACATCTTCGGTAAGGACCCTAAGAGCGGCGACGCCACCAAGGT
>NZ_JBVVOU010000160.1:0-438 GCF_055807635.1 Bradyrhizobium sp. Kon56 | reverse complement strand
GAAGGTGAGTTGAGAAGCTTGCTGGAGGTATCAGAAGTGCGAATGCTGACATGAGTAACGACAATGGGTGTGAAAAACACCCACGCCGAAAGACCAAGGTTTCCTGCGCAACGTTAATCGACGCAGGGTTAGTCGGTCCCTAAGGCGAGGCTGAAAAGCGTAGTCGATGGAAAACAGGTTAATATTCCTGTACTTCTGGTTATTGCGATGGAGGGACGGAGAAGGCTAGGCCAGCTTGGCGTTGGTTGTCCAAGTTTAAGGTGGTAGGCTGGAATCTTAGGTAAATCCGGGATTCTAAGGCCGAGAGCTGATGACGAGTCGTCTTTTAGACGACGAAGTGGTTGATGCCATGCTTCCAAGAAAAGCTTCTAAGCTTCAGGTAACCAGGAACCGTACCCCAAACCGACACAGGTGGTTGGGTAGAGAATACCAAGGCGC
>NZ_JBVVOU010000159.1:0-447 GCF_055807635.1 Bradyrhizobium sp. Kon56 | reverse complement strand
TGATCTAAAAAAAGCATTGGAGTTGTCGAGGGATGGACAAAAATCTGCTATTGAAGGAACGAAAGATAATTTCACTGCTTCAATAAAAAACACTCTGTTTGCGTGGTTGGTTGCTGGGTATGGCGTTAAGTCTAGCGATAAATATATACTCCATCCAGTAGATGAATGTCGGAGGTACTTTGAAGGTTTCCAGAGTATTTTGCGTATTGCAGTACCTCGTCAATTCAAGTTTGAGTCTATTGAGGTGGGTGTTGGTGCAGAGGTAGTTTTCGTATGTAATGGTGGGCGTGATCGTTTTATTCTTGAGAGTGCGTCGGGAGGTCTCGCAGCTGTAATTGAAATCGCATGGATGCTGTACCTTCAGCAGCTCAATGTGGAGGGGGGCGAGGAATTTACCGCGATAATTGATGAAATTGAAAATCATCTACACCCCAGTATTCAAAGAAC
>NZ_JBVVOU010000158.1:0-447 GCF_055807635.1 Bradyrhizobium sp. Kon56 | reverse complement strand
GTAAGCGCTGTTTCGGTCCCACCTTCCATTGAAGGCCTCGAGCGAGGAATGATCGATCTCTGATTGGAGATCGGCTTGTGTCTAAGCTTGACCATATGCTTGAGCCCAGGACCTCGGTTCGTCGGGTCGAGGTCATCACGGAGAGCGGCCGACGGCGGCAGTTCTCGGCCGACGACAAGGCGCGGTTTGTCGAGGAGACGCTGGCCCCGGGAGCCGTGGTATCGGAGGTCGCGCGGCGGCACGGATTGTCGCCGCAACAGCTGTTTACGTGGCGCCGGCAAATGCGACGGCCGGTTGCGAGCCCTGTGGGACCCGAGCCGCAGACGTTCGTGCCCGCTGTCGTTACCCCATCGTGCACGCCGCCGGAGCGCTCACCGCGGCAGCGCCGACGCCTTCGGAAGGCGCCCGAGGGCGCCGAGAACAGTGGCATCATCGAGCTCGAGATCA
>NZ_JBVVOU010000157.1:0-452 GCF_055807635.1 Bradyrhizobium sp. Kon56 | reverse complement strand
CCGCGCGTAATCTGCGCGCCGTGGTCGGCTATGAGCTGGACCGGCTTACCCCGTTCGACGCCTCGCAGTTGTATTTTGTCGCGCGCCAGGAGCGGCGCAGCGGCGCGTGGTTGCAGGTCACGCTGGTGGCGATCCTGCGCGAACGCCTCGACAGCCTGCTCGCCGATTGCGCCGCGCAGGGTCTGCAGCCGCAACGCGTGGATGTGGGCGACAGCGCCGACTCTCGCTTGGGCATCAACCTGTTGCCCGCCGCACTGCGTCCGTCGTCACCGCGCACTACCCAGCGTCTGCGCCACGGGTATTGGCCAGTTGCTGGCGCACCTGTTGCAACTGCGCCACCTGGGCTTTTTGCGCCTGCACCGTGGTCTGCATCTGCGCCACCAGCACTTGGCGGCTGTTCAGCCACATCAGCATCGCCGCGAACAGCAAGGCGCCACACAGCCAAAGCAGCC
>NZ_JBVVOU010000156.1:0-465 GCF_055807635.1 Bradyrhizobium sp. Kon56 | reverse complement strand
GCGAAGGTCCGTATCCGATTCGCACCTTCACCGGCGATATCGGTGGGCGCGTGGCATTGGGCGTAGGGCAGGGCAGCCTGGCGATCCTGGCGTTCCTGCCCGAGGAAGAGCGCGAAACGGTGATTGGCTACAACCTGCCGCGGCTCAAGGATTTTCACCTGTACGATGAGGTGCTGTTGCGTTCGGAGGTGCAGAACGTGCGCAGCCTCGGCTACGCCGCGCGCAACACGGGCGTGCTGGAAGGCATGGCGGGACTGGCGGTGCCGATCCTGAACCGCGACGGGCATGCGGTAGCGGCACTGAGCGTGGCGACCATCAGGGATCGTCTGGGGCCCAGCCGTCTGCCGATGGTGGTCGAGTTGTTGAAGCGGGAGGCGGCGGCAATCGGGCCGCGGATCAATCCGTTTGATCCTACATTGCGCCGGCCTTCGCAGGCGTTTGGTGGGTAGTCCTTTCTGATGCGTA
>NZ_JBVVOU010000155.1:0-473 GCF_055807635.1 Bradyrhizobium sp. Kon56 | reverse complement strand
GACCATTTCCGGGTCGAGGGCCGAGGTGGGCTCGTCAAACAGCATCACCTTGGGCTCCATCGCCAGGGCTCGGGCAATCGCTACGCGCTGCTGCTGGCCACCGGACAACTGGCCAGGGTAAGCGTCGGCCTTGTGCTCCATGCGCACCTTGGCCAGCAGCGCCCGCGCGTCCTTTTCCGCATCGGCACGGTTGCGCCCGAGCACCTTGCGCGGGGCGATCACCAGGTTTTCCAGCACTGACAAATGCGGGAACAAGTTGTATTGCTGGAAGACAAAGCCGACGCGCTTGCGCAGTGCGATGCGCTGGGCTTCCTGCGCCAGCGTGTCGACCTGCGTCTGGCCCACGCGGATGCTGCCGCGCTGGGGCTGCAACAGCCCGGTGATGCAGCGCAGAATCGTGGACTTGCCCGAGCCCGACGGGCCGATGATCGAGACCGCCTGGCCGCGCAGCACTTCGAGGTCAATGCCCTTGA
>NZ_JBVVOU010000154.1:0-479 GCF_055807635.1 Bradyrhizobium sp. Kon56 | reverse complement strand
GAACGCCTGGGCCTGGCCCAACTGCACCAATTGCGCGGTCGCGTCGGTCGGGGCAGCGCCGCCAGCCATTGCGTGCTGCTGTATCACCCGCCGCTGTCGCAGATTGGCCGCCAACGGCTGGGCATCATGCGCGAAACCAACGACGGCTTTGTCATCGCCGAAAAGGACCTGGAGCTGCGCGGCCCGGGGGAAATGCTCGGCACTCGTCAAACCGGTTTGCTGCAATTCAAGGTCGCCGACCTGATGCGCGACGCCGACCTGTTGCCCGCTGTGCGCGATGCGGCGCAAGCGCTGCTGGAGCGCTGGCCGGAGCATGTCAGCCCATTGCTCAACCGCTGGCTGCGACACGGGCAGCAATATGGCCAAGTGTGACGCCGGACTCACTTATCCGACCTACACCTGTATCAAGCTGGTTATACTCCAATGAATGTAAGAAATTGGATCCGGCCATGTCAGAAGTTGCCCTCGCTACAGTCCCA
>NZ_JBVVOU010000153.1:0-481 GCF_055807635.1 Bradyrhizobium sp. Kon56 | reverse complement strand
GGGCGAGGCAGAGGTTTTCTCTTCCAGCGAGGAATGTTTGGCGACGCAGCTCAGATCCTCGCGCTCCTCAGCAGCAGGCTTTGTCGTCAAAACAGAGAGTTGCGCATCAGATGTTTGAGCACCTGCTGGAAATGTTGAGGTGATCGCCGGGATACCTTCGATTGTCGCGAGCATCGCTTTGTAGATGAGCGCTTCGCGGCTTCTTGGCTTGGCAATCTGGATGTGGTCGTCGTCGAGCGGTATAGGTGTAACGCCAGCAATTTGAGGATCACTGCTGTTACGGTCGACGATCATGATGCGGGGGCCGAACGCAAAACCGCAAAACTTTCGACCTAGAAAAACACCCTGGGTCTCGAAAAAAACCTTTACCTGAAATTTCAAATCATCCTGCAGCTTTTGGAACTGGCCATTGAGGATCTTCAACCAGGCATCGTCCTCTCTCATGTTATGCACTTGTTGGTTAATACGTAGCGCACCTGAC
>NZ_JBVVOU010000152.1:0-483 GCF_055807635.1 Bradyrhizobium sp. Kon56 | reverse complement strand
ATTGCTGGAACGTCATGTGTTGCTCATCGTCGTGTGCTTTGGCTTGAGCAAGTATCACGCCAGCCTTGAAATTCACCCAGGTGATGGAGCTGGCGTAATGCAGGTCGTCGGGAATGTCTTTCACCCAGATTTCCGCAGCAGAAGCCTGCTGCAGCAGGCGCATGACCATTTGCACACCGCCGGGGGTGAGTTGGTGGTTCTGGGCCAGGGAATTCTCGATTTGTTGGCGTATATAGCTATAGCGGCGGCCCCAGTGCAGTGGCGTCGCTATTTCTTTTCCCGCGACGGTCGATCGAGCATTGTCCGTCGGGCGCTCAAGTTCTATGGTGTCCACATCGCCGTCGACAGCCTGCCCTCACTCGTCATTGAGCGGCTGCAAGAGCGCGCCGCCACGCTATCGCTGGATATGGATGAAGGCAGGCTGCCTTTTGATGACGTCATCGACAAGCAAGGAGATGCCAACCTGCAAAGTCGCCTTTCTCA
>NZ_JBVVOU010000151.1:0-484 GCF_055807635.1 Bradyrhizobium sp. Kon56 | reverse complement strand
GCTCGTTAAACGTGATCGGCCGGTTGATGCGATAGGCAAGGTTTACATAAAAGTGGTTGCCATAATTCTCGCCGACCTTCAACTCATGGCAGATCTCGATCTCTAACTTCTTAAGAACTTCGGGCTGGCCGTAACCGGTATGAGCTCCCACGTCTGCGGCGATCAGGGGGCGCGTGCGTAGCGGATCGGCATCCAGTATTGGCGCGTGGCCTCGACAGCTGCTGGAATATCGGCGTTACGGAGAAAGTGCCCGGTCTCGGGGTCCCTTGGTGGCGGTCCGAGCAGCGGATGGCCCTGATCGTCGCGACAGTGCAGCAGGATGGGCAGAACCAGGCCGTGACTGACGTTGCCGACGTCCAGCAACGGCGCCCACGCCGGCAGCCTGAGCCGCATCGCGGCGTAGAATCCCTGACACCAGAGTCGCGGATCGACGTCGCCATTGGGTTGCGCTGGTGCATCGGCTCGAACTGGTCGGGCGCGGTCG
>NZ_JBVVOU010000150.1:0-486 GCF_055807635.1 Bradyrhizobium sp. Kon56 | reverse complement strand
ATTGCTGATATGTCTTTACCTACGTATGACATCGAATCGAGAGAACGTGGTGGTACTCCTAGACCTTTTGGAGGCATTGAGGTCTTCGAAACCCTTGAACGCTATGAAATGGAGATTCCTACTCTAGTAGTGACATCGTATCCAGTATTCAGCGAGGGATCGAAAAGCTTGGGGCTAACAGAGCTATCAAAACAGCTGAAAAAGGACTTCCCTAACACCTTTTTAGATACCGTATATTTTGATTCAGCATTCTCTGACTGGGAGCTTCGCATCGAATCTAATCTTAGATCAATTTTAGAGAAAAAAAATGCCTCTTGACATACTTTTGCTAGAAGACGACCCGGCAAAAAAAGGGAAACTCCTTGCCCTGCTCAAAGATAAAGGTCTATTTGGGCGTCTGGACGTTGCTATCTGCACGAGCCAAGCACTAGAGCTAATTGAAGATCGCCCACGCTATGACTTGTTAATAGCCGACGTGGTCGTACC
>NZ_JBVVOU010000149.1:0-488 GCF_055807635.1 Bradyrhizobium sp. Kon56 | reverse complement strand
CGTAATCCATCCTCGCTCTTTCGCGAGTGTGACGGTTGGGGTCAGGATGTGTTTGGTCAAGTAATCATAGTCAGTCAGCTTGCCGACTTTTGCCAATTCGTCCTTGATGCCCGCCAGAACATAAGTACACTAAGCTTCAAGGCCCGCTTCTGTTCCGGTATCGGCAGTCGATAGCATCGAGTAGTACTTTTCTCGATCAATACAAAATACAGCGGTAGGGTTTAGAACCCGCCCGCCTGTATTGACATTAAAGCAGTACTTCATCAGAAGTGCGTAGGTCAGCAGGCGCACGACACGACCATTACCGTTTCCGAAGGGGTGGATCCAGCCGAATCGATGGTGGGCCAGCGCAACTTTCATCAGATCATACTTGGGCGCGTCTTGCTTATTCACAAACCCAACCAGCTCTTGCATGTACCCAGGCACCATCACTGCGTCAGGAGGAAGGTGATCCGATTGGGCGATACGCACGGTGCCTTCACGGTAAG
>NZ_JBVVOU010000148.1:0-490 GCF_055807635.1 Bradyrhizobium sp. Kon56 | reverse complement strand
GCCAGCACATGGGGATAGGACAGCGGCACGCCCTGCTCGGGGCGAAAACCACAGGCACGGCCATAGGCGGCGATTGCGCCGCCCGACACCTCCACCGCCGGGCGTACCAGACGCTCCCTGGGCAATACCGGCGCGGCATCTGGCTTGGGCTTGCGCACGCCGCGCGCACCGGCGAGCAACAGTTGGGCGCGCGAAGGCGGCGGGTCGATGATCTGCGTCACGTAGTCCATTCAGGCCCCCAGCAGGCTTTGCCCGCACACCCGCACCACCTGGCCATTGACCCCACCGGACGCCGGATGCGCCAGCCAGGCGATGGTCTCGGCCACGTCCACCGGTTGGCCGCCCTGGGACAGGGAATTCATGCGCCGCCCGGCCTCACGGATCAGCAGCGGGATTTTCGCGGTCATCTGCGTCTCGATAAAGCCCGGCGCCACGGCATTCACCGTCACTTGCCGCACCGCCGCGCGCGGGGCCAGGCCTTGCACCAGGC
>NZ_JBVVOU010000147.1:0-491 GCF_055807635.1 Bradyrhizobium sp. Kon56 | reverse complement strand
TCGCTGCGCTTCACCCCGGGACCGCCGAAGGTGATCACGGTCTGGGGCACGTCGAGCGTCACGAAGGCGCGTTGCGGCGGCTTGGCGGCCTCGACGTCGGGGACGGGCACGAGATTGGCCTTGGCCGGCAGGCTACCAAATGTGTGGTCGAGCAGCTTGCCGAGCGTATCGGGATCCACGTCGCCAACCACCGCGATCTTGAGCGTGTCCTTGGCGAGCACGCGGCCGACATAATCCTTCATGTCGGCAACCGTAATGGTCGGAACGCTGTCGAGGTTGCCGTTGGACTGCCGACTGTAGGGATGATCGCCAAAGGCAACCTCCAGGAATTTGCGGCTCGCGAGCGAGGTCGGGTTGGTTGTCTCGCGGCGCAGGCCCGAGATCACCTGCGAGCGAATGCGTTCGACGTCGGCAGTTTCGAAATGCGGCGAGGTCAGCGCGCTCCGCAGCAGGTCGAAGGCCTCGTCCTTGTTGTCGCGCAGCATGCGCAG
>NZ_JBVVOU010000146.1:0-503 GCF_055807635.1 Bradyrhizobium sp. Kon56 | reverse complement strand
AGTAATGTAGAGATACAGCCAAACCGAAAATAAGCCATGATAAAAATCTTTTATTCTCCGCATAGTAACGCACCCCATAAAAAAATAAACTGGCAGCCAAACCCTGCCGTACGAGTGAAAAATAGGGGATCAAATAAAAATCAGGAATGGCAAAAATTATTGCCATAACCCAGAGGCGATAGTTCGGGAAGAAAAATCGTACAGCTGCAGCAACTAATATAACTTCTAAAATACTCGGTTGTTGGAGCGTTAATTTTATTTTCTTTGGCATTCAAAATAAAATTAAGTAAAAATGTATTTTTGACTCTCTTTGCATTGTCGGTTTTCTTTTACCTTTCGTCGATAGACGTTGTCCGCTCTTTCGTCGAACAAATAGTTGTCTACTTGGATCCCAAGTATATGATCTACCTAGATCGAGATGTTTATAATGCTTCGATGCTCTATCGGGGCGTTTATGCTTGCGTTTCGGCGATTATATTTGCATTGATATACATGTCCTGGCG
>NZ_JBVVOU010000145.1:0-508 GCF_055807635.1 Bradyrhizobium sp. Kon56 | reverse complement strand
CCCCCAGTGACTACCGCAACCGCTTCGGCGTGTGAATCGTGCAGAACGCCGCGTGCCCATCGGCGCGTCGTGCAGAATGGCGCAGGCTAACTGCTATCGCGTTTTCAGCAACGGGTTGATTTTCAAGCGCTCCTGCTCAACGCGAGCTTGGCGTGATCCCTGCTAGTCTTCCCTTACACACATGGCCGGATGCCAAGGGGGACGCATGACCCCGATTTCACGTAAAAAACAGGTGGTCGCTCACTCAACCCGAGTCGACGCGCCCGAACATGAAGTCCAAACCAACCTCGCCCTGGCGCGATGGCTGGCGCAAATAATGGGGTTAAAATTCGGCGGCAGTTACGACCCGCACACACACGCTGGCCGCGATCTGTACCTGCTTCCCACACAAACCGTGGTGGGGACTGCCCAGGCACGGGCGCTGAATATCAAAGGCCCAGACGACCTGTGGGGGGGGTATGTCGATCACCCGTTCATCTGCACCAAAGCCATCAGTCACGGGCTGTTA
>NZ_JBVVOU010000144.1:0-512 GCF_055807635.1 Bradyrhizobium sp. Kon56 | reverse complement strand
GGTATCACTCGTGTCCTATACGAAACCAGGCATTACGCCACCTGCGCCTTGGCGGTCGGCCGAGGCGACGTGCGATAAGTCAGCAACACTATCCCCGTGACCACAATAACCCCGCCCGCCATCTGCCCGGCGCTGTGCATCAAGGTGGTCAAGCAACAAGGTTTTTCACGAGGCCATGGTGGCGGCCAAGGTCTCGGTAACTCATACGATAACTCGGCGAATTGTCGCTTGATCAGCTTTAGAAGGCCTGCGCCTTAAGGCCCGGTGTTTCACACGATATTCATACATCACCTTGCGCCTCCATACCAAACACGTTACAAATCCCATCACCAAGTTGTACGACAACCTAAAAATAATCCCCATCCCTCGAGGATGGCGCCAACTGTCCGAGCCCCGCCATGACTCCGCCTGCCGTCGCACCCTTCTCACGCCATATTGCCGTGCTCATCCTGCTCTGCATGGGCTGTGCCTTCGCCGGCAACCACATCGCCGCACGCGTAGCCTTCGACGAC
>NZ_JBVVOU010000143.1:0-512 GCF_055807635.1 Bradyrhizobium sp. Kon56 | reverse complement strand
GCGCTACGCGCCCTCTGTGGGATGCGCTCGTCAACGTCCACGAGTGCCATGAGCTCTCTCGCGTTTGCTTTTCCCTTCCCGGTCACGATTCCCAACTCGCCCAAATGACCACGCAGAGCATTTATCGCGCCTGTGCGCTGTCGAATAAGCAAATCTCGCGTGCGATGTAGCATTAAAATTCCCATTCGACGGTTTTTACAGGGACAAAGCGCATGCCAGGCCGTTGGACGGCTTCCCAGCACGCCTCCGCGTCAGCAGCATCATGCTTGTTTGTCTTCACGTAGGCTCGGACGTAGCGGGCCGGCATAAGACGTGCTTTGTGACCAAGCTTTATTAGTTCACGAGCCCAATGATGAGCGCTGCCGCAAGCCTCAAGACCAACGAGACAACTTGGAAGCCGTGAAAAGAAATCGAGAACCTTCCCGCGGGCGAGCTTCTTGCGGATAATTTCTCCATCCGCCGTAATCCAGTGGATTTGAAACCAGCTCTTCGAGATATCAAGCCCGATTGTC
>NZ_JBVVOU010000142.1:0-513 GCF_055807635.1 Bradyrhizobium sp. Kon56 | reverse complement strand
CAGAGCGACCATCACGTACAGCGGCGTACCGCTGAGCCAGGTTTCACCGCGCTGTTCGGTGGTCGCCCCGGTATGGTCTCCGGAGCGGCCGGTTCGATGGCGGTGGTGATCGTGGCGCTGGTGGTGCAGCACGGCGTCGAGTATCTGCTGGCGACCGTGCTGCTGGGCGGGTTGATCATGGTCGCTTTCGGCTTGTTGCGCCTGGGCAAGCTGGTGCGCATGGTGCCGCACCCGGTGATGCTGGGCTTCGTCAATGGCCTGGCGATTATCATCGCGCTGGCGCAGTTGGAGCACTTCAAGCGCGGTGAAACCTGGCTCAGCGGTACGCCGCTGTACGTGATGGTCGCTCTGGTCGCGGTCACCATGGCCATTGTCTACCTGCTGCCGCGCCTGACTCGCGCCGTGCCGCCTGCCCTGGTGGCAATCCTCGGCGTGGGCCTGGCGGTGTACCTGCTCGGCCTGCCCACCCGCACCCTTGGCGACATGGCGCACATCGCCGGCGGCCTGCCGACC
>NZ_JBVVOU010000141.1:0-526 GCF_055807635.1 Bradyrhizobium sp. Kon56 | reverse complement strand
CATATCCGCGCGAATGCCGGCATACAGCGTGGCGAACAAGCCTTTTTCCCCCAGCCGCTTGGCCTTCACATTAAACAACGTTAAACTCAATTGAACCGCTGCCGTGCCGATCCGGGCCGACAACGCGAAAACGCTGTTGATTTGACGCCAACTGGCCGTCGATATCAAGAGAGCTCGGCTATGCTGTCATCGCACCTTCAGCCAGCTTTGTTGTGGCGCCAATGAAGGGAGTTGCTGCCCGTGGGTTGCGCGACACCGGTGCCAGATCCATAACCCCCAAGCCGCAAGGAGTGCTCGCTTGAGCCCTGTTTCAACTGCCTGTTCCGGTTTTATTTTCGCCTTGTGCCTGGGCATCGGCGCGCCGCTGGCCGCCGCGCCGCTGAACGAAGCGCTCAAACCCCTGCCGCCGGTACCGACGCTGGACCCGGCCAAGGTCGAGTTGGGCCGTAACAGACCCGCAAGGCTCAGATTCAAAAGGGAACCAACCATACAAGATCAGGGACTAATTACAAGTTTTGCCCTGCGC
>NZ_JBVVOU010000140.1:0-528 GCF_055807635.1 Bradyrhizobium sp. Kon56 | reverse complement strand
TGAATAACAGCCCTTGAAGTATTGATAGTTGTGGTTTTCTTTTCATCGTTTAAAATGCCGTGTAAGCAGTAATTGGGTTTCCGTCTGCATTTACGTGCATAACAGCTTTTTCTGGTTTTCATGTTCTAGCCCGTCTCGAGATCTACTGTATTTAAAGTGTCTGTCAATGCTGCTAAACAAACTTTCGGCTGCTGATGTTCTTGGTTGATTTTATAGTGAATGCCGTATGTGTTCATCTTGTAGTGGTCGTCGCACTATGATGACGCTATCAATAATAGCGTGCACGTTATGTTCGCGCCCCCCTTATGGGTTTATGTTTATTTAGACTCGGTTACCTCAAGGTTGTATCTGTTAAGGCAGTCTAATAGCGTTTTCATGAAGCACCGTTTGTCAATTATTTCATCGCTGAAATGATTATTTTCTTTGGTAATAACGACAGAGAATACTTCTCTAACGGGAATGTTGTGTATTTTTAACTCGCGAATGCCATGACAATCAATGCCCATTCTGCAGATGTTGTAGCCTTTT
>NZ_JBVVOU010000139.1:0-529 GCF_055807635.1 Bradyrhizobium sp. Kon56 | reverse complement strand
TCGCTCTGGGTCCAGATCATGATGGCCGCGTAGGTGATATCGCCCACTGCAATGGCCGAGGCCACGGCGGTCATCTTCACGAGGTCGATCAGGTTGTTGATCAGCGACGGCAAGGCAAAGCGCAGCGCCAACGGCAGTTGCACATACCAGAGCAATTGGCGGCGGCTGAAAGCCAGGGAGCTGGCGGCCTCCAGCGTCACGGCGGGCACCGCTTCGATGCCGGCGCGCAGCGCTTCGGCATGGAACGCGCCCTTGTGCAGGGAAATCACGATCACTACCCAGGCGAACGGCGTCAACGGGTTGGCCGCGCCGACCGCCTGGGTCAGCAGCATGTTCAGCACCAGGAACGCACAGTACAGCTGCACCAACGTTGGCGTATTGCGCGTGACTTCGACAAATACCCGTGCCGGCTTGGCCAACCACGGGTTGCCCGAGGTGAGCAACGCCGCCAGGCTGATGCCCGCCAGCAGGCTGCCGATGACGGTGAACAGGCACAGCAAGGTGGTGGTCAACGCACCCTGGACCAGGG
>NZ_JBVVOU010000138.1:0-529 GCF_055807635.1 Bradyrhizobium sp. Kon56 | reverse complement strand
CGGCAACTCGGACCGCAGGGAGCGCAGGCCTTGCCGCACGGCGATGCCCCGCTCCAGCAGGAACGCACGGATCTGATTGATGACGCCGGTGCGCTGACCGACTAATCGCTCGCGCACGCGGTGCAGCGCATGCAGGTCGAGCTGGTCGGCGGTCTTGGTTGCGGCGAACTTCATGATCGGGCGTTGGACCGCCTCGGCGATGGCTTCCGCATCTCGGAAGTCGTTCTTCTGTCCCTTCGAATAGGGGCGCACGTATTTCGCCGGCATCAAGCGGGCGTCGTGGCCAAGCGTTTGCAGCTTGCGACTGAGGTGATGCGCGCCGACGCAGGCCTCCATGCCGATCAAGCACGGCGGCAGGTTGGCGAGCCGGGTTTCCACCTGGCCGCGCGACCACTTCTGCCGCAGCACGATGCCGCCGCGCTGATTCTGGCCAATGATGTGGAACGAGTTCTTGCCGATATCGATGCCGATGACGGCGGGCGAAGCGTCGAGTTTCTGAGACATGGCGTGCTCCTTGTCTTGGGCGCCC
>NZ_JBVVOU010000137.1:0-545 GCF_055807635.1 Bradyrhizobium sp. Kon56 | reverse complement strand
GGTTGCCGAAGAGGCCATTCGCGGGCGACCAGGCGCCGACCCGGCGGAAATTCGCCTGGCTTACCGTATTGGATTGGCCCAGCGTCTGGATTTGCCGAGTCAACCTCAGGGCATGATCTATACAAACGCCGCGAACGTGACTCCGGCGGCCCTGGACACTGCGTATAACCGCATCATCGAAAACGAAGGCCGGGATGCCTTTGTCCAGAGCCTGATTGAACGCACCTACTGGGTGGACTACTTGAGGAGAACGTACCCTGCCGAGTTCAGGACCTTGGCCGACTCCATGGCAACACAAGTCGACGCCCTGGACGACCGTTACCCCGACGCCGGCGAGGAGTATTTACGTGAATACGCAGAGTTGGGCCGCAGACGGGCTGAACGGGAAACAGCCCTGGCCATCGAGCTGACCGCACGCGAACGCACCCGTCTGGGACTTTAGGCCGCACCTGCGCGCAGGGGCTCGACAAGCCCCTGCGCGAGCGCAAAAGGCTATCAGTTCTCGTAACCCAGGTTCGGCGCCAGCCAGCGCTCGGTCACACTCA
>NZ_JBVVOU010000136.1:0-550 GCF_055807635.1 Bradyrhizobium sp. Kon56 | reverse complement strand
TTTGAGAAGGTGTCGGATTGCTCTGCTGCTGAAGCGCCGCGGGGTCGCCGCCCGCATGAGGGACGCACGTACCGATGTTGCTGAGCAGGCGTTTGGCCTGGAGATCGCGGACCTTTGAGTATTCGCGTCGTCGCTCGATATTGGCCGCGGCCCATCGGTCCCAGGCCTCGAAAGCGTCCGTATAGTGCTTTCGCATCTGCTCCTCGGCGGCAAGGCAATCGGCGAATTTGTCGAAAACAAGGTCGGTGTTGACCGGGGTCATGCCTCCTACCAGGACAACGAGCATCCATTTCATCTTGCCGATCGCCTTTCACACCGGGCGAATTCTCCGCTAACGCGCAGAATTCCGTCACTGTGGTTAGATGGCCCGACGGCTGCGACCGGCTACAAAACCGTAGATGAAAAGCACGATGATGGCGCCTACCACTGCCCCCACTAGTCCTGCGCCTTCTCCTGGCCGGTACCAGCCGAGAGATTGGCCAAGATAGGTCGCAACGAACGCGCCCACTATTCCCAGGATGGTGGTCAGGATGAAACCCGAGGGCTCGTT
>NZ_JBVVOU010000135.1:0-552 GCF_055807635.1 Bradyrhizobium sp. Kon56 | reverse complement strand
CGCGCGTTAGCTCCGACCTTCATTCGACGTTGCACTTCGGAACACAGCAACGAGTCGATCGCCTTGCCAAAGCTCAACGTCGTGCTCGTCATGCATTTGCTCGGCTCGGCGTCTCGCCGCCTGCTCGTCAATGCAGTCGAGCTTTGCAGCGCAGATCAGTTGCCGGCTGCCGTCCACCACGAACACCTTGTACCGCATAATGCAGTCCGATCCCAAAGGCGACCGTCATCGTACTCGAATGTCCGTCTAAGCCGGTGCCAAACTAGGCGTGGCGCACGGAATCTTTGTACGTGTGGCAGTTCGGCTATACCGGCTCGTGGAATCCATTGATTGCGCGGCGGATGTACCTCGCATCTAAGCTAACGTAATCTCCACGCATGCCGAAGCGTGCGGCTCGAGCTTAAGAGCGAGATGCCGCCAAGCGTCATCAGCAGCACACCGAACCAGACCGTCCAGCTGCGCGCTTCGCCGTGCGCCTCTGCAGTGCGCGCGCCCAGCGGCATATCTTGAGGTGCGTCGGCGAGAAGCTGCCCAACGTCGACTTGGCCCGGC
>NZ_JBVVOU010000134.1:0-555 GCF_055807635.1 Bradyrhizobium sp. Kon56 | reverse complement strand
TCAGACTTTGCCATTCGGCTGACTCACAGCTTGTTTGAACGCCCATGGAGCATCGAACAGCTGGAATGCCGAAGGCAAAAGCGAACAGAGCTGAAGACTGCCCAAGGCAGCCTTCAGCTTTTTGAAGGTTTTACCGGACACTAGTGACGCGGGAGCGTGGGAATGATCGTCTATCCTTTAACTGACAGGCCGCCATCGGGGGCAAGCCCCCTCCCACAGTTGATCTCTATTGGCTGGACTGGATCATCTGGCGCAATACCGTGCAATCCTCGGCATGCCAATTGATCGTTCCCACGCTCTGCGTGGGAATGCCTCTTGGGACGCTCCGCGTTCCGCCAGCGCTGCCAGTTTCGGCAATTGCGCACGGGTGACGCAGAGCGTCACGGGCTGCATTCCCACGCGGGAGCGTGGGAACGATCGTACGATCGTATTGCCTGGCGCGTGTTACCTGACCACGCGAACCAAATGTGGGAGGGGGCTTGCCCCCGATAGCAGAGTGTCAGCCAACCCATTTATGGCTGATACACCGCTATCGGGGGCAAGCCCCCTCCCACA
>NZ_JBVVOU010000133.1:0-557 GCF_055807635.1 Bradyrhizobium sp. Kon56 | reverse complement strand
TTAAAGTCATAGGACGTCACCTTATAGCTACCATTGAGCGTCACGGAACGGCCTCCCGATTCAAACCTTACGTCTTCCAACCTCCCCACATGCTGAAAATCTGGGCTGAACGGGGGGCGGTCGACGAGTACCGTAAGGCGACCCGACACAACACTGGATTGCCAGAACTCATGGCCGTTAGGATCACGGTAGGTGATGTATAGATCCGGATGTTCACGTTGGTGAGGGCCAGCGGCTAAGTCACTTCCATACTGGATACGGATACTTTCGGGTGCCTCATCACCAATCCATTCTCCGTCTAGTGCACTCCAGGATAGGTATCCAAACACACTCGTCGGTTTGAATTCATGAGTGTGCCCATCCTCAGGAACCTTGATATCCCCTTCTCCAGCAGTCAGGGCTTTAGCCTCTGCCAATTGTTTCTCATCGATTCCATTAATGTTCATGATGAACTCCTGTTTGCGGTTGATGGAACCCAGGCCACCGGCCGGTACCTTCTCAACCAGTAAACAGGCATCGCATCGACGCTCGCTACTGTCACAATTGACAGTTCTTCG
>NZ_JBVVOU010000132.1:0-559 GCF_055807635.1 Bradyrhizobium sp. Kon56 | reverse complement strand
AGTACCAACCATCCCCCGTAATGAACCCATCAGCGAGAGAAACTTGGATATCCCTAATCCCATCTAAAGACGAACGTAGGCAAAGGAGCGCTGCACCAGACCTAAGGGGCCTCAGGCTCGGGGATTGACATACCGAATCAACGCGATACGACATTTCTTTGATATGCGCCGATAGTGCTACCTACATATAAAAGCTCAGTGAAGCTGATAGGATGGCAAAAAATAATCACTGGGCATGACTACCCGAAGTGCGCGAGATCAGTCCAAGGAGCGGTGTTTTCAATGAAGGAATTACGCGAGTTACTGCTGAAGCCTACGCAGGATGTAGCGGATCGGAAAAAAGCTTTGAAAAAGAGACCCAATGCATTCGCATTTGATGCCGGGCAGCTTCCATTTGAGCGTCTCGGAGATGCTCAGTTCGAGCTTCTTTTATCTGATATTTACAATGAGTTAGCGGGCTCTGATTCCCATAGCTGGTATGACGGCGCAAGACGGATGAATGACGGTGCGGACGGTGGGCGCGATGTCATATTAACGCATCAGGGAGTGTCGGTTGGCA
>NZ_JBVVOU010000131.1:0-562 GCF_055807635.1 Bradyrhizobium sp. Kon56 | reverse complement strand
GGCTGTAGGTGTGACTGCCGAAGCCGTGCATGTGGCGGTAGCCGTCCGGGATGCCACGGTCCGAAAACAGGATGGTGACCTGGTGCAGCGCCTCTGGGGAGTGTGACCAGAAGTCCCACATCATCTGCGCACTTTTCAGGTTGCTTTGCGGCAAACGTTTTTGGGTGTGGATGAAGTCCGGAAACTTCAGCGGGTCGCGGATGAAGAACACAGGCGTGTTGTTGCCGACGATGTCCCAGTTGCCTTCCTCGGTGTAGAACTTAAGGGCGAAACCGCGTGGGTCGCGCTCAGTATCAGCCGAACCGCGCTCGCCGCCTACGGTGGAGAACCGCAGGAAAGTCGGCGTTTGCTTACCCACGGACTCGAACAGCTTGGCGCTTGTGTATTGAGTGATGTCTTGGGTAACGGTGAACGTACCGTAAGCGCCCGAACCTTTGGCGTGTACGCGACGCTCCGGAATATTTTCGCGGTTGAAGTGAGCAAGCTTCTCGATCAGGTGAAAGTCATCGAGCAACAGCGGGCCACGAGGGCCGGCGGAACGGGAATTCTGATTATCCGCAAC
>NZ_JBVVOU010000130.1:0-571 GCF_055807635.1 Bradyrhizobium sp. Kon56 | reverse complement strand
GGCGCCGTTGAAGGAGCGCCCCAGATTGGAGGCAGCATGTGTGCAGCTGCCGTATTTAAGGTGGCTCGGACGACGAACCACTCGGCGATGTGCTTTTCGATGGCGTGGCGGGACCTCTCACGCGGGCTCGGGAAAATCGACGACCGTCTCGTTGATGCGATTGAACACGTTGGTAAAGGTGATCACAGAGATTGCCAAGGCAATGTGAACGATCTCCTCACCACTGTATCCCGCCTCTTGAAATGACTGCACCTGCGCTGGCGCGACGGCCCCGGGATTAAGGGCCAGGCTGCGTGTGAAGGCAACCAGCGCATCTCGTTTGGTATCCCCTGTGGACTGGCCGGCACGTAGTTGGCGCATAGCGTCAGCCGACAGGGCCGGCGGGTAAACGCCTCCAGTCCCATGAACCCATCGGCAGCCAACTCGTGCCCCAGGCCCAGCTTCTGCAACATCCAGCCCAACAGCAGGCGGTAGGCTGAGTGGTCCTCCACCACCAGGATATTCATGTGCTGCCAATGACGCGTTGGGACAACAGGCGGATCAGGTTTGCGGCTCGGTCCTGCGGTTGAAC
>NZ_JBVVOU010000129.1:0-581 GCF_055807635.1 Bradyrhizobium sp. Kon56 | reverse complement strand
CTTTAGTGATTTGTACACTTAAGTATCGGTAAGCTTGTATATGTATGAATACGGAATTGTTCGTGGTGTGATAATTTTTTATAAGCTGTTAAGATATTATTGAGTGTGGCGTAAACTTTGACTTGTAAAAATTAAAGAGTGATCCAATGCAAAAACAAGAAATTACACAAACTGAACTGGATGCAGGAAATGGAAATTGCGATAATTATATGAAATATGTCATCCAGAGAGTGGCTGCAAAAGGCTCCGATCCAGCGGTAGCGATATTCATAGCTGCAGATATTATTTGTTCAGACGGCCATGCGTTAATTATTGGTTCTACGTGTGATTCTGCTGGTACTAACGTAATCAACTGGATAGATGGATTTTATTCTAAAAGAGCTCATATCTCATACTGCCTACCATCAATTGCTTATACTGTACATGGTGCGCCTTTTTTGTTGAGGATGCCCATAACCAAATAGACGTCATGAGGCTTGAGATAAAAAAGACACCTTCAGGAAACATGTATGTGACTACAGTCTCCAATGGCTGATCAAATTGAAAAGTGTTAGCACTCGTTTGGTGCCCTGCCGAAAAGT
>NZ_JBVVOU010000128.1:0-584 GCF_055807635.1 Bradyrhizobium sp. Kon56 | reverse complement strand
CGTCGCCGAGCAGTTCGCCGGCGCCACGGATTTCCAGGTCGTTGGTGGCCAGCACAAAGCCGGCGCCGAGGTCCTGGGTGTTGGCGATCGCTTCCAGGCGTTTTTCCGCGTCGGAGGTGATCTGCTGGCGCGGTGGCGTCAGCAGGTAGGCATAGGCCTGGTGGTGACTGCGTCCGACCCGGCCGCGCAGTTGATGCAGTTGGGCCAGGCCGAACTTGTCGGCGCGCTCGATGATGATGGTGTTGGCGCTGGGCACGTCGATGCCGGTCTCGATGATGGTCGAGGCGATCAGGACGTTGAAGCGCTTGTGGTAGAAGTCGCTCATCACCTGTTCGAGTTCGCGCTCGCGCATCTGCCCATGGCCGATGGCGATACGCGCTTCGGGCACCAGTTCGGCGAGGTCGGCGGCGCACTTTTCGATGGTCTTCACGTCGTTGTGCAGGTAATACACTTGGCCGCCGCGCAGCAGTTCACGCAGCAGCGCTTCCTTGACCGTGCTTTTGTTCTGCTCCATCACGAAGGTGCGCACCGACAGACGGCGCGCCGGTGGCGTGGCAATGATCGACAAGTCGCGCATGCCCGAT
>NZ_JBVVOU010000127.1:0-585 GCF_055807635.1 Bradyrhizobium sp. Kon56 | reverse complement strand
CAACATGCGCGTCGCCAACAATCCGGACGCGCGGCTGAACGAGCAGATCATGGCCGCGCTCTATCTCAACCATCCCTACGGCCGGCCGGTGATCGGCTGGCACCAGGAGATCGAGAAGTTCGATCGCGAGGATGCGCTCGCCTTCTACCGCCGCTTCTATGCGCCGAACAACGCGATCCTGGTGATCGCCGGCGACGTCGAGCCCGCCGACATCCGCCCGCTGGTCGAGCGCAATTTCGGCGCCATCCCGGCGCAGCCCGCGATCCCGGCGCGCCGCGTCCGCCCGCAGGAGCCGGAACCCGCGGCGCCGCGCACCGTGACCCTGGCCGATCCGCGCGTCGAGCAACCCGGCTTGCGACGCTATTACCTAGTGCCCTCGGCGACCACGGCTGCGGCCGGCGAAAGCGCGGCCCTCGACGTGCTGGCGCAGCTGATGGGCAGCGGCAGCAATTCCTATCTCTACCGCGCGCTCGTGGTGGACAAGCCGCTCGCGGTCTCCGCCAGCGCCAGCTATTCGAGCATCTCGCTCGACCCGACCCAGTTCGCGATCTCGGCTTCGCCCAAATCCGGGGTCAGCTTCGCCGA
>NZ_JBVVOU010000126.1:0-586 GCF_055807635.1 Bradyrhizobium sp. Kon56 | reverse complement strand
AGCTATTCGAGCATCTCGCTCGACCCGACCCAGTTCGCGATCTCGGCTTCGCCCAAATCCGGGGTCAGCTTCGCCGAAGTCGAGCAGGTGATTGATGGCGTCATCGCCGACATCGCGCAGAATCCGATCCGCGCCGAGGATCTCGAGCGAGTCAAGACCCAGCTCATCGCCGAGGCGATCTACGCCCAGGACAACCAGGCGGTGCTGGCACGCTGGTATGGCGGGGCATTGACCACGGGCCTGTCGATCGAGGACATCCGGAGCTGGCCAGGTCGCATCCGCGCCGTCACCGCCGAGGAGGTCCGGACCGTGGCGCAGAAATGGCTCGAGAAGAAGCGCTCGGTGACGGGCTATCTGATCAAGGACACCGGCGTCGCCAAGCGCGAGGAGAAGCGTTCGTGACCTATCCCTTCCTTCGACGTGTTGCATTCTCCGTCGTCACCGGCGCGGCACTCGTGCTCGCTACCGTCTCGCCATCACAGGCGGCCGCAAAGATCCAGCATTTGACTTCGCCGGGCGGCATCGAGGCCTGGTTCGTGCAGGATGCGACCGTGCCGCTGATCGCCATGGAATATTCCTTTGCCGG
>NZ_JBVVOU010000125.1:0-586 GCF_055807635.1 Bradyrhizobium sp. Kon56 | reverse complement strand
CCGGCAAAGGAATATTCCATGGCGATCAGCGGCACGGTCGCATCCTGCACGAACCAGGCCTCGATGCCGCCCGGCGAGGTCAAATGCTGGATCTTCGCCGCCGCCTGTGACGGCGAGACGGTAGCGAGCGCGAGTGCCGCGCCGGTGGCAAAGGAGAATGCAACGCGTCGAAGGAAGGGATAGGTCACGAACGCTTCTCCTCGCGCTTGGTGGTCGCGGTGTCTTTGATCAGATAGCCCGTCACCGAGCGCTTCTTCTCGAGCCATTTCTGCGCGACGGTGCGGACCTGCTCGGCGGTGACGGCGCGGATGCGATCTGGCCAGCTCCGGATGTCCTCGATCGACAGGCCCGTGGTCAGTGCGCCGCCATACCAGCGCGCCAGCACCGCCTGGTTGTCCTGGGCGTAGATCGCCTCGGCGATGAGCTGGGTCTTGACCCGCTCGAGATCCTCGGCGCGGATCGGATTCTGCGCGATGTCGGCAATGACGCCGTCGACCACCTGCTCGACCTCGGCGAAGCTGACCCCGGATTTGGGCGAAGCCGAGATCGCGAACTGGGTCGGGTCGAGCGAGATGCTCGAATAGCT
>NZ_JBVVOU010000124.1:0-598 GCF_055807635.1 Bradyrhizobium sp. Kon56 | reverse complement strand
CATAGCCCTGTGCCTCCACCAGCTCCCGGGTCTGACGCATGATCTGGTGCCCGCGCATCGTGATGGAGGACGCGAGCCGGGTGTCAAAGAACCGGCAACCGCTGGAGCCGAGCACGCCGTAGAAGGCGTTCATGATGATCTTCAGGGCTTGGGACAGCGGTGCATTGTGTTCGCGCTTGGCCACTTCGCGGCCTTCGGAAACCCGCGTGACGATAGACGGCAGGCAATGCCGGGTGCGGGAGAAACGCGCACCGCGAAAGCCTTGCACCGAGTCGCTGTCGTCGGGATGTTTGAGGCCTTCGATCAAGCCCACCGGGTCGATCAGGAAACTGCGGATGATCGACGGGTACAGGCTTTTGTAGTCCAGTACCAGCACCGACTCATAGAGACCGGGACGCGAGTCCATGACGAACCCGCCGGGGCTGGCCTGGGGTGGCTTGTCGCCGAGGTTGGGCGCGACGAAGCCCTGGCGGTGCATCAGCGGCATGTAGAGGTGGGTGAACGCGGCGACCGAGCCGCCATTGCGGTCGGCCGGCAGCCCGGTGACGCTGGCGCGTTCCAGCAGCAACTTGAGCAGCTCGGTCTTCTCGAAAATCCG
>NZ_JBVVOU010000123.1:0-600 GCF_055807635.1 Bradyrhizobium sp. Kon56 | reverse complement strand
AGCGATCGGTTCTGCTGGACATCGAGTCATCCTCTGGCCGAAAGGCCTTCGAGAGGCTCGTGAAGTCTGTTGATTTGTAATCTGGAACGCGACTGACCGCCAGGTCGAGCGCATTGGGTTTGATCCCAAGAGCCTTAAAGCGCTCAATCCAGATGCGATCTTCTGCCAACTCGATTGCTTCGGCGGCATCCGTCGCGGCCCACGAAGCGACTATCTCGGTTATGAAAATCACGTTCAGGCAACGACAGGCATTATGCTGAGGTCCGGCGGATCCTCTGAAACACCCGAGGAATACGCGCACGGC
Organism: Bradyrhizobium sp. Kon56; assembly: GCF_055807635.1. Classification (NCBI taxonomy): domain Bacteria; kingdom Pseudomonadati; phylum Pseudomonadota; class Alphaproteobacteria; order Hyphomicrobiales; family Nitrobacteraceae; genus Bradyrhizobium; species Bradyrhizobium sp. Kon56. The sequence goes on along the minus strand of NZ_JBVVOU010000123.1, from coordinate 296 downwards.
GGTACCATTGACGTGATGGGCGGGTTCAGCGCGGCCCTCGGAGTTGCGGCGGCGCTGTATCAGAAGGCCAGGACCGGACAAGCAGAGCGAGCTCGCACGTCCCTATCGGCACTCTCCGGTCTCTTGCAGCTTCCGTTCTGCTACGACTACGAAGGGCGTGGACCCTTCGATGAACCAGCTCGGATAGATTCCAAGGGCTACGGTGCACTGAACCGCTTCTACGAGACGTCGTCCGGCCGCAGTCTCCTGCTTAGCGCATCCGAGCGCGATCTACCGCGCCTTGGACGAGTTGAGGG
>NZ_JBVVOU010000122.1:0-607 GCF_055807635.1 Bradyrhizobium sp. Kon56 | reverse complement strand
GTCCCGACCCATTTCTATCTGGCATCCGGGGCCACTTCCTACAACGGCCTGCAGTTCGCCCAAGGCATCGACACCCAGCTGGCGGCGCTGCGCGACTCTGGTGGCTTGACCATCGAGCAAAAAAACCAGCTGCGTGAACTTCAATTGCTTTTGGCCAGCCAGCCCGCCGGCGAACTCGGCACCGCCCTGGAGCAACTGGCCGGCAGCCAGAACGCCAACCTGGCTGCTGCCACGCAAAAGAGCAGCGGGCAGGTCAGCGCCGGCTTGCTGTCGGCGCTGCGTGGAATGCCAGACCAGGAGCAAGGTCGTTTCTGGGTCCAGGGCTTGGGGCACAGCAGCCACCTCGAAGGGCTGGAGGGAAGCCAGAATATGAAACAAGGCCTGCGCGGCTTACTGATCGGCGTAGACTGGTCGCTGGACTCGGCCTGGCGGATGGGTGTTGTAGGCGGCCGCTCTTCAAGCACTCAGAACGCGAGACGCTTTCAGGCCACGGTGGACAGCTGGCATCTGGGCGGCTATGCAGTGCGCCAGGATGGCCCGCTGGCCTTGCGGCTGGGCGTGATCCACAGTCGTCATGATGGCAATAACCAGCGCAACATCGACATCG
>NZ_JBVVOU010000121.1:0-609 GCF_055807635.1 Bradyrhizobium sp. Kon56 | reverse complement strand
GCGGTAACAAGCTCACCGCCAAAAGCTGGCTGACTGAAGCGCCGCTGCGCATGCTGATGAACAACCTCGACCCGCAAGTGGCCGAGAACCCGAAAGAGCTGGTGGTGTACGGCGGTATCGGCCGTGCCGCGCGCAACTGGGAGTGCTACGACCAGATCGTCGAGAGCCTTACCAATCTCAATGATGATGAAACCCTGCTGGTGCAATCCGGCAAGCCGGTGGGCGTGTTCAAGACCCACAGCAATGCGCCGCGCGTACTGATCGCCAACTCCAACCTGGTGCCGCACTGGGCCAGTTGGGAACACTTCAATGAACTGGATGCCAAGGGCCTGGCCATGTACGGCCAGATGACCGCTGGCAGCTGGATCTACATCGGCAGCCAGGGCATCGTGCAGGGCACTTACGAAACCTTCGTCGAAGCCGGCCGCCAGCATTACAACAGCGACCTCACTGGCCGCTGGGTGCTCACCGCAGGCCTGGGCGGTATGGGTGGCGCGCAGCCACTGGCCGCAACCCTGGCGGGCGCTTGCTCGCTGAACATCGAATGCCAGCAGGTCAGCATCGACTTCCGCCTGAACAGCCGCTACGTCGACGAGCAGACCACCGAGA
>NZ_JBVVOU010000120.1:0-617 GCF_055807635.1 Bradyrhizobium sp. Kon56 | reverse complement strand
GCGTCCTGGGCTTCGGCAATCCATCCGAGCCATATCCCAATTATCAATGAGATCTACTCGCCCTCCCAGGTTGAAATTGACGAGGCTCGCGGCCTCGTGCTCGCGCTGGCCGAAGGCATTGCAAAGGGGAATGCCGCGGTTCGGTACAAGTCAACGCTGCTGGGCTATGCGCACGTTCGGACTGCTATGGACTTCCTCGAGAGGGCACAGGCAGCCGGAATTGATGTTGGGAACGTTCCGAAACTCGAGCTGCCTCAAATTTGAGAAAGCGTCGGAAGGCCAACAACGGGCTGAACTTGCGCTTACGGTCCCAACCGCAGGAGGCGTCGTCAGGACATGGCTCGGCTGCCTTTCCTGGAGCTTCTCAAGAGAGCAACCGCCGATGTGGGCAGGAGCCAATTCAGCTAAACCAGCTTCACCCTTCGACTCTCGCAGGTGATCCAATATCTGGAGCTCTGGTGCACGTTGTCGATCATCGAGTTCAATCCGCATAGGCCGGCGCGCGCAGTCGCCAACATCTGCAGGGTAACAACCTAGCATGATCTCATTGGACGAGCGTCAAGGGTAAACTCCAAACCACACAAGAGGACTTGTCAAACAATGTCCGAATGGGACTA
>NZ_JBVVOU010000119.1:0-640 GCF_055807635.1 Bradyrhizobium sp. Kon56 | reverse complement strand
TGGGCGCCAGCCGGTTGTAGATCAGGTACAGCAGCACCGTCGCCAGCAGCAGCAAGCCGCCCAACGCCGTGGCCATGCCCCAGTTGATGCTGGTGTTGGTATAGAAGGCCACGAAGTAGCTGACCATCTGGTCGTTCGGGCTGCCCAGCAAGGCCGGGGTGATGTAGTAACCAATCGCCAGGATGAACACCAACAGGCAACCGGCGCCGACACCGGCGTAGGTTTGCGGGAAGTACACGCGCCAGAAGCTGGCGAACGGGTGACAGCCCAGGGAAATCGCCGCACGCATGTACGTCGGCGAGATGCCTTTCATCACGCTGTAGATCGGCAGAATCATGAACGGCAGCAGGATATGCACCATGGAGATGTACACGCCGGTACGGTTGAACACCAACTCCAGCGGCGCGTCGATCAGGCCCATGCCCATCAGGGCGCTATTGATCAGGCCACCGGATTGCAGCAATACAATCCACGCCGCCACCCGCACCAGAATCGACGTCCAGAATGGCAGACAACCTGGTTTGGTCAGCTATTCTTGTGCCAGCCCAACACCGATAAGAGGCCGCGCACATGAGTACTTCCTCATTCAAGATCGCCCACAAACTGCTGACCGGCGCTGGCGCCATTGAGCAACTTGGCG
>NZ_JBVVOU010000118.1:0-643 GCF_055807635.1 Bradyrhizobium sp. Kon56 | reverse complement strand
TCACCTTCGGCGATGGCACCAACGGCACGGTCAAGACGCTCGATCAGCTCAACACGCAGCTCCAGGCCAACAACCTGACTGCCACGATCGATGCCAACGGCCTGCTGACCATCAATGCAACCAACGACTACGCGTCTTCGACGCTCGGCTCGGCTTCGGCCGGTGGCGCAATCGGCGGCACGCTGACGAGCGCTCTGACTTTCTCGACGGCTTCGACCCCCGTCCAGGATACGGTTGCCCAGACCTCGCGTGCGAACCTGGTCGGCCAGTACAACAACATCCTTGCGCAGATCGACTCGACCTCGCAGGACTCCTCGTTCAACGGTGTGAACCTGCTGAACGGCGATCAGCTCAAGCTGGTGTTCGACGAGACCGCCAAGTCGAGCTTGAGCATTACGGGTGTGACCTACAACTCCAAGGGTCTGGGTCTCGCCGCGTTGACACAAGGGACGGACTTCATCGACAACGCTGCGACCAACAAGGTGCTGACAAACTTGAACACTGCGTCGAGCACGCTGCGTTCGGAGGCATCGGCACTTGGTTCGAACCTGACCATCGTGCAGGTTCGTCAGGACTTCAACAAGAACCTGATCAACGTGCTGCAGACCGGCTCGTCCAACCTGACCCTGGCCGACACCAACAC
>NZ_JBVVOU010000117.1:0-645 GCF_055807635.1 Bradyrhizobium sp. Kon56 | reverse complement strand
GCCTTGCGCCATTTTCTCTTCCAGCAAAGGGACGAATTCACTCGGGTCGGAGGGCATCTGCATCATTGTGAAGCAATCACTGCCATCGTTGTGGATCTGCCGTAACCTGAGCGCGAGACGTAAGCACGCCACATAAGGAGGAAATCGCTCTTCGACCTTGTAGGCCGTCATGTTTAGATTGGCGCTTTCTCCAACCGCCAGACTCTGTAGCAACTGTCCCAACTGACTAGACGCTTTCAGTGTGCACTCACCGGGCTCCCGTTCATCGTTGACGATGAGGCGAATCAGGCTGTTCCCTTCCTGCTCATATTGAACAGCTCCAATACAGTCACCAAGTGAGGGAGAAACGTCAAATTCTGGCCTGGGCTGTGTACCGAGCCCAAAATGGAAATTGACGAAATCTACAGAATGGCCACGCGGATCTTGAATAAACCATTCAACCCAGCGGGCTTCTGCACGATTGAAATTTCCCGCTCTACTGAGAAAGTAAAGAATCCCTTTAACTTCCCGTGATGGCTTTAGTAGCACTGATCCTGGGATCCGCTGCTGAAATTCTTGTCCCGGCCTCGGGTCGCCTGGAATTGCTGGTCGACCTGAAACTGGCCGAAGGCGCGTCGTTGAGCAACACGGCCGAGCAAGTCAAAC
>NZ_JBVVOU010000116.1:0-647 GCF_055807635.1 Bradyrhizobium sp. Kon56 | reverse complement strand
GAGATCGTCTGCTATTCGTGCTCGCCGGTAAGAGATGAGATGACCGCCGCATTTAGGTCCTCGGCGGATGTCTGGGTCGACGCCTGGCAGATGTCGGATGACGAGTTGGCCGATCGCATCCAGGCCGACAAGGTCGATATCCTGATCGACGTATCCGGGCACACGACCGGCAACAGGCTCCATGTCTTCGCCCGCAAGCCGGCCCCGATCCAAGTCTCCGGGTTTGGTCACGCCACGGGCACGGGCCTTCAGACCATGGACTACGTGCTCGCGGATCCCGTCTTCATTCCGCAATCGGCACGCCATCTGCTGGCTGAAAAGGTCTACGACCTGCCGTGCCTGATCACGATCGATCCCATTTTGGATCTACCTGCATCGGAGCCGCCCATGCTCCGCAACGGCCATGTCACCTTCGGCGTGTTCAACCGCATCTACAAGATCTCAGACGAGGCCATCGGGGTGTGGTCGAAAGTGATGCGCGAGGTGACGGGTTCGAAGATCATCATCAAGCATACTCTGCTTGACGATCCCATGTTGCGCGACAATCTGGTCGCGCGGTTCGTGGCACAGGGCGTTGCCGAGGAGAATGTCACCTGCCTGGGCTCGTCGCCGCGCCCCGAGCACCTGCGGGCGTTTGCGAACGTCGA
>NZ_JBVVOU010000115.1:0-652 GCF_055807635.1 Bradyrhizobium sp. Kon56 | reverse complement strand
AGCGGACTCCAGCGCATCGCGCTGCCCCTGAGGGAGTAGCGAAGCCTCGAATAGCCTTGGAGCAACTTATGGGCGCACTTTCGTGACCGAGCCCGTTAACATAGTTAAATTGATTTGCTGGTTTTTCCCGATAGTTTTTTGCGCAGGGGAGAACATTCATGCGAAGCTCTCGCGCAATCCTTTATGCCCAACGACTTAGCGAACTCACCTCTCAGCTCTCAGAATTGGAATATATTCGAGGTCTAGTCGAAGAAGCAGAGCGAAGCGCCCGCGGTGTGCCTCCATTACGCTTGACACGTCCTGCTTCGCGCCGCCTTCGAAGTCGTGAACCAGGCGCCCTGTCTGTCCGCTTCCGTCGCCGCGCGCCACCAAGCTGGAATGCAGGCGCTATCAGCCCCTGACAACGACAACCAAGTCAATCGGACTTTGCTGGAGCCATTCCCCGACGGATGGTGGGCTTCCTCCTAAACCTCTCCAAGCGCTGGCTTACCGCGCCTTGGACGAGAGCCAGGGAACCGCCAGCAATGTGAGGCGGCTCCGCACGTTGATACGCATCGCCGGCCGAGGGTCTAACCGTAGGCGCCGGTGGCTGAGAGACAATTCCGCGCTCCCGCCTGCATGTTAGGAGCGCAAAATGGCCGAAGAATTCAGC
>NZ_JBVVOU010000114.1:0-659 GCF_055807635.1 Bradyrhizobium sp. Kon56 | reverse complement strand
ATCGCACAAATGAGCCACGACGTGACAGAGTCGTCCAGCCATGTGCGTCTATTGGCTGAGCAGACGAATGACATTGGAAAAGTATTGGATGTCATTCGAGGTATTGCTGAGCAAACCAACTTGTTGGCTCTCAACGCCGCCATTGAAGCTGCCAGGGCTGGTGAAGCCGGCCGGGGTTTCGCGGTGGTGGCCGACGAGGTTAGAGCCCTTGCTCACCGCACGCAAAAATCTACACAGGAGATTGAAGCGATGGTCAGTACAATTCAACATGGCAGCGCTGAAGCAGTCGCGGCCATGAATAACAGCAGCAATCGAGGATTGCTCACACTTGAGGTGGCTAAAGCGGCAGGCGAGTCAATTGAGAGTATCACGCTAAGCGTCGCTGAAATTTCTCAACGCAACCTGGTGATCGCCAGCGCGGCCGAGCAGCAGGCAACGGTCGCGCGCGAAGTTGACCGTAACCTCATAAACATCCGGAATCTATCAGTGCAAACGTCCGCAGCGGCCAGCCAGACATTCGCCTCTAGTCAGGAGTTAGCGCGCCTAGCTCTAGACCTAAGCCAAATGGTCAAAAGGTTCAGGATCTAGCAAATCGGGATAATAGTTTTTATCTAGAAGAGCAAGGAGGCCTTTGATAAGAACATCGTTGTGTCAAATCC
>NZ_JBVVOU010000113.1:0-670 GCF_055807635.1 Bradyrhizobium sp. Kon56 | reverse complement strand
GTCGGCCTCGTTGCCGGCACGGATATGCGGCACGCCCCGAGCGTCGTAGCGCACCGTGACCGAGCCCTGCAGGTGCGCCAGCGTGACCGTGCCCTGGCGGGTCGGTTGTTTGCTGTAGACGTACCAGCCGGCGCCGAGGGCGACCTGTACCGCGCCCTGGGCTATGTGCACGCCCAGGACCGGCTGTTCCAGATGGAGATCATGCGCCGCCTGGCCCGTGGCGAACTGGCCGAGGTGCTGGGGCCCAAGCTGCTGGAGACCGATAAGCTGTTTCGCAGCCTGCAGATCCGCGAGCGCGCCTTGAGCTACGTTGAGCACATGGACCCCGAGTCGGCCTCCTCGAAGGCCCTGCAAGCCTATCTGGACGGGATCAACCAGTATCAGGCCAGCCACGCCAGCCCGATGGAGTTCGACGTGCTGGGCATCCCCAGGCGCCCGTTCACCGCCGAGGACTCCATCAGCGTCGCCGGGTATATGGCCTACAGCTTTGCCGCGGCCTTTCGTACCGAACCCCTGCTGACTTACGTACGCGATCAGTTGGGCGGCGACTACCTCAAGGTCTTCGACCTCGACTGGCAACCCAAAGGCGCCCTCAACCTGGCGGCCGGCGACTGGAAGACCCTGGGCGCCCTCGCCAACCTGACTGAGCAAGCCCTGGCTGATAACGGCC
>NZ_JBVVOU010000112.1:0-698 GCF_055807635.1 Bradyrhizobium sp. Kon56 | reverse complement strand
CCTTGATGGGCGACTTCCGAGATCCGTGCACGCAGCGCCATGTCGGGAATGGCGTCCTCAAACTGCTCTACTCTTTTTAATCTTTTTTCAAATTCAGAGTCCGAGGTGTAATCCAATTCGGTATTGATTTCTACACCTTCTTGTCTGGTGATCACGCGGTAGCGTTCACGAGTCAAGTCAGGCAGGAAGCTGGTGGAGTATTCACTTTGGGAAGCGGACGCTTCCCACGGTACGGCTGTTTCACCTGGGGTGACAGCGAACTTACCGTCATCAATTTTCCAGGAGGTTGTCAGCTTTCTCTTCACGGCTGATCCGTCCTGATACAGCGTGTTGTTGAACAGATAGTCGGTGTTTTCCTCTAAATTCAGGTAGTCGTCGAATTTTTCGGCGCCCGCGGTTTTTGAACCATCCGATTCGAGGAACCGCTCCGAAATCTTTGGCGTGGTCGAGGATGTGTCGCTGCCCGTTGGCGACGCAGGGCGTTTCCAGGGCCAGGAAAACCCGCCTCCATCGCCCGGAGCCCTTACCCATTCCCCGCCGCGACCAGGATTGATCGTCATCATGCCTCTGCCGGTCTGCGGGCTGATAATGCGGGCACTGGCAGCGCCCGTGCGGTAACGGCTTTCGATTTCAAACACCTTGCTGATGCCCGTTTCGTCGGTGTACCGAACAAACTGACTGTATAGGCCAGAACTGTC
>NZ_JBVVOU010000111.1:0-707 GCF_055807635.1 Bradyrhizobium sp. Kon56 | reverse complement strand
ACGGGTGGCATCAACGGCAAGAGCTTGACCTTCAGCTCCTTCAACGGCGGCACGGCGGTCAACGTCACCTTCGGCGACGGCACCAACGGCACGGTCAAGACACTCGATCAGCTCAACTCGCAGCTCCAGGCCAACAATCTGTCCGCGACGATCGATGCCAATGGTCTGCTCACGATTTCTGCCTCGAACGACTATGCGTCCTCGACTCTTGGGTCGACGGTCGCAGGTGGTGCGATCGGCGGTACGCTGACCTCGTCGCTGACCTTCACGACCGCCTCCACTCCGGTGCAGGATGTCGTGGCCCAGTCGACCCGAGCAAACCTGGTCTCGCAGTACAACAACATCCTGAACCAGATCGACACGACCTCGGTCGACTCCTCGTTCAACGGTGTCAACCTGCTGAACGGCGACCAGCTCAAGCTGGTGTTCGACGAGACCGGCAAGTCGAGCCTGAACATCACGGGTGTGACCTACAACTCCAAGGGTCTCGGCCTCGCCTCGCTGAGCGTCGGTGTAGACTTCATCGACAACGCCGCAACCAACAGGGTGCTGTCCAACCTTAACTCGGCGTCCAGCACGCTGCGGTCGGAAGCCTCGGCGCTTGGTTCGAACCTCTCGGTGGTGCAGATCCGTCAGGACTTCAACAAGAACCTGATCAACGTGCTGCAGACCGGCTCGTCCAACCTGACCCTGGCCGACACCAACAC
>NZ_JBVVOU010000110.1:0-710 GCF_055807635.1 Bradyrhizobium sp. Kon56 | reverse complement strand
CCTGGGCGTTTCGGTCAGTGACCTGCTGGGCGGCCAGGTGCGTGACAAGATCCGCGTGTATTCGTGGATCGGTGGCGACCGCCCGGCCGACACCGCCCGCGCCGCCAAAGAAGCCGTGGCGCGAGGTTTCACTGCGGTGAAAATGAACGGCACCGAGGAGCTGCAGTTTGTCGACAGCTTCGAAAAAGTCGACCTGGCCCTGGCCAACGTCGCTGCCGTGCGCGATGCGGTCGGGCCTAACGTGGGCATCGGCGTCGACTTCCATGGCCGGGTACACAAGCCCATGGCCAAGGTCCTGATGAAGGAGCTTGACCCGTACAAGCTGATGTTCATCGAAGAGCCGGTGCTCAGCGAGAACTACGAGGCCCTCAAGGAACTGGCACCGCTGACCAGCACCCCGATCGCCCTGGGCGAGCGCCTGTTCTCGCGCTGGGACTTCAAGCGCGTGCTCAGCGAAGGCTATGTCGACATCATCCAGCCGGATGCTTCCCACGCCGGCGGCATCACCGAGACCCGCAAGATCGCCAACAAGGCCGAGGCCTACGACGTGGCGCGGGCCCTGCACTGCCCGCTGGGCCCGATTGCCCTCGCCGCCTGCCTGCAACTGGATGCCGTTTGCTACAACGCGTTCATCCAGGAGCAAAGCCTGGGCATTCACTACAACGAGAGCAACGACCTGCTCGACTACGTGCGTGACCCGGGTGTGTTCG
>NZ_JBVVOU010000109.1:0-710 GCF_055807635.1 Bradyrhizobium sp. Kon56 | reverse complement strand
CGCCTTGCGTTACCATTGTTGGGTTGTCGAATTTTTTTAAGCGTAACTACCAAGCTAAGTCTTACCTTGTATTGTGGGATTTTTTTCCGTTCTATCTTAAAGATTTGGGTGCTATCAGGAACAAGTTTTTCTTCGGGTTTTTTCAACGCCTAGAAACTAAGATGTATCGTACCTTTGACCGTATTGGTTGTATGACTAAGGGGAATATTAAGTTTCTACTGGAGAACTATCCAGGTGTTGATCGGTCTCGCGTAGAAATACTTCCGCTTTGGGCTAAGGTAAAAATCGTAGAGCCGGTGGATAAAGCCGCTGTCAGAGCGAAGTACAACCTGCCAATGGACAAAGTTATTGCTGTGTATGGCGGTGCAATGTCCATAGTTCAAGAGCTTGAAAATATCTTGGAGTTGGCAAGGTTGAGTTTTGAAGCAAAAGATAACGTCTGCTTTCTATTTATAGGTAAAGGTACTGAGCGTGAGCGTTTGGAGAGTAGTGCCTTAAATCAGGGTCTAACGAATGTGACATTCTTAGACTACGTACCTCGTGACGAATATCAAAACGTCGTCCAGGCTAGTGATATCGGATTGATTTCTCTGTCGAGTAAACTAAGCGTGCCAAGCTTTCCCACTAAGTCCGTCGACTACTTTAAAGTATCTTTGCCGATCTTGGCGTCACTTGACGCGGTAACCGATTTTGGGAGCATTCTGCAAAAC
>NZ_JBVVOU010000108.1:0-723 GCF_055807635.1 Bradyrhizobium sp. Kon56 | reverse complement strand
GAGGAATAGCCGACAGTGGTCTGCAGCGCCTGGTTGGCGATCGACTTTGCGCTGTCGATCAGCTTCTGCAGCGAGGTCAGCCCGGTGTTGGCGGCCTGCAGTACCTGCACGCCATTGGCGATGCCGTCGAGCAGATTGTTGATGTCGCTGGCGCGATTGTCGAGTGACTGCGCGGTGAAGAAGTTGGTGGGATTGTCCAGGGCCGAATTGACGCTCCTGCCGGTCGACAGACGGTTCTGCGTGGTGGCGAGGAGGTCGGCGGTGGACTGGAGAGACAGCAGGTTCTGACGAACCGACGTGGATAGAACGATACCGGACATAACTCTTACCCTTCTGGTTTACGCGTCTTCGTTCGATCGCTTCGGATCGAGTGACGGGGACAGCGTGCCGCGACATGGCTAACAAAGGGTGAAACAACACGCGCCCGCATTAAGCGCGGGTTCACCATAAGCGCGCGGAAGGCGTAGTCGCGGCCGGCAATTAGGCTGAAATCATTGGCATTTATCCGCGCTTACTCTCCATTAACCATAACCACTGGTTACTTTTTCAGAGCACTGCGTGGCTGCGAAATGTCGGCTGACGCACGAAAAAAAGCGGCGGGGCCGAAGCCCCGCCGCCATGTCTTGCTTGCGATGTCGTCCGCTTCTTAGCGGAGCAGCTGCAGCACGCTCTGCTGCGACTGGTTGGCCAGCGACAGCGCGGAGACCGCGATGGACTGGCGGG
>NZ_JBVVOU010000107.1:0-778 GCF_055807635.1 Bradyrhizobium sp. Kon56 | reverse complement strand
GGTCGGCGAGAATTATGGCAACCACTTTTATGTAAACCTTGCCTATCGCATCAACCGGCCGATCACGTTTAACGAGCAAGCCCGTGGCTTGGGACTCTTGCGCGAAATCATAGTATATTATGTGAATGGCACAGGCCTACTTGCGCGGCCAACGGCACTAGTGGCCGGCTTCGTGCGCACCCTGTCCGTTCTGCAGACGCCCGACGTGCAGTTCCACATGGTGCCCGCGACGAAAGATCCGGCGTGGCCGGGACGGCTCGAGAGAAAACCTGGCATGAGCGTCGCGATCAATCAGTGCCGCCCCGCGTCACGTGGTTCAATCCATATCAAATCGCCAATGCCGGGCAGCGAGCCAGCCATTGAGCCGAACTACCTGACCTCGAAGATGGACTGTGACTGCACAGTGGCCGGCTTGCAGATCGCGCGCAAGATCATGCAGAATCCTGCCATGGCCAAATGGATCGATCTTGAGATCTATCCGGGCGCCGAGGTGCAGAGCTACGAAGATTGGCTCGACTACGCTCGACATGCCGGAGGGGGACTCCATCATTTTGTCGGTACTTGCAAGATGGGCAACGATCCTATGGCGGTTGTTGATGATCGCCTGAGTGTGCACGGCCTTGTTGGGCTGCGCGTCATCGATGCCTCGATCATGCCGACCGTGCCTTCCGGTAACACCTACGCGCCGACGATTATGGTGGCCGAGAAAGGAGCCGATATGATCAAGCAAGATGCTAAAAATGGCATCAAGCTCAAGGGCCGCGGGCTCGATCTATCC
>NZ_JBVVOU010000106.1:0-783 GCF_055807635.1 Bradyrhizobium sp. Kon56 | reverse complement strand
GCGACGGAGGGGGGCATCCCGAGGTCGTCCCGTCTTAGGTGGTTCGCTTAAGTCCCTCGCGTTCAGCGGGTGTGTCCGAAGGCGCGAAGCGACTAAGCGGTGATTTTAAGGGACAAGGGAACCAACCTTAGGGTGTCTTCACCCAGCGGATCCGGAACCTTCCCTATGGCAAACTTGGAGGTTTAACATGAAGTTGGTTAAGAGCCTTTTGCTCGGTTCCGCGGCGGGTCTGCTCGCTGTTGGCGGAGCGCAGGCAGCCGATCTCCCCGTGAAGGCCAAAGCGGTCGAATACGTGAAGATCTGCTCCCTGTACGGTGCGGGTTTCTACTACATCCCCGGCACCGACACCTGCATCAAGCTGGGTGGTTATCTGCGCGCTGAAGTCGCGCTGAACACCAACTCGGACTTCAGCGGTCAGCTCACGTCGAACAACGGCGCGCGCAACCGTCTGACGAACTACTACACCATGCGCGCTCGTGAAGATCTCAACATCGACACGCGCACCGCGACCGAGTACGGCGTCGTCCGTACCTTCTTCGACGGCGTGTTCTCCTGGACCACCGGCAACTACGCCGGCACCGGCAGCGCGACCGGTACCACTGCCTACAGCAGCACGCTGGCGCTCAACACCTCCGGCGCCGCCCCGGCGCTCGTTGGTTCGGCCGTCAACGGCACCGACGGCGCGACCTCCGGCGGTTCGCTCGGCGTGTACTACGCCTTCATCCAGTTCGCTGGCTTCACCATGGGTAAGGCCGTGTCGCAGTTCGACGCGCCCTGGACCAA
>NZ_JBVVOU010000105.1:0-791 GCF_055807635.1 Bradyrhizobium sp. Kon56 | reverse complement strand
CTCACCGGCGCCGTGACGCAGGACAACGCCGGTACCCCCGCCAACATCTCCGGCACCACGCTGATCTACGGTGCGAGTGGCGCGCTGACCACGCAGGCCACCACCAAGTTCGCTGACGGCGACACCTTCAGCGTCAACGGTAAGACCGTCACCGTGAAGTCCGCGGCGACCCCAGGTGCAGCCACTCTGATCGGTGGCACCAGCGGTGTCTTCGGCAACGTCGTCACCGACGGCTCCGGCAACTCGACCGTCTACCTCAATGCCAACACCACGGTTGGCGACTTCGTCAACGCCTTCGATCTCGCCAGCGGCACGCAAACGGCGACGATCACCTCCACCGCGGGCACGGCGGCCTTCGCTCAGACTGCGGGCCAGACCGCATCGAGCATCACGGGCGGTCAGATCTCGCTGCAGAGCACGACCGGCGCCGATCTGGTGCTGACCGGCAAGGCTGACGCCCTGAAGGCGCTGGGCCTCACCGCATCGGCGGGTTCGGGCACCGCGACGGTGCAGGCGAACCGCACCACCGGCACCGGTACGCTGTCCTCGCTGCTCCAGACCAGCTCGACGCTGAACGTCGACGGTCATGTCATCAGCTTCAAGGATGGCAATGCGCCGGTTCCGGCCAACGTTCCGGCCGGCTCCGGCGTTGCCGGCAACCTCGTCACCGATGGAAGCGGCAACTCGACCGTCTATCTCGGCGGCGCCACCGTTGCCGACCTCCTGAAGGCGATCGACCTTGCCACCGGCGTGCAGTCTGCGTCCAACGCCAGCGGCACCGCGACGGTGAC
>NZ_JBVVOU010000104.1:0-791 GCF_055807635.1 Bradyrhizobium sp. Kon56 | reverse complement strand
CTCACCGGCGCCGTGACGCAGGACAACGCCGGTACCCCCGCCAACATCTCCGGCACCACGCTGATCTACGGTGCGAGCGGCGCGCTGACCACGCAGGCCACCACCAAGTTCGCTGACGGCGACACCTTCAGCGTCAACGGCAAGACCGTCACTGTGAAGGCGGCGACCGCCCCGACGGCAGCCAGCCTGATCGGCGGCACCACCGGCGTGCTCGGCAACGTCGTCACCGATACCTCGGGCAACTCGACGGTCTACCTCAACGCCACCACGACGGTCGGCGACTTCGTCAACGCCTTCGATCTCGCCAGCGGCACGCAAACGGCGACGATCACCTCTACCGCGGGCACGGCGGCCTTCGCTCAGACTGCGGGCCAGACCGCATCGAGCATCACGGGCGGTCAGATCTCGCTGCAGAGCACGACCGGCGCCGATCTGGTGCTGACCGGCAAGGCTGACGCCCTGAAGGCGCTGGGCCTCACCGCATCGGTCGGTTCGGGCACCGCGACGGTGCAGGCGAACCGCACCACCGGCACGGGTACGCTGTCCTCGCTGCTCCAGACCAACTCGACGCTGAACGTCAACGGCCATGTCATCAGCTTCAAGGATGGCAATGCGCCCGCGGCGGCCAACGTTCCGGCCGGCTCCGGCGTTGCCGGCAACCTCGTCACCGATGGCAGCGGCAACTCGACCGTCTATCTCGGCGGCGCCACCGCGGCCGACCTCCTGAAGGCGATCGACCTTGCCACCGGCGTGCAGTCTGCGTCCAACGCCAGCGGCACCGCGACGGTGAC
>NZ_JBVVOU010000103.1:0-821 GCF_055807635.1 Bradyrhizobium sp. Kon56 | reverse complement strand
GAGCCGGGCTGGTCAGCTGGCGATAGCCGTGATGCTGACGCTCGGATCATCGCTCAACGGCGCGATGGTTTCCAGTGCCATGTAGCGGGCACGCTGGACGGCCCATTCATCATTCTGTTCGAGCAGGATCGCGCCGATGAGGCGAGTGATGGCGTCATCGTTGGGGAAGATGCCGACCACCTCGGTCCGCCGTTTGATCTCGCCGTTGAGACGCTCGATCGGGTTGGTCGAGTGCAGCTTGGTCCGATGCTGTGGCGGAAAGGTCATGTAGGCGAGCACATCGGTCTCGGCCTCGTTGAGGAAGCCGGCAAGTTTGGGCAGCTTGGGGCGGAGCTGGTCGGCGACCTTGCGCCACTGGGTTCGCGCGGCCTCGGCGTCGTCCTGAGCAAAGGCGGTGGCGATGAAGGCGGAGACGACGCGCCGCCCGCTCTTGCCAGCATGCGCCAGCGCGTTGCGCATGAAGTGGACGCGGCAACGCTGCCAGCTGGCATTGAGCACCTTGGCGACGGTGGCCTTGATGCCTTCGTGGGCGTCGGACACGACCAGCTTGACGCCGCGCAGGCCGCGGCGGGCGAGCTTGCGCAGGAACGCCGTCCAGAACGTCTCGGCCTCGGAAGGGCCGATGTCAATGCGGAGGACCTCGCGTCGGCCGTCGCTATTGACGCCAACCGCGACAATCACCGCGACTGAGACGATGCGGCCATTCTGGCGCACCTTCACGTAGGTGGCGTCGATCCACAGATACGGCCAGTCGCCCTCGATCGGACGGGCGAGGAAGGCCTTCACCTTGTCATCGATCTCGCCGCACAGCCGGCTGACCT
>NZ_JBVVOU010000102.1:0-836 GCF_055807635.1 Bradyrhizobium sp. Kon56 | reverse complement strand
CGGCGGCCGTAACTATAACGGTCCTAAGGTAGCGAAATTCCTTGTCGGGTAAGTTCCGACCTGCACGAATGGCGTAACGATGGCGGCGCTGTCTCCACCCGAGACTCAGTGAAATTGAAATCGCTGTGAAGATGCAGTGTATCCGCGGCTAGACGGAAAGACCCCGTGAACCTTTACTATAGCTTTGCACTGGACTTTGAATTTGCTTGTGTAGGATAGGTGGGAGGCTTTGAAGCGTGGACGCCAGTCTGCGTGGAGCCATCCTTGAAATACCACCCTGGCAACGTTGAGGTTCTAACTCAGGGCCGTTATCCGGATCGAGGACAGTGTATGGTGGGTAGTTTGACTGGGGCGGTCTCCTCCTAAAGAGTAACGGAGGAGTACGAAGGTGCGCTCAGACCGGTCGGAAATCGGTCGTAGAGTATAAAGGCAAAAGCGCGCTTGACTGCGAGACAGACACGTCGAGCAGGTACGAAAGTAGGTCTTAGTGATCCGGTGGTTCTGTATGGAAGGGCCATCGCTCAACGGATAAAAGGTACTCCGGGGATAACAGGCTGATACCGCCCAAGAGTTCATATCGACGGCGGTGTTTGGCACCTCGATGTCGGCTCATCACATCCTGGGGCTGAAGCCGGTCCCAAGGGTATGGCTGTTCGCCATTTAAAGTGGTACGCGAGCTGGGTTTAGAACGTCGTGAGACAGTTCGGTCCCTATCTGCCGTGGACGTTTGAGATTTGAGAGGGGCTGCTCCTAGTACGAGAGGACCGGAGTGGACGAACCTCTGGTGTTCCGGTTGTCACGCCAGTGGCATTGCCGGGTAGCTATGTTCGGAATAG
>NZ_JBVVOU010000101.1:0-861 GCF_055807635.1 Bradyrhizobium sp. Kon56 | reverse complement strand
GATCTCATTGGACGAGCGTCAAGGGTAAACTCCAAACCACACAAGAGGACTTGTCAAACAATGTCCGAATGGGACTATATCATCGTCGGCGGCGGTTCGGCCGGTTGCGTACTCGCCAATCGCCTAACGGAGGATGCACGGGTCAAGGTGCTGCTCCTGGAGGCCGGACCACGCGACCGGTCGATCTGGATCGATATTCCCGCAGGCTACATCAAGCACCAGCTCCGCAAAAAGTTTAGCTGGAACTTCCAGATCGACGGCAATGTGAGCGGCCAGCGCCTCCCCTGTGCGAGCGGCCGTGGGTTGGGCGGCTCAAGTTCGATCAACGGCATGCTATATGTGCGCGGCCAGCCGCTCGATTATGACACCTGGAGCCAATTGGGCAATCGAGGCTGGTCCTACGAAGAAATGCTGCCGTACTTCAAAAAATCGGAACATTACGAGGGCCGGAGCGACCAGTCGCGCGGTAAGGATGGGCCTCTCAATGTTCACAAAACCAGCGAGTACCACGTGCTTGGCGACGCGCTCATCGATGCCGCCGAAGCCAGTGGCTTCCCGCGTAATCATGACTACAACGACGGGCAGCAGGAAGGCTTCAGTTATTTTCAGGCGACAACCAGGAACGGCCAGCGCTGGTCGGCGGCTCGCGCTTTCCTGGATCCGGCGCGCAGCAGGCCAAATCTGCGCATCGAGACCGATGCGCTTGTCAGCCGCATCCTGCTCGAGGGAAAGCGCGCGGTCGGCGTCGCTTATACGCTGCACGGCGAAGCTCGGGAGGCGCGCTGTGGCGCGGAGGTGATCGTCTCTTGCGGCGCTATCCAGTCTCCCGGAGTATTGGAGCTTTCGGGCATCGGCCAGCCG
>NZ_JBVVOU010000100.1:0-1004 GCF_055807635.1 Bradyrhizobium sp. Kon56 | reverse complement strand
GCCGGGGTTCTGAAGTCAAGGCATTTGCGCGGGGTGTTGTTGTAGGCGGCAATGGACTGACGGAAGCGCCTGGTTGGGAGCTTTTCGAGGTCGGTCTTTCGGGGGATGAAGCGGCGCAAGCGGCCGATGGCGTTCTCGATGCCGCCCTTTTGCCACGGCGCGTGCGGGTCGCAGAAGAAGGTCTTCATCAAGAGGCGCTGCAAGGAAAGGTGGGCGGCGAACTCGGTGCCGTTGTCGAAGGTGACGGTACGGCGCAGTGCCTCCGGTACGGCTTTGAACAGGCGTACGAGATGGCTAGCGATACCGGCGGCGAACTTGCGTTCGATGGGAACGGCGAGCAGCAGGCGCGAGGTTCGCTCGTGGACGGCCAGGATGGCCTGCCGGTATTTGGAGAACATCATCAGATCGGCTTCCCAGTGGCCCGGGACTTTGCGATCGGCGACCTCGGCAGGCCGTTCTGCCAGCGAAACACGGCCTTCGATGAAGCTTGCGGGGCTCCCGCCTCGTTTGCCGCGGTGGCCTCGCTTGCTCTTGCCCCGAGGCAGATAGCGCCGCCAGGTGAAGTCCGTCGTGCGTGTGATCTGGGCGTAGATGAAGCGGTAGATGCTCTCGTAGGAGATCACCCTACGGCCACGTTCCCGGGCCAGCCTGCGTGCGACCTGTTCGGGTGACCAACCGCGGCTCAAGCCTGCCAAGACCTCGCGGCGCAAGCTGGCGTCCCGCTCGAGGCGAGAGCCCTTCCAGCGCCGCGCCCGGGTCTGCTGCTGAGCATAGCTTGGCTTGTAGCCGACTTGCCTGCCACGGTTCCGCCTCAGCTCCCGAGAGATCGTTGATGGCGGCCGATCCAAAGCTGCCGCGATTTGCCCGACCGAGCCGCCATTGGCCGAAAGGCGGGCAATCTCGCATCGATCGTCAAGGGAGAGCTGTTTGTAAGTCCGCCCCATGGCAACACCTCCAGATGGAAGTGTTGCACTTCGTTTGTGAACTCAGGGGACCCATTACCC
>NZ_JBVVOU010000099.1:0-1136 GCF_055807635.1 Bradyrhizobium sp. Kon56 | reverse complement strand
CCGAGAAAGGAGCCGATATGATCAAGCAAGATGCTAAAAATGGCATCAAGCTCAAGGGCCGCGGGCTCGATCTATCCTTTCCACTCTAGCATTGCTTGCAACCACAGATTCGGTCAGTACTCGGCCATGGCACGGGAACCGATAACGTTCGAATTTCAACCTCCTGTCAAAGGGATACGACATTTGGTGACTTCACCTACTGCGCCGCCTGCGGCAGCGTGGTCTGGCCGGCGGCGGGAACGCCTGCTTCCTGCATCACCTTTCCATCCACGTCGATGCAGGCGCCGCAGCCCGTTGATGGCGGAGACTGCCAGCGACCACAGTTCGAAACTCGCCTTGTTACGCATCCATTGCTGGGCGCTTGGATAGATGCTTACCGCGCCACATGGCTAATCTGGGTCGAAAGCTCAGCCGACAATGGAGCGGCGCCTCAAGCTCGCGCACTGAGTTGGCCTAAGAACGAGATAGCTTGCGTTCGAGCGCCGTCGCCGCTCAACGCTCGTGACCCGATCCGTACCACGTCCAGGGCATGCCGAGCCTTTGCAGCGCACTTCCATCTTCGCCCCCGATCAATGTTCGAAAAGGCCGCGCGCCAGCCGGCGCTTGAGCAGTCGTCACGTCTCCACGCCTCTCAGACTTTCACTCACTTCGTAAGTACGCGCATTCAGGATCCATGTCGCGCGCCGGAATAAGCTCATGCTCAAAAGTGCTGAAAGTATCACCCCACCGACCAGCGCCGCCACGTGCGCACGATCAAGCTGGCGAACGTAACTTCGCATCTAGCGAATTGCGAGCCAGATCCGAGGCATGCGAACCGCTGAGGTGAGGCTGCATCAGAGCATCATGGAGCTGGTGCATCCCGGCGAAGCCATCGCTGCTCGCGGATTCGCGATCGCAAGCTCACTCTCTCGTAAGGGCTGCGTCCGCATTTAGTCCTAACTTCAGATCAACCCGTGGACCACGACAATAGGTGCGACACACTCTCGATCTGCGGAGTTACTCTAGGGCCGATGCACGTCGAATCGGGGAATCTTAAGATTCCCGTTCGCGCCGGACAGCGTCCGCGGAGTGATGCCGGGAGGTCAGGCCTCATGTCCCGGGGCGTGAGATCTCGTTCTCCTTGCAGGTGATGAATT
>NZ_JBVVOU010000098.1:0-1184 GCF_055807635.1 Bradyrhizobium sp. Kon56 | reverse complement strand
GTAGCAACCATTAAAGGCTAGGCGGCTTTTTCGATCCAGGGCGTGCCCCGTTGCACGACAGTATTGGCGTAGATCAGGAGCTTGCGGGCGCAGGCGATGAGCGCTGCGTTATGGACTTTGCCGTTTGCCATGAGGCGGGCATACAGCGCGATCAGAGCCTTGTTCCAACGGAAGGCAGCTGGAAGGGCGGCGGCGAATAGGGAGCGCCGCAGGCGGCTGCGGCCTCCGGCGATTTTGCGCTGCCCTCTGTGCTGTCCGCTATCAGCATCGAAGGGAGCCAACCCGGCCAGGGCTGCGGCTTGCTCCCGGCTGACGCGACCGAGCTCGGGCATGCGGATGACGATCGCCAGCGCCGTCCGCTCGCCGATGCCGGGAACGCTCAGCACCAGCTTGAGCCGCTTGGCCAAGTCGTCGTAGGCACGAAGGCGCTTGGCAATGTCACGAATCTGCGCCGCCCTGCGTGCCTTCAACCGGGTGATGTCGCTGTCGACGATGCGTCGCAACGCAGGCTCGTCGATGTGCTCGAGACGGGTCTTGAAGCGCCGGATGTCTTCCTCGATCTGCTCAAGAAAGGTCAGATAGTCGGCCAATTCCGTCAATCGCGGATCCGGCGCGATCTCAGGGGGATCGAGCGCCGCAGCACAGGCGGCGATCAATACGGCGTCGAGCGCATCGTTCTTGGCCCGGCGCAAATGGACCTTGGCGAACGCCTTGACCTGAAGCGGCTGCAGCAACAGCACGGTAAAGCCGGCCGATCGCAAATGCTCCACCACGCCACGTTCATAGCCGCCAGTGGCCTCGATCCCGATCCGTGTGACGCCGGCCTTGGCCAGGTTTGCTGCCAGAGCGCGCCAACCCGGCAACGCATTGGCGACCTGCCAGCGCTCGGTTCGACCATGAACCGCGACGTCCAGCTTGGCCTTGGACGTATCGATCCCGGCCGTCGTTATGTTAGTCTGTGTCATCTTCGTCGACCCTGCCTTGTGAAGCGAACCAAGTTGTTCCGGCAACCATCCGGGTCCGATGAAGGTGCTGACGCGATCACGCTACGGGGCAGCCACAACTGCTCTGGGTGGGCTCGATCCGATCGCCAGCGGCCTGTCGCGGGGTGCAAACCGCGGCAGGCCATTCCTCACGGAACAGGTCGAGAATAACTGATCGCGCTATTACAAGGGTGGGCAAAG
>NZ_JBVVOU010000097.1:0-1211 GCF_055807635.1 Bradyrhizobium sp. Kon56 | reverse complement strand
GTGCCGCGGACCACGATCCAGTGCTCGGCGCGATGATGGTGCTTCTGCAGCGACAGACGCCCGCCCGGCTTCACCACGATGCGCTTGACCTGGTGGCGCTCGCCATTGTCGACCGACTGGTAACTGCCCCAGGGCCGATGCACCTTGAGGTGCTCCTCGGTGACCTTCGGTGCGACCGCCTTGAGTTTCGTGACCAGCCGCTTCAGCCCGTTGGCATCCTTCTGACGCGAGACCAGCACTGCGTCCGCGGTCGCGACCACGATGAGATCGTCAACGCCTTCGAGTGCGACCAGCGCGGCATCGGTGGTGACGTTGCAGTTGCGGCTATCTTCGAACACGGCGGCGCCGTGCGCGGCATTGCCTTGCGCGTCCTTGTCCGACAATTCCCACACCGCGTGCCAGGAGCCGACGTCGGACCAGCCGCACGACACCGGCACGACCGCTGCGCGCGCGGTCTTCTCCATCACCGCATAGTCGATCGAGATCGCCTTGGCCGCGCCGAACGCCTCGGGCTCCAGCGTCACGAAGCCGAGATCGCGACCGGCATTGGTCACGGCATTGGAGATGGTCTCCACGCTCGCCGCATCGACCTTGCGGTATTCGTCGAGCAGGACGCTGGCCGGAAACATGAAGTTGCCGCTGTTCCAGAGATAGCCGGAATTGAGGTAGTCGGCTGCCTTCACCGCATCCGGCTTCTCGACAAAGCGCGCGACCGCGTGCACCTCGCCGGAGATGACCTCGCCCGGGCTGATATAGCCGTATTTGGTCGCCGGCCGCTCCGGCTTGACGCCGAACGTGACGATGCGCCCGGCGCTCGCGGCGGTGAGGCCCTGGCGGCACGCCGCGACGAACGCGGCATTGTCCTGCACCACGTGGTCGGCGGCGAGCGCGAGCACGATCGCCTCACTCGAGCGGTTCTGCGCAAACACCGCGCCGGCGGCGATCGCCGGGCCGGAATCGCGCCGCATCGGCTCGAGGATCACGTCAGCCTCGATGCCGATTTCGGCGAGCTGCTCCAGCACCATGAAGCGATAGGAGGCATTGGTGATGACGATCGGGCGATCGAACAGCGAAGCCTCCGAGACGCGGAGCAGCGTGTCCTGGAAGGTCGAGCGCGTGCCGAACAGCGGCAGGAACTGCTTGGGGCGCACCTCGCGCGAAGCCGGCCACAGCCGCGTTCCGGCACCGCCGCACATGATCAGGGGGATAAT
>NZ_JBVVOU010000096.1:0-1228 GCF_055807635.1 Bradyrhizobium sp. Kon56 | reverse complement strand
GTGACGATGCCGAGGCTGCGGCCGAGGCCAGTCACGGCACGGATGATCGCCATGGAATCCTCGCGCGTCGCGAGTTCCGACACGAAGGAGCGGTCGATCTTGATCTTGTCGAACGGGAAGCTGCGCAGATAACTCAGGGACGAATAGCCGGTGCCGAAATCGTCGAGCGAGATGCGCACGCCCATTGCGCGCAGCTCGTGCAGGGTGATCAGCGTCGCCTCACTGTTCTGCAGCAGCACGGATTCGGTGATCTCGAGTTCGAGACGGCGCGCGTCGAGGCCCGACAACGCCAACGCCTCGGTCACGGATGCGATCAGATTTGGGTTCCTGAACTGCACGGGCGACAGGTTGACCGCGACGTCAATATCGTCGGGCCAGGTCGCGGCGTCGGTGCAGGCGGAGCGTAGCACGAAATCGCCGAGCTGGATGATGAGGCCGGTCTCCTCGGCCAATGGAATGAAGCTGAGGGGCGCGATCAGGCCGCGCTGCGGATGATTCCAGCGCAGCAGCGCCTCGAACGCGACGACGCGACCGCTGGCGACGTCGCGGATCGGCTGGTAGTACGGCTGGAACTCGTCACGTTGCAGCGCCGCGCGCAGATCCATCTCCAGCAGACGCCGTGCTTGTGCGCGCGCATCCATGCCGGTCTCGAAGAAGCGATAGGTGCCGCGACCATCCGCCTTGGCGCGGTACAGCGCGAGGTCGGCGTTCTTCAGCAGTTCATCGGGATTGTCGCCGTCCTGCGGGGACAGCGAGATGCCGATGGAGACACCGATGATGATCTGATGGTCGTCGATCTCGTAAGGCGCCGAGATCACCTCGACCAGGCGGCCGGCAAGGGACCTTGCCGCGGCTTCCTCGGAACGTCCGATCTGGACCACGGCGAATTCGTCGCCACCGAGCCGCGCCACGGTGTCGCTCTCGCCGACGGTGACCTTCAGCCTGCGCCCGACCTCCTTGAGCAACGCATCGCCGATGGGGTGGCCGAGCGAGTCGTTGATGTCCTTGAAGTGATCGAGATCGAGACAAAGCACGGCGAGCTGGTCGCCTGAATTGGTCCGGCGCAGTCCCTGCACGAGCTGCTCGTGGAACAGCACGCGGTTCGGCAAACTGGTCAGCGCGTCATGGCGGGCCATGTGCGAGATCTTGGCCTGGGCCTCCAGCCATTCGGTGATATCCTCGAAGGTCGCGACCCAGCCGCCACCCTGCATCGGCTGGTTGACGACCC
>NZ_JBVVOU010000095.1:0-1339 GCF_055807635.1 Bradyrhizobium sp. Kon56 | reverse complement strand
ACGGGTGGCATCAACGGCAAGAGCTTGACCTTCAGCTCCTTCAACGGCGGCACGGCGGTCAACGTCACCTTCGGCGATGGCACCAACGGCACGGTCAAGACGCTCGATCAGCTCAACACGCAGCTCCAGGCCAACAACCTGTCTGCCACGATCGACGCCAACGGCCTGCTCACCATCTCCTCGACGAACGACTACGCGTCTTCGACGCTTGGTTCGGCGGCCGCGGGTGGTGCGATCGGCGGTACGCTGACCTCGTCGCTGACCTTCTCGACCGCTTCTAGCCCGGTCGCTGACAATGTCGCACAGACGACCCGTGCGAACCTGGTCTCGCAGTACAACAACATTCTGAACCAGATCGACACGACCTCGCAGGACTCCTCGTTCAACGGTGTGAACCTGTTGAACGGTGACCAGCTCAAGCTGGTATTCGACGAGACCGGCAAGTCGAACCTGAACATCACGGGTGTGACCTACAACTCCAAGGGTCTCGGCCTCGCCTCGTTGACCAGCGGTGTCGACTTCATCGACAACTCTGCGACCAACAAGGTGCTGTCGAACCTCAACGCCGCCTCGAGCACGCTGCGTTCGGAAGCGTCGAGCCTCGGTTCGAACCTCTCGGTGGTGCAGGTGCGTCAGGACTTCAACAAGAGCCTGATCAACGTGCTGCAGACCGGCTCGTCCAACCTGACCCTGGCCGACACCAACACCGAAGCGGCCAACAGCCAGGCGCTGTCGACCCGCCAGTCCATCGCGGTCTCCGCGCTGTCGCTGGCCAACCAGTCGCAGCAGAGCGTGCTGCAGCTGCTCCGCTAACAAGCGGACGACATCGCAACCAAGACATGGCGGCGGGGCTTCGGCCCCGCCGCTTTCTTTTTGCAACGGCATCAGAGTGCCGCTGGACGAAGTGCGGACGATGCATTCGGATGCAGCCGATTGCTTACCCTGATTATGGTTGACAAGTCGCAAACGCCGGATCGTTGCGCGAAAAAGCGTCATGCTATCATGACGATATGGACGAGCCTGAGATGGCTCCGATCGCTCATATGGTGAATCCGCGCAAGGACTGGCGCGACACGCTTCATGCTTTGTTAGCCGTCTGTGTTCACCGTCCCGGACATCGATTAATCCTAATCGAAGTTTGTTGCGTCGCGTACCAGAAGGGTAACACTCAATGTCCGGTATTGTTCTCTCCTCGTCGGTTCGTCAGAACCTTCTCTCTCTCCAGTCCACCGCTGATCTTCTCGCCACCACCCAAAGCCGCTTGTCGACCGGCAAGAGCGTCAATTCGGCCCTGGACAATCCCACCAACTTCTTCACGGCACAGTCGCTCGACAACCGC
>NZ_JBVVOU010000094.1:0-1528 GCF_055807635.1 Bradyrhizobium sp. Kon56 | reverse complement strand
AAATAGTCGTCCGTGAACAAGGCTCTAAGCGATTGAGCAGGAGTCAGTTTTCCGGTTGCGGCGGCATTTGAGATTGCAGGGATTGGGGGCTTGAGGCCCCCAAATCTTGCAATTGTCGTTTGTGGATTCCCTTTCGCTGCGGACCATGATTCTGTGGTGCATCGGAGGGGCCGATGCGACCGAAGAAGCACAGGACGACGGGATCGAACGATCTGTTCCGGGCGCGGCTGGACCAGATCATCAACATGAAGCACGAGCTGGTTCAGCTCGCCGGCAAGATCGATTGGGACTGGATCGACGGCGAGGTCGCGCCGCTCTACAGCGAGAATGGCCGGCCCGGGATCGAGACCCGGTTCATGATCGGGCTGCTGTTGCTCAAGCACACTTACGGGCTGTCCGATGAGGGCGTTTGCGAGCGCTGGGTTCACGACCCGTATTTCCAGTTCTTCACCGGGCAAGAGTTCTTTCAGCATGCCTTCCCGCACGAGCGCTCGGACCTGAGCCATTGGCGCAAGCGGCTCGGCGACAAGTTGGAGCTGCTGCTGGCGGAGAGCCTGCGGGTGGCGCACGAGGCCGGCGCGTTACGCGGCCAGGACCTCAAGCGCGTCACCGTCGACACCACGGTGCAGCCGAAGGCCATCACCTTTCCGACCGATGCCAAGCTGCTCCATGCGGCTATCAAGGGGCTCAACCGCCTGGCGAGAAGGCACGCCGTCAGGCTGCGGCAATCCTATTCTCGTGTGGCCAAGGCCGCCGCGATGATGGCGGGCCGCTACGCCCATGCCAAACAGTTCAGCCGGCATCAGCGGCAGTTGCGCATTCTGCGCAGCCGGCTCGGCCGCATCATCCGCGACATCCGCCGCAAGATCGAGGGCCAGCCGGCACTGGAGGAGGCATTCGCCCTCCCGCTTGGCCGGGCCGTGCAAATCCGCTCGCAGCAGCAGCGCCAGCGCGGCTGGAAGCTTTATTCCTTCCATGCCCCGGAGGTGGAATGCATCGGCAAAGGCAAGGCCGCCGCGCCTTACGAGTTCGGCGTGAAGGCCTCCATCGTCACCAACAACCGCCGGGCGCCCGGTGGCCTGTTCGTACTGCACGCCAGGTCGCTGCCCGATAATCCCTACGACGGTCATACCCTGCGGGACGTCATCGACCGCACCGAGGCGCTCACTGGCTGTCCGATCGAGCGGGCCTATGTCGACAAGGGATATCGCGGCCACGACACGCAAAATCCCCGTCGCGTCTTCATTTCGGGCCAGAAGCGCGGCGTGTTCGGCGCCATCAAGCGCGAGCTCCGGCGCCGCTCCGCCATCGAGCCCATCATCGGACATCTGAAGGCCGAAGGTCACCTTGGCCGCTGCTATCTCAAAGGCCGCGCCGGCGACGCCGCCAACGTCGTGCTCTCAGCAGTCGGCCACAACTTCCGCCGTATCCTCGCCTGGCTCAGAGAACTCTTGTGCCTCTTCCTGATCCAGCTATCGCATACGCTTGCCTGTCCGCTCCCGCTCAATTCGGCTTCTTAACGGACGAC
>NZ_JBVVOU010000093.1:0-1562 GCF_055807635.1 Bradyrhizobium sp. Kon56 | reverse complement strand
CCGATTTTGTTGCAAAAGTTGGCTGCAATGGATTTGGCCGCTGGGCCTTTTGTTGAGCCGCGCTTTGAAGCGCTGGCCCTGACGCATTTTACGCAACTTTGACGCTACGCTACGCGATGCGCAGAACCTGAGCCGGCGGCGGTCGTGCGACCAGCGATGCAAACCGCCTCAGATTCTGAGCGATGGCGGCTAGAACAAACTCATCCTGGGCACCTTGCGGGCCTCGCAATCGGAGCCGACCAAGCTTCAGGATGCGCTTCAAGTGTGCGAACCTCATCTCGATCTTCTTGCGCTGACGCCGAGAGAGCTCGAAGCCCTCGGTGCCAGCGAACGACCGGGCAACGTCTCGGGCATGCTCATGGATATCGCGCGGGATCTTGCGTGATGGTTCCTTTGGGCAGCACTGCGGTTTGAGCGGGCATACATCGCAGTCGAGCTTGCTGGCACGATACAGAAGGGTCTTGCCCTCGTGCACGGTACCGCTCGTCCCAAGCCGCTTACCACCCGGGCAGTGGTAAACGTCCCCGGTTGGGTCATATCGAAAGTCGCTCCGCGAGAAGGTGCCATCATCCCGCTTCGACTTATCGAACACAGGGATATGCGGCGCGATGCCCTTCTCCTCGACCAGCCAGTTCAGCATCGGAGCCGCTCCGTAAGCGGTATCCCCGACAAGTCGCTCTGGCTTGAGACCAAAGCGCTCCTCGGTTCGTTCGATCATGGTTTTTGCTGCACCGACCTCGGCCTGGCGAATGGCGCGGGAGGCCTCGACATCCACGATGACGCCGAACTTCACGTCGATGAGATAGTTGTCGGAGTACGCGAAGAATGCCGGCCCCTTGTGAGCGCCGGTCCACTGCGCTGCCGGATCGGATGGCGAGACAAACTTCGGGATGACATCGCTGGCGGCGCCCCACGCCGGATCGTCGAGGGTTGCCAAATACTCCTTCACCGCGCGGCTGGACCTGGCCGGATCGCGATCCCTGCGCCAGTCCTGACCTGCGATCGAGCGCTGCTTGTTCGCGTCGGCCGCAATCAGGCTCGCATCGACTGCAAATCCTTCGCCACCAACCAGACCGGCGGCAATGCATGTCTCGACAATCCGTTCGAACACGCGGCGGAGAACATCTCCATCACGGAAGCGCTCGTTGCGGGCGCGCGAAAATGCCGAATGATCCGGGACAGCGTCCTCGATACCAAGCTTGCAGAACCAGCGATAGGCGAGGTTCACCTGCACTTCACGGCAGATCAGCCGTTCCGAGCGGATCGCAAAGACATACCCCACGACCAGCATCCGGATCATCAGTTCCGGATCAATCGACGGGCGCCCCATCGACGAATAGTGAGATGCTAGTTCACCGCGAAGCCAGGACAGATCGAGAGCAGCATCGATCTTCCGCACCAGATGATCTTCGGGTATCGCGTCGCCAAGACGAAACTCGTAGAACAGTTGACCTTGGTCACTCTTCAGACGGCCCATCATGGATCGACCTCGCCGAGATTCGCGTCAACACAACGGAATCACGGTTCGTGACTTGTCTCAACCGACTTTTGCAACAAAATCG
>NZ_JBVVOU010000092.1:0-1598 GCF_055807635.1 Bradyrhizobium sp. Kon56 | reverse complement strand
AATTCATCACCTGCAAGGAGAACGAGATCTCACGCCCCGGGACATGAGGCCTGACCTCCCGGCATCACTCCGCGGACATCGCGAGATCCGCAGGGGCGCGTGAACCCCGGGCCATCGACGGAGCTCGGTTAAAGTGCGTCCCAAACGCGATAGGGGAGTGAAGGCCGGCGGATCGTGCCGTTGTTGCTGAATCCAGGAGTGGGCGTACTTAGAGAGGCAAGTTCGGCCCATCGCGTTCCCTCGCTGTCTGAGTGATGCCGCGCGACCCGACCGTGCGCGGATGGATTGCCAAGCGAATCTGTGGCTGCCGTACTCGGCTGCGCTGGCCTGCTTGATGAAGAACGCCCTGGTCGCCCTCGCACCATCAATAGCGACCGGGTTGCAGCCGTAATCGAGCGGACGTTGCGTATGACGCCGGCCGATGCGATGTGGTCTATCGGCTTGATGGATGCGGAAACTGGCTTTGCCAACAGCACGAGCCGCCCGATGTGGGCGGCGCGCGGCTTGCAGCCGCACCGTAGTCAGACAATCAAGCTGTCGAGCGATCCGCTGTTTGTCGAGAAGCTGCGATATCGTCGACCTCTACCTATCTCCACCGAACCGAGCCCTTGTGGTCGGATTGATGAGAAAGGCCAGATTCAGGCACTCGATCGCGAGCAACTGGTCTTGCGATGATGCCTGACGTGCCGCAACGTCGTGCGCACAGCAATGTGTGGCATGGGTGCGACCTCGCTATTTGCCGCGCTCGGTGTTCGTCATCGGCAAATGCTACAAGCGCCGCCGGGCAGTTAAGTTCTTTGAAGTTTATAAAAGAGATCGATCCTCAAGTTCCTGAAGGACTCGATGTTCATACTGGCATGGATAAGTACGCAACCCACAAGATAGCCATTCCCACCAATTCCTGTTTCGTGTTTGGCGCGCCACCCGTACTAAAAATCACCCTTTCAAGCCGCTTTGCCGGCCTATACTAAAGTTGCTGCGGCTGCCAACGTGCGTATCCGATCGAATTCTTCGAATGATGCCCCCGCCACGCGAGATTTAAGCGGAAAAGGGCTGGAAATGCATGAAAACGATAGCAACTGCCAATTAAAACAAGGGCTGTCCAGTTCTGCTGACGATCGCTAACTTGCGTAGGCAAAGCTGCGAACAGACCGATGTTTTCGGAGGAATCGCATGCCTCAGAGCTGCAGAGATGCCAAATCGTACCGTTCGATGCTCTTTGTCCCAGCGCATAGGCGCGACTGGATGTTGAAGGCGCCCAAGTATGGTGCCGATGCCTTGCTCTTCGATCTTGAGGATTCCGTTCCCGTTGCGGAAAAGCCTGCTGCTCGAAATGCAGTCAATGAAGTCATTAGAGAAATGAGTGGGAAAGCGTTTGGCCGTTTCGTGAGGCTCAATGGCTGGCGAACTGGCTGGCTGCTGGACGATCTTAACGCGATAGTGGTTGGTGGTCTCGACGGGGTTATGCTCTCCAAGACTGAAGATCCGGAAGACGTCGCCGCCTTGGATCTGGTGCTTGGCGAGTTGGAGAGATCGCGCGGTTTGCCAGTCGGCAACGTAGAGATTTGCCCGTACGCAGAAACTGCAAGTTCTATGTA
>NZ_JBVVOU010000091.1:0-1667 GCF_055807635.1 Bradyrhizobium sp. Kon56 | reverse complement strand
TACCCCGCGCGGCGATTTAAATACTCCGCCACGATATTACCACTGTCGCGCCTTTCTCCCTGCTACCTCTCGTATTAAATGTGGATTGCATGATCAATATTTCACTGAGGGCTTGTCTGCTCCCGGATTCCCGACTTGTCTGCCTGGGCCTTCTGCCCAAGATTAGGGATGGAGCCATGAACACCGCGCATTTCAATTTGCTCTCCGTTGACGAGCTCTGGATATTTCACCAAGAGGTCGCCGCCAAACTCACTCAGAAAATGTTGGTGCAAAAAGCACATTTGGAGGAACGGCTCCACAGGATTGGACTGGCCAACGAGGCCACGCGGTTCAATCGCGAGCGCCGTCCATACCCGCCCGTTCGTCCCAAATATCGCAATCCGAAGAACCCGGCGGAGACATGGTCGGGTCGCGGCAGGCTGCCTCGATGGCTGCGGCCGCAGCTTCGAGGCGGCCGAAAATTGGACGATTTCCTAATCGATCGGGCTTCAGCCGAAAAGCGGCAGACAAGTTGAGCGCGCGTTGCGGCATTTTGGGATGGAAATGCTGGCGCCTGCTGTTCCCCCTGGGCTCTGAGCTTTTCACATCATCGTTGAAACGCGGGTCATAACCATGCTTGGAGGGCCATTGCGAGCGCACTTGCAATCTGGCTGATGCTCTCGCTGAATCGCTCGGGGGGCTCGCGGCGCAGTGAAGACATCGACGAGAATTCTCAAGCGCGCGATGGCCCGCATCTAGTCGTGGTGCCCTCTGAAGTGCCGCCTAACTGCATTCCACGCTCGAAGGACTGGACGGAGGAGGACGACGAAAAGAACCCTGATTGCAACCGGCCTCATTGCGCGCTGCAGGAGTGGTGGGTCGTGATCGTCCGAGCGACCGGCCGTCGTGTTAATCGTCACCGGAGATGGAATTCCTGCTCGCCGAGCAGGTGACGGTCTGCGCGAGGGCAGGACAACTACAACGAACAGAACGTTCACCAGTAGCCATATTCCCACAATGAGAAGAAAAGTACGCACGAGAACGACCATCGTTGATCTAAATCTGCCGAGCTTACTCCTGCCTCATACCGGCACGCAACCGGCAACACTGCGTTCGCGAACGGAGCCGCTTCAGCGCAGCCCGCACATTTTCGCATCTCCCCGAGGCCGTTGGGCCCCGAGCGCTTTGCGAGCGTCCAGGATCGCTCGCAGCCTAGTCGGGCGCAACACTCGCGTCTGTGCGCTTTCGAACATTCATGCCCCCTTCAGGTATGCTAGTTCTATGCATCATCCGGCGAGAGCCGGACAGGGATGGCTCATCGGCCAAGACGGCCGTCCTCAGCCCGCAATCCCTGAACAGGGGCTGGGTCATGGAGCATGGCCCAAATATCGCAGCACGAAGAGCGGCGAATTTGGCGGTCCGCATAGAACCAGTATCGAGTTTCGGCAGTTGACTCCGGGTGGATCCGAACCAGCAACTGATTTGTTCGGGCCAAGGATAAGTTTAAAAGCTAAGCCGGCACACATGAAGGACCTCCGACGACGTTTGGAAAAGGTCCGCGCTGACGCCAGAGAGTTTATGCTGATGAGCCAGCAAGCGACGGACATAGAAAAGCGCGAGCTGTTTAAGCGCTTGGCGGATGAACTCGCCTTCGAGGCTCTCGAGCTTGAGCTAATCGTCAAGAAAAA
>NZ_JBVVOU010000090.1:0-2003 GCF_055807635.1 Bradyrhizobium sp. Kon56 | reverse complement strand
TGAGCTGCTGCCGGTTTGATGGACACCGAGATTAGGTGTTTCATGAAGCCGGAGTAGGTGATGCAGAGACGGAAGTTCAGTCGAGAGTTCAAGGTCGAGGCGGTCAAGCTTGTCAGGGAACGCGGGGTCTCGGTGGCGCAGGCAGGCCGCGACCTGGGCGTCCATGAGAACGTGCTGCGCAAATGGGTGAAGGAGTTCGGCTCCGCCCCGGTGCAGGCCTTTCCCGGCCACGGACAGATGAAGCCTGAGCAGCAAGAGATCGAGCGGTTGCGGCGTGAGGTCACAAAGCTGAAGGCTGAGCGGGACATCCTAAAAAACTGTCCAGCGGGATGGCGCGCCTGTGCGGGGTAGAAACAGCCTTGTGCTATCCCTTGGCTCGGAGGGTAGCGGCCGTCAGCTTATTGGAGGCACTGTCCCCGTTAAAAAACGTGGTCCATGGGCGCATGCGAACTTGAGAGTGGTGACGCCGTTTCGGCGGCGATCCCGATTAGGAAGATGACAAATTGGCATAGCCCAGACCCTCCAGCCCATCATCGGACGGAGGATTTGCGATGCCTAAGAGGACAACTGGTGGCGGCCCGGACTTAAAGCCGGTCAACCTTGGCGCGGCCGCCATCGACATCGGGTCAAAGATGCACATGGCGGCGGTGAACCCGGCCTGCACCGATACGCCAGTGCGTGCATTCGGCACATTCACGCAAGACCTGCATGTGCTGGCGGACTGGTTCAAGGCGTGCGGCGTGACCAGTGTCGCGATGGAATCCACTGGGGTCTATTGGATCCCGGTCTACGAGATCCTAGAACAGCGCGGGTTCGCGGTCATTCTGGTCAACGCGCGGTACGCCAAGAATGTACCTGGGCGCAAAACCGATGTCAGCGATGCCGCTTGGTTACGCCAGCTCCACTCCTATGGGCCTGTTACGGGGCAGCTTCCGACCCGATGCCGAGATCGCAACCTTGCGAGCCTATCTGCGCCAGCGCGAGCGGCTCGTGGAATATGCTGCCGCCCATATCCAACATATGCAGAAGGCCCTGATGGAGATGAACCTGCAGCTCCATCATGTTGTCTCGGATATCACCGGCGCGACCGGCATGCGGATTATCCGAGCCATTGTCGCAGGCGAACGCAATCCCGACGTCCTGGCAACCTATCGGGACGTGCGCTGCCATTCATCGATCGAGACGATCCGCGCAGCACCTCGTAGGCAATGACCGCCACGAACATGTCTTCGCGTTGACTCAATCGCTGGAGCTCTACGACGCTTATCAGGCAAAGATGCTCGACTGTGATCGCAAGCTCGAAGTCCTGATCAGTGCATTGAACACCAAAGGAGCAGGACCAGTCGGAAAGCTAGCCAAGCCACGCGTCAAGACCAAGCAGGTCAACACACCCACCTTCGATGTCAGGACCGCGCTGTATGGCGTACTTGGCGTCGATTTGACTGAGATCCATGGGTTGGGTCCGTCGCTCGCATTGAAGCTCATCGGCGAGTGCGGCACGGATTTAAGGGCATGGCCGAGCGCCAAACACTTCACTTCCTCTGCCTCGCACCCGGCAACAAGATCTCCGGCGGCAAGGTGCTGTCCTCGCGCACACGGAGATCCTCAAGTCGCGCAGCTGCGCTGTTGCGGTTGGCAGCAACAACCGTGGGGCGGAGCGAGACAGCGCTTGGAGCATTCTATCGTCGGCTGTCCTCACGCGCGGGTAAATCGAAGGCCGTGACGGCGACCGCTCGCAAGATTGCGGTTTTATTCTACAACACACTCCGGCACGGCATCAGTTACAGGGATCCTGGTGCAGACCAATATGAGCAGCAATATCGTAGCCGTGTCCTCGCCAACCTACAGCGCCAGGCGAAATCGCTAGGCTTCGTGTTGCAGGCCATTCCGGGCGACGCCAATCCGGCTGTTTCTTAGGAAGGCCGCAGCCTTCTTCGCGAAGGAAGCGACATGAAGTTCGTCTTCATCGCGAAGCACCGGAACGTCTGGCCGGTGGCATGGCT
>NZ_JBVVOU010000089.1:0-2084 GCF_055807635.1 Bradyrhizobium sp. Kon56 | reverse complement strand
CTCCTTTCTTGGTCGATCTTTGCAGCCTTTGCGCGTCGTCACGCCCTACATGTTCGCCTTGCTGGGGAGTTTAGACGCTCCACTTCCTGCCTGACCGTAGAACGTTTGTAGGATGCTTCGCCAATCCGAAATGAACAGCGAGTCGATTTCGCAAGGTTCTGCGGAAGGCAGCGATGAGTGAGAAAGGACGGCGCTGTGGTCCGCACATGCGCGGAGGTTAGTTGCCTCGCGGGCGGAGTTGTCGGCGATCACACGGCAGGATTCAACCGAAGTTGGCGTCTTGCATGTGGCACGGTGCCCGCGCCGTCGACGTGCCCCGCAAGACCATTGTGCACAACTGTCCACCAGGACAGTCGGTGAGGGGCGGAAACGCCAGACGCGGCCGAAGCGTATTCGGCTGATTTTGGGGACGAAGAATCATGAGACTAGGTGAAGCGATTGCGGAAATTCTCAGGCGCGAAGGCATCGAAATTCTCTGCGGTTATCCGGTTAATCACCTGATCGAATATGCTGCAAAAGCGAACATCCGCCCCGTCATGGTGCGCCAGGAGCGCGTTGGCATTCACATGGCGGATGCGATCTCCCGAGTGACCTCGGGCGAGAAGATTGGCGCCTTCTGTATGCAGCACGGCCCCGGCGCAGAGAACGCGATGGGGGGCGTCGCGCAATGTTTTGGTGAGTCCGTCCCCGTGCTGGTGCTGCCGATGGGCTATCCGCGCCGGATCGCCAACATCGAGCCAAATTTCAACTCCAGCCAGGCGATGCGGCCTTTCTCGAAATCGTCCGAGCCGATCCCGCTCGCCCCGGAAGTCACCAATATCTTCCGCCGCGCCTTCACCAAACTGAAGAACGGTCGCGGCGGACCGGTGGTGGTCGAAATCCCCACGGACATGTGGAATGAGGAGGTGCCGGAGCCCTTGAACTACACGCCGGTGCTGCGCACCCGCTATGGCGCGGATCCTGCGCACATCAAGCAAGCGGCGGCGCTTCTTATCGGCGCCAAACGGCCGGTGATTTATGCAGGCCAAGGCGTGCATTATGCCCGTGCCTGGCCGCAACTAAAGCGGCTTGCCGAGCGGCTCGCCATCCCCGTCACTACGAGTCTGGGCGGCAAATCTGCCTTTCCTGAAACGCATCCGCTCTCGCTCGGTTCCGGCGGGGTCGCGATGCCGCGCGCCGTGTCGAAATTTTTGGCCGAAGCGGATGTCATCTTCGGGATCGGCTGCTCCTTCACCGAGACTGATTTCGGCATCGCCATGCCCAAGGGCAAGACCGTAATCCACTCGACGCTCGATCCCAACCATCTCAACAAGGATGTCGAAGCGAAAATCGGCCTGGTCGGCGATGCCGGTCTCGTGCTCGATGCGCTCTTGGAGGAGGTCGGCAAGAGCGTCACATCCGATCGCGACGCGCGAGGGGTGGCGGAGGAAGTTGCAGCATCGCACAAAGAGTGGCTCGCAAAGTGGATGCCGAAGCTCACGAGCAATGACGCGCCGCTCAGCCCGTATCGCGTGCTATGGGATCTTCAGCACACAGTCGACATCAAGAACACCATCATCACTCACGATGCGGGCAGCCCACGTGATCAGCTCACGCCATTCTGGAAGTCAGTCGAGCCGCTGTCCTATCTCGGCTGGGGTAAGACGACGCAACTCGGCTACGGCTTGGGGCTCGCAATGGGCGCGAAGCTCGCGAAGCCGGACAAGCTCTGCATCAATGTCTGGGGCGATGCGGCCATCGGATTTACCGGGATGGACTTCGAAACGGCTGTGCGCGAAAGAATTCCAATTCTATCGATCCTGCTCAACAACTTCTCCATGGCATGCGAGCTAAAGATCATGTCGGTCTCAACCGAAAAGTATCGCGCGACCGACATCTCCGGAGATTATGCCGCAATGGCGCGCGCCTTCGGTGGCTATGGCGAGCGCATCACGAGGCCTGAAGATATCGTGCCCGCGATCAAGCGCGGCATCGAGAAGACGCAGGCCGGCATTCCGGTGCTGCTCGAATTCATCACCTGCAAGGAGAACGAGATCTCACGCCCCGGGACATGAGGCCTGACCTCCCGGCATCACTCCGCGGAC
>NZ_JBVVOU010000088.1:0-2138 GCF_055807635.1 Bradyrhizobium sp. Kon56 | reverse complement strand
AAGGGAAAAGCAAACGCGAGAGAGCTCATGGCACTCGTGGACGTTGACGAGCGCATCCCACAGAGGGCGCGTAGCGCTCATGTCGATCAGATCGAAGACCTTGAGCTACACATTGAAAGCCACGAGAAAATGATCCTTGCAACTGCCAAAGACAATGAAGTCTGTCGGCGTCTCATGAAGGTGGCGGGCATCGGCCCATTTGCCGCCACCGCCCTGGCGGCGTCTGTCGATCATCCACAACAGTTCGCTTCGGCAAGGCATTTCGCCGCCTGGCTTGGATTAGTACCGAAGCAGCATTCGACCGGGGGAAGGGAGCGTTTGGGCGGTATCAGCAAGCGCGGCGACGGCTACATTCGTAAGTTGCTAATACATGGCGCCCGAGCGGCCGTTCATCGCGTCCGTATCCATCAGGTCACCAATACCTGGATAACAGAGCTGCTCGGCAGGCGTCCCTTCAATGTCGTGACGGTGGCGCTCGCTCACAAAACTGCACGGATCGCTTGGGCGATCATGGCCAATGGTGAAGAATACCGCGCGCAAGTATAAATCGAGCGTGGTTCCGTTTGCGAGGGCAAAGCAGAGTGATGGCAACCGGTCGGACCGGGGTCGGCTAAGCCCGTTGGACCTATCGAGCTTCAGAGCTCGCCAACGTAATTGGGCGCCGATCCGCGGATCTCATCAAGGCTCGTGGCATGCCATAAAGCCGGATAGATAGCGGCAAACGATCGTTAGCCAAAACAAAGCAAATGGCCTTGCAAAGCGGGGACCGTCCATAGATAGGCCCAGAGCTGGCCGGTCTTGGTGCGGCCGCGTCCGGGATCGAGCACCGGGGCGGTGGTCTCGTCGGCAAACAGTTTTGTCGACTGCTTCAGCTTCGCGAGCAGTCGCTCATGCACCGGCCGCAACAGGAAGGCTGCCCGCCCGACCCAATCGGCCAGGGTCGAGCGATCCAGCTCGAGGCCCTGGCGGGCGTAAATTTGAGCCTGCCGATACAGCGGCAGATGGTCGGCATATTTGGCGACGAGTACCTGCGCCACGGTGGCTTCGGTCGGTAGCCCGCCCTCGATCAGCCGCGCTGGCGCCGGTGCCTGCACCATGGTCTCGCAGGCCCGGCAGGCATACTTCGGCCGCCTTACGACCAGGACCCGGAACTGGGCCGGGACGATATCCAGTCGTTCGCTCACATTCTCGCCGATCCGGTGCAGCGCCTGCTGACAGCACGGGCAGGCGTGATCGTCGAGGTCGATCAGCATCTCGACCCGCGGCAGATGCGCCGGCAGCGCTCCTCTGTTCCTGCGGCGCCGTGCGGCTCGGCTCGATCGCTCGGCAGCATTGGCTGCATCGGTTGCGGCATCACTGCTCGCCTCGACCTGCTCGACCTCCTCCAGGCCGAGCAGCAACTGGTCCTCCGGCAGCGTCTCGGCCCGGCGGCCGAAGCGATGACGCTGCAACTCCTTGATGATCTGCTCGAGCCGCGCGGCGCGCGCCCGTTCGGCCAGCAGCATCGCCTTGAGCGTGCCGGGATCGTCCGGAAGCGTGTCGGCACTTGTCGCCATGATGCGATTACACCATGCGTCGCGGCATCCCGCGAGCGCGACATGCATACTGATTCACTGTGCCACAGTTCAACTCGCCTGGATCGGCGACGGTGTCTCGCGCGCGGCGTGGACGCGCTTCCAGTCCAGTCCTTCGAGCAAGGCTGACAGCTGCGCCGCGGTCAGGCGAATGACGCCGTCCTGCACGTTGGGCCAGCAGAACGAACCGGTCTCAAGCCGCTTGGCGAACAGGCACACACCCGTGCCGTCCCAATAGATCAGCTTCACCCGGTCGGCGCGCTTGGCGCGGAACACATACGCGGCGCCGGAGAACGGATCGGCCTGCATGCTCTCACGCACCAGGGCCGCGAGCCCTTCGGCACCCTTGCGGAAGTCGACCGGCCTGGTCGCCACCATCACCCGCACCGCGCCCGTCGGACCGATCACGTGCAACTCTTCAGCACATGGATCACCGCCGCAATCGTCGCGGCATCCGCGCCGCGGCCGACCCGGAGCGCGACGCCGCTGATCTCGAGCTCGATGATGCCACTGTTCTCGGCGCCCTCGGGCGCCTTCCGAAGGCGTCGGCGCTGCCGCGGTGAG
>NZ_JBVVOU010000087.1:0-2276 GCF_055807635.1 Bradyrhizobium sp. Kon56 | reverse complement strand
ATCAGATCCGTGCGTTCCTGCTGGAGCGGGGCATCGCCGTGCGGCAAGGCCTGCGCTCCCTGCGGTCCGAGTTGCCGAGTATCCTCGCGACGCGCACCGATGTGCTCTCGCCTCGCATGTTGCGCATCATTGAGGATCTGGCGGGCGACTGGCGCCGGCTGGATGAGCGTATCGAGGACCTCTCCAGCGAGATCGAAGCATTGCCCCGTCAAGACAAAAGCTGCGAGCGACTGATGACGGTGCCCGGCATTGGCCCGATCATCTCGAGCGCGATGGTGGCTGCCATCGGCACTGGAGACGTGTTCTCGAAAGGCCGCGACTTCGGCGCCTGGCGCGTTAGCGCGAAGGGCTTTCCGGTACCTTCGCTTGGCGCTTTTCGAGCTGCTCCTCGACGTAGAGAAGGATCATTCGCCGGGTGTCCTGGTCAGTTATTTTCTGGAATGCCTTGATCAGGCGCAGCATCTCCAGATCATCTTCGATTATTCTGTTCGACATTGCAAAAGCCTCAAGGGAAAAGCAGCAGTCTCAAATCGGGAAAAGTATGCAATATCTCACGTACTACGGGAACATGGAAAATCAGCAGAAAGCTAATCCGTGCCGGCCCGCCGCCGAGCCGGCGGAGGCGGCTCCGGCCATCCGCCTCAGAGCCAAGCTGAAGCCGGGGCACTCTCCGCCATCGCGCAGGAGCCCGGCAACTGAGGTGGCGTTACTCTCTGCGGCGTACCTTCGGCACTCTGCCATTCGTCCGCGCCCTCTCGGCAACATCCCAAATGTTGTCGCCCTTCGGCGGAGCGCGACGAATATAACCCGAAATATCCAGTTCGTTTCACCCCTCGGGTGGAGGTTGGAAACGCCCTTGTCAGCTCTAGGCAACCCAGCAGCGGTCGTCGCGTTGCTCCGCGGAGGCCGTTCTATTTGCGAGGCACCATGGACGAGAGCCTGCTCGTAACAATGATGCGCCGTCCCCTCTGCAAACCGGCGCTGCTGCTTGCGCGTCAAGATTGATTGTCCAGGCAAAGCCCATCGCCCGTTGAAAGAAGTTTGACGAATGTCGTTCGACTGACAACGAATGGTTGATTCTGGAAGCCTCTGTTCACCATCCGGCAAGCCGGTCCTCCTTCGTTACCTAAAATCCACCACTTCCCCGCTCTGGTGATCGCAGGCCTTGGGGGATGCTGATGTATCAAGTGCTCTACTGTCTGACCGATGAACACGATTGGCGACTGGTCGCGCTTGGGGGCGCGCTCTGCCTGCTCGCAAGTACGGCTGCGATCAGCCTGTTTCACCGGGCGCGCGCGACGCAAGGATCGGGCCGC
Organism: Bradyrhizobium sp. Kon56; assembly: GCF_055807635.1. Lineage (NCBI taxonomy): Bacteria > Pseudomonadati > Pseudomonadota > Alphaproteobacteria > Hyphomicrobiales > Nitrobacteraceae > Bradyrhizobium > Bradyrhizobium sp. Kon56. The sequence goes on along the minus strand of NZ_JBVVOU010000087.1, from coordinate 960 downwards.
CTGGTCTGGCTGGCGCTCGATGCAGTCGTTGCCGGCTGCGGCATCTGGGCGACGCATTTCATCGCGATGCTGGCCTACGGACCGGGCGCCAGCGGCGCCTATAATGTTCCGGTGACGCTGTTGTCGCTAATCTTCGCCATCGCCATCACCTTTGTTGGCTTGGGCGTTGCGGTCTCGACCATGCGACCGGGCCTCGTCGCTCTTGGCGGGGCGATCGTCGGCGGCGGTGTGGCGGCGATGCACTATACCGGCATGATGGCGCTCGAGATCCCTGCGCGCGTCAGCTGGGCGACGGGCACGGTGGCCGCTTCGATCCTGCTCGGGGTGGTTTTCGGCGCATTCGCGCTCCATGTCGCTGAACGGCGAGACAACTTGTCCGGCACGCTCGGTGCTGCGGTGCTGCTGACGGTCGCCATCGTCTCGCATCATTTTACGGCGATGGGCGCGGTGCAGCTGACGCCGGATCCGACGCTGCCGATCAGCGGCCTGTCGATCCCGCCGACGTCGCTGTCGGTTCTGACCGCGAGTGCTGCGGCTGCGATCATCGTGATCGCATTGGTCGCCGCGCTGCTCGATCGGCGGGCCAAGGGGGAATTGGGCCGCCAGCAGAGGGTGCTGGACACGGCGCTCGAGAACATGTCGCAGGGGCTCTGCATGTTCGACGCGGACGGCAAGATCATCCTGTTCAACGAGCGTTATGCCGCGATGCTCGGCCGCACCGACATCCTGCTCACCGGCCGGCTGCTGGTCGACGTGCTGCGGGAGGAGCAGGCCAAGGGCCAGTGGCAGGGCGATGCTGGCGAATTCTTCGCCCGCCTCGTCGCCGACGCGCGCGAGAGCCGCACCACGACCGACATCGTGACCAGGTTCGGCCGCTCCATCCGGGTCGTCAACCAGCCGATGCAGGGTGGCGGCTGGGTCGCGACCTTCGAGGATATCACCGAATGGCTGGAGGCCCAG
>NZ_JBVVOU010000086.1:0-2450 GCF_055807635.1 Bradyrhizobium sp. Kon56 | reverse complement strand
TCTTGCGGATAATTTCTCCATCCGCCGTAATCCAGTGGATTTGAAACCAGCTCTTCGAGATATCAAGCCCGATTGTCGTCATAGCCATAGCTTGTCCTCCTTGGGGTGCTCTTTCGCAGCTTATCAGGGCGGGGACCGTCCATCTCATTATGTTCGCGATGACCGGCCGTTTGGCGGCACGGATCCGCCGGCGGCCTTGTTCTAGTACTCACGCAACCGGGCTGGAGAACATCCGCAAAGCCATCTTGCCGGCTATGTGGGCCTCATGCAGGCCGATGCCTTCGATGGATATAACCAGCTCTACAAGGCTCAAAGGAAGCCGGTTCCGATCCTTGAAGCGGCCTGTTGGAGCCACGGCCGCAGAAAGTTCTTCGACCTGGCGAAATCTGGAGAGGCGCCGATTGCCGGCGAGGCCGTGCGACGCATCGATATCTTGTTCGAGATCGAGCGCACCATCAACGGCAAAACGCCGGGACGGCTTGCGGCACGTCGTGATAAGTCGAGGCCTATCGTCGCCGATCTCGAAATCTGGATGCGCCAGCAGCGAACCTTGCTTCTCATCAGGCAACGATACTGCAAGGGTGATCAACTACCTGCTCAACCGCTGGCGGCGTTCACCCGCTTCCCAGACAATGGCCGCATCTGCCTCTCGAACAACGCTGCCGAACGAGCGTTACGCGGTGTGGCTATCGGAAGACGAAATTTGACCTTCGCCGGTTCAGATGCTGGCGGCAATCGTGCAGCCGCTGTCTATACCCTGATCGAAACCTGCAAGATGAACGACGTTGATCCGCAAGCCTGGCTCGCTGACGTGTTGGCCAGGCTTCCAGATCACCCAGTCAACAGAGTCGCCGACCTGCTCCCGTGGAATTGGAAGACGACCCATCAGTCTAAAGCGGCTGCTGCCTGAGCGCCGCGGCAGACCGGCGCGCGCCTGCCCGGGGTGCTGGCCGGATGCGTACACCGCGGCTGGACCAATGAGCGCATTTGCTCCGAAGCTACCAAGGTACGGCCCGCTTCCAAGATCCTGATCGAGGTCATCCTGCGCTCGCGCCCATCCGGAACAGGGCTTCCGCTCCGCCGCCGGCATTCTTGGACTGGTCAAGCGCTACTGCGAGGAGACGACTGGGCGCTGCTGCTCAATGCCCGTTCTTACAAGTGGGTCGCCGCCATGCTCAAGAGCGCCGCCGACAAAGCCGCTCCTCGCGCCCGGGAGGCGCCCATCCTCCTCCGCGCCAACATCCGCGGCCGCAATTACCACAACTCATCAGGAGACATCGTGCTCATTCATCCGATCGTCGAGCGCCTGCGAGCTCTCGGGCTAACTGCCATGACAGATACCCTCCGAACTGCACAACAATCCCGAGGCCGCCGATATACCGCACCTCGATTGGCTCGGCCTCCGTCGATAGCGAGGTCACCTCCCGTGATAATCATCGCCTCGTAAGGCGCGTGAGCAATGCCAAGCTCCGGCAGGCTGCTACCATCGAGAATATCGACTATCGCACCGCACGTGGTCTCGATCGTTCCCTTTTTCAGACCCTCGTCACCCGCCAACGGATCCACGGGCACAACCATCTCGTCATCGTCGGTCCGACCGAGACCGGCAAGTCCTGAGCCGCTCGTGGGACCACTCCGCGCCACTCGCGGGGCCCTCCCACGGATCACTGGAACGATCTCCAAATCCTCCCACCCATCCTGAGCAAGCAGACCATTTCCAGTACACATCAACACGTGGTCTGTTCGCCCCGCAAGTGTTCACCATCGCCTGGAATCGCTGATCACCATCGGTGCAATACGCGCGCGGCGTCAAACTCGTCGTCTCCGACGCCCACGAGGGCAAGGCCACCGTCGCCAAGGTGCTCAACGCCTCCTGGCAGGGTGCCGCGCGGGGTCGTAAGAACGGCTGCAATCCGATTCTGTTCTCGTCGGCGATTCGCGAACGGCGGAGCTAACGAGATGCTAGGGCGCAAGGAGCGGGATCACTTTGAGCTCTTCATCACAGGGTTCGCTCAAAACAGCTCGTCCAGGATGAGCAAGTTCTGGGGCGGGTTGATCTTGTGCTCGATGCCAAGGAGGTTCGCCGGCACGGTCTCGAGCTGCCGATCGCCGTTGTCCTTCGACAAACGCCGGCGTCGCGGCCGCGCCCAAAAGCTTTGCAGGCGCATCAGCCGTTCGATTTGGTGCAGACCACAGTCCGCCCCATAGGCGAGCAGATCACGCCACACCCGGCGCGTACCATAGGTGCGGTCGCTCGCCGTGAAGCTGGCCTCCACCTTGCCGCCGAGCTCTTCGTCGCTGCGGGATCTAGCGCTCGGCGAGCGATTCAGCCAGGCATGGAAGCCCGACCGCGATACGCCCATTGCTTCGCATAGCCATGCCACCGGCCAGACGTTCCGGTGCTTCGCGATGAAGACGAACTTCATGTCGCTTCCTTCGCGAAGAAGGCT
>NZ_JBVVOU010000085.1:0-2620 GCF_055807635.1 Bradyrhizobium sp. Kon56 | reverse complement strand
GTACGCATACGACGAAGGCCGCCTGATTGACACATGCGCGCGAGCGCGGCGAGTTCTACGATGGCGTTGCGTGAAGGTCAGGCGGCTTGCTGATCGGCGGACTTGCCGGCTTGGTGCAGGAGCTTCCATTCCCAGGGCAGCAGTTCGCGCAGCCGCGACGCGGGAAGATCGGCGATCCGGGCGAGGACGTCGGCGAGCCAGGCCTTTGGATCGACGTCGTTGAGGCGGCAGGTCGTGATCATCGTCAGCATGATCGCGGCACGGTCGGCGCCACGTTGGCTACCAGCGAAGGTCCAGTTGCGCCTTCCCAAGGCAATGCCTCTCAATGCACGCTCAGCGCAATTGTTGGTCAAGCAGATCCGGCCATCGTCGAGGAAGCGGACGAAGTCGTCCCAGCGCTTGAGCATGTAGTTCATGGGCTTCAGGACCTCGGCGGAGCGCGAGAGGCTTTCTCGCTCGCGGAGCAGCCAGTCATGCATGTCGTCGAGCAGCGGCTTGCTCCGCTCCTGGCGCACGGCACGCCGCTCGTCGGCACTACGGCCGTTGATGGCGCGCTCGATCTCGAACAACGCATCCAGACGCCTGACCGCCTCCAGCGCGATCGGGGAGACCGGTTTGCCCTTGCGGCCTTCCCGGGCGGCTTTCTCGATGTCAGCCAGTTCGAAGAATCCCCGCCGCGCATGGGCCAGGCAAAACGCCGGCGTGATCGGCATTGCTTTCCTTTTTGGGTCGAACAACGGCTCGAAGCCGCCATAGCAATCCGCCTGCAGAATGCCGGCGAAGGCGGCCAGATGCTTCTGAGGATGTTCGCCCCGTCGGTTGCCCGAGGCATAATAGACCGCCGCCGGCGGCGCAGGCCCGGCGAACGGCCGGTCATCCCGCACATAGGTCCAGATCCGGCCGGTCGTGCACTTGCCCTTCGCCAGGATGCGGATAGTGGTGTCGTCGCCATGAAGGCGCTCGGCCGCGAGCACATGACGCTCGATCAGCTGGAACAGCGGCATGACGGCGAAGGTTCCGTGGCCGACCTGGTCGGCCAGCGTCGACAGCGGCAGGTCGATCCGCTCAGCCTTGAAGCGCACGCTCTGGCGATTGAGCGGGATATGCATGCCGAACTTGTCGAACAGCATTGTCGCCAGCAATTGCGGACCGATGAAGCCGCGCGGCGTGGCATGGAACGGTGCCGGCGGCTGGCTGATCTTCTCGCAATCGCGGCAGGTGAACTTCTCGCGTATCGTCTCGATCACCTTGAAGCGACGCGGGATCTCCTCCAGCGTCTTGGTCACATCCTCTCCGACCTTCGCCAGCCGAGATCCACCGCAGCAGGCGCAGCTCGTTGGAGCCTCAATGACGACGCGCTCGTGTTCGATGTCGTCCGGCCATGGCTGGCGAACCGGCCGCTTGCGCATGAAGGGGCGAACGTTCTGCGTCTTCGCTGCTGCGGCCTGCGCGGCAAGCTCATTCTCGGTCGCCGTGGTGGCGAGTTCTTCGAGCTCCAATTCCAACTGCTCGAGTAAACGCGCCGTGCGCTCGGAGCGCTGCCCGTGCAGTTCGCGTTTGAGCTTCTCGATCCGTAGCTCAAGATGAGCGATCAGCACCTCGCTGTCCGATAGCTCCGCCCGCGCGTTGGCGGCATCCGCGACTGCCACATCGCGTTCAGCCTGCAACGCCTCGCGCTCGGCCAGCAGAGCAAGGTAGGCTCTCGTGAGATCCGAAGGAAGGTCGTCCGGCTTCGATGTCATGACGCCATTGAATCAGATCGAGCATCAGATTCAAACCCAAAACGATTATCCGACCCGCGTCGGCCGCTGGGTTTCTTGCGGATTGCGCCAATCGATCCCGGACAGCAGATAGCTCAACTGCGCCAGCGAGATCGTTACCGCTTCACCGGCAACCGATGGCCAGATAAACTTTCCTCTCTCGAGTTTTTTTGTGAACAAGCAGGCTCCCTGACCATCGTGCCAGATCACCTTCACAAGATCGCTGCGGCGACCGCGGAAGACAAACAAATGACCGCTGAGCGGTTCTTTGTGCAGCACCTCCTGCACTTGGAGGGCCAGCGACGGAAAGCCTCTGCGCATATCCGTGTAGCCTGTCGCCAGCCACACTCGCACATTCCCTGGTACAGCAATCATCGGCGTCCAAGCACATCGAGGACCCGCGCCAGCGCCTCCGGATCGACGTGCGCATCCACCCGGATGCACCGTCGGTTGCCGAGATCGATCTCTATCAATCCAGTACGTGCGGCTGCCGCCGAGCGAACTCGGCCATCAACCGTAGGCAAAAGCTTCGCAGTTTCTTCAGTCGAAGCCGCTACGGCGGCGATCTGCACCGGCGTAAAAGATGGTGCAACTTGTTCCGATGTCCGTGCTTGTCGACGCCAGGTAAACACCAGGCTGGCCGCTACTCCGTTGCGCCGCGCAACCTCAGTTACCTTCGCGCCCGGTGCCAACGTCTCCTCGACAATCCGTGCCTTGTCGTCCTGCGACCAACGCCGCCGCCGCTCCAGCCCGCCTAAAACCTCGACCCGCATCGCCTGATGACCTTAAAGCTAGACTTAAGGTCACACGCTTCGCGAATTACCAACCCTCACGCAAGACGGCCCCCATCGGAGGCGTAC
>NZ_JBVVOU010000084.1:0-2815 GCF_055807635.1 Bradyrhizobium sp. Kon56 | reverse complement strand
GAGCTCGAGGACGCGATCGACGTCGAGGACGACCATGAGCTGGCCGTCGAGACGGTGGACACCGCCGGCGAGCTTGGCCATGCGGGGGTCGAGATTGACGGGGTTTTCTTCCATGCCGTCCTCGGCGAGCCGCAGCACTTCGCCGATCTGGTCGATCAGGAGGCCGTAGGATTCACCGCGCAGATCGACGCCGACCGCCATCGGGATCTTGCCGTCCTCGGGCTTGGGCAGGCCGAGCCGGGCGCGCATGTCGACCACGGTGACGATGCGGCCGCGCAGGTTCAGCACGCCCGCAATCTCGCGCGAGGACAGCGGCACGCGGGTGACGCGCTCGGGCATGAACACGTCCTGGACGCGGGAGATCGGCAGGCCGAACAGCTGGCCGCCGATCATCGCGGTGACGTATTCGACCATGGCGCCTTCGCCGGACTGGGTCTTCTTGGTCATGTGCGTATCTCCTGATCCATCCCGCTGGGGTTTAGGCGGCTGCGCGGCTCAGCTCGGAGGCACCGGCGGCGCCCGCGGTCTGTTCCTTCAGCGCCGCGATCAGACCGGGACGGTCGAACTTGGCGACATAGTCGTGGAAGCCGGCCTGACGGCCGCGCTCGATCGCCGCCGGCGACACCAGCGCGGAGAGCCCGATGATCGGCATCGCGCCCAGATTGCTGTCGGAGCGGATGGTCTCGGCAAACTCGAACCCGTTCATGTCGGGCATCTCGATGTCGGTCAGGACCACGTCGAAGCTCTGCGCGCGCAGCGCCGCCAGGCCCTCCTGCGCGGTCGGCGCGGTGCGGACGCGGTAGCCGGCGGCCTTGAGCACCGGGGCCAGCATGTTGCGGAAGAACGCCGAATCGTCGACCAGCAGCACCGATTGCGAGTGCAGCGACGGCTTCATCTCCTTGCGGGTGAACCAGTCGGCGAACGCCATCGGCAGGAAGTGGCCGACGTCGATCACTTCGGTGGCCTGGCCCTTGATCACGGCCGAGCCGAGAATGCCGGAGGAGGATCCGCCGACCTCGATGTTGAGCCGTTCCTCGACGATGTCGATGATCTCGTCGACGACGAGGCCCATGGAGCGGCCGTCGTCGGAGAACACCAGGATCGGCTGGGCGCCCTGGCTCGCGATGGTGACGCTCTCCATGGCAACGAGCGGCATCAGCTGCTCACGGTACTGCACCATGTAGCGGCCGTTCGAGAACTCGATCTTGTCGGCCGGGAGCTCTTCCAGGCGCGTGACGAGCCCGAGCGGGACCGCCTTGGGCTGGGACGAGCCGGCGCGGAACACCAGCAGCGAGGTGGTCTGCTCGCCCGATCCGATGCTGTGCGTCCCGTTCTCGTTGTTCATGTCATGGGCCGAAGAGCCGGCGGCGCCGAGCGCCTTGGCAATGCCGTTGGGGTCGATGATCATGATGACCGCGCCGTCGCCCAGGATGGTATTGCCCGAGAACATGTCGATGTGGCGCAGCTTCGTCGACATCGGCTTGACCACGATTTCTTCGGTGTGGAACACGCCGTCGACGACGATGCCGAAGGTCTGGCTGCCGACCTGCGTCACCACGATGAAGCCGTTCTCGGGATCGGAGACGGCGCCGTCGTCGATCTTGAGCAGCTTCTTGAGATGGATCAGCGGCAGCAGCTTGTTGCGCAGCCTGAGAACCGCGGTGTCCTTGATGCGCTCGATGCGGTGCTCCGAGTTGGCGCGGGCCCGCACCAGCTCGACCACGGAGAGCTGCGGGATCGCAAAGCGGTCGCCGGCGGCTTCCACGATCAGCGCGGAGACGATGGCGAGCGTCAGCGGGATCTTGATGGTGACGGAGGAGCCTTCACCGGCGACCGACTTGATGTCGATGGTGCCGCCGATCTGGTCGATATTGGTGCGCACCACGTCCATGCCGACGCCGCGTCCCGACACCGAGGTGATGGCGGCCGCGGTGGAGAAGCCCGGCGCGAAGATGAACTTGTGGATCTGGGCTTCGCTCATCTTCTCGAGCTCGGCCTCGGTGACCAGACCTGAGGAGATCGCCTTGGCCTTGATCCTGTCGGTGTTCAGGCCACGGCCGTTGTCGGCGATGCAGATGATGATGTGGCCGCCCTCGTGATAGGCGGACAGGCGAATGGTGCCCTGCTCGCCCTTGCCGCCGGCGAGACGCTCGGCCGGGGTCTCCAGGCCATGGTCGGCGGAGTTGCGCACCATGTGGGTGAGCGGGTCCTTGATCAGGTCGAGCACCTGGCGGTCGAGCTCGGTGTCGGCGCCGTGCATCTCCAGCTCGATCTGCTTGCCGAGTTCGCTCGAGAGGTCGCGAACGATGCGGGGCAGCTTCTGCCAGGCATTGCCGATCGGCTGCATGCGCGTCTTCATGACGCCTTCCTGCAGCTCGGCGGTGACGTTGGACAGCCGCTGCAACGGCACCTTGAACTCGGTGTCCTCGTTGCGGCGGGAGATCTCCAACAGCTGGTTGCGGGTCAGCACCAGCTCCGAGACCATGATCATCAGATGCTCAAGCGTATCCACGTTGACGCGGATCGACTGGTTGGCGATGCTGGCTCCCTCGGCGGCGCCCTCGTCGGCGATCGACTTCTTCGGCGCGGCCTTGTCCTTCGCCTTGGTCTCCTTCGCGGCTTCCTTGGCAACAGGCACCGGGGCTTCAGCGGCAGGCGGAGGCTCCGCCTTGACTTCGGCCTTGGCAACCGGGACCGGCACTTCGATCGCGGTGTCGCGGAAGGCACGCTCGAGCTCGTCGAGCGAGACTTCGCCCGGACGCAGCGGACGCTCCAGGCTCTGGTCGGCCAGCACGCCGGAGGTCGGCGCGGCTTC
>NZ_JBVVOU010000083.1:0-2867 GCF_055807635.1 Bradyrhizobium sp. Kon56 | reverse complement strand
CCTGACACCAGAGTCGCGGATCGACGTCGCCATTGGGTTGCGCTGGTGCATCGGCTCGAACTGGTCGGGCGCGGTCGTAAGGACGTTGCTGATGTCGTTATGGCGCAGCGCGACGGCGGAGAGCGCCGCGAACTCCGGGGTGTCGCCGTGGTTGAAAGCATCGGCATCGATGGCGAGCAGCGGACAGATCCAGTCGAGCGGACTCATCGACACCGGTCCGGCCACGATCGCGGCGACATAACCGTCGAGCATGGGGATGCTGGTGGCGGCAGGATGCCGATCGACGCGAGCCTGCAAACCGATCGAGCTCCGCAAGGGGCATCGCGGCGGCCGCCATCGACGACGAAGCCTTGTGACGACGCGGGCTCATGCGGCGGCCTGTGCGGTGCGCTGGTGCGCCGCCTTCCAGTTCCAGGCGAGCAGTTCGTGCAGCTGATGGGTCTTGGTTCGCCCGGAGACGATGCGCTCCAGCACGTCGGCGAGGTAGGCCTGCGGATGGAGCTCATGGAGCTTTGCCGTGTTCACGATCGACGCCAGGATTGCCCAGCTCTCGGTGCCGCCCTCGCTGCCGCTGAATAACGAGTTGCGTCTTCCCATGGCAATCGGGCGCATTGAACGCTCGACCGTATTGCTGTCGACCTCGACGCGGCCGTCGCGGAGGAACAGCGTCAGCCCGTTCCAGTGATTGAGCGCGTAGTTGATGGCCTCCGCCAGCTTCGACTGGGAGAAGAGCTGGTCGACAATCGCGGTCAGTCGCGCCTTGAGCGCCGCCATCAACGATGCGCTCCTGGTGCAGCGGACGGCCAGCCGCTGCTCGGCAGTGCTGCCGCGGATCTCCGCCTCGATGGCATAGACCGCCTGCAGGCGTTCGATCGCCTCGCGCGCGAACGGCGACTGGGTCGTTTTGAACACCTCGACGAATTTGCGTCGAGCATGGGCGAGACAAAAAGCGAGCTGGATCGCGCCGCCATGATCGCGGGCGAGCGCCTTGTAGGCAGCATAACCATCCACCTGCAGAATGCCGGAAAAGCCCTTCAGTTGTCCGGCGATCTCCTCGGTGCCGCGGCCGTTGGCGAACACGTAGGCAACCGCCGGCGGCGAGGGGCCGCCCCATGGCCGGTCATCCATGGCATGTGCCCAGAACTGGCAGATGCGGGTACGATGTCGTCCGGGATCGAGCACCGGCATTGGCGTCTCATCGCAGAACAGGCGCGGCGAGGCCTGGATCGTGCGCAACTGAAGCTCATAGAGGCTCCTGAGCCACCAGGCCGCACGCTTCACCCAGCCGGCCAGCGTCGCCCGGTCGAGATGGACACCCTGGCCGGTCAGAATTTGCACCTGTCGGTACAGCGGCAGATACCAGGCGAACTTCGGGACCACCACGTGGCTCACGAGTGCGGTCGAAGCCATGCCGCTCTCGATCAGGCGCGGCGGCACCTTCGCTTGGACCACACCATCGGTGCAGCAGCGGCAGCCATATTTGGGACGGATCGTGCGCAGCACCCGCAGGATCGCCGGGATGATGTCCAGCACCTCGCTGACGTCCTCGCCGATCTTGTGGAGCCGACCCTGGCAGCACGGGCAGGCCGTCGCCTCCGGCTCCAGCACCTGCTCGCAGCGCGGCAGGTGCTTTGGGAGTGCGCCGATGTTGCGGCGCGCCTTCTTGCGCACCTTGCCGGGCGGCTTCGCCGCAGGCGCATCGTCGTTGGCCTGCACAGGCAACGTCGGTCTCGAGATCGCCCAGCTCAAGCGCGAGTTGCTCGTCCACGAGCACCGCAACTCGCTCCGAGCGCTTCCCGAAGATCATCTCCTTGAGCGTCTGCATCGCCACACGCAGCTTCTCGTTCTCGGCGTCAAGCGCGAGCACCATCTCGGTCAGAGCTGACGGATCGGTCGGGAGAGCGTCGGGGCGAATCGCCATGACCAGACGATACATCCGCGCGCCATAGGCTCCAGCGAAATCCCCACCTCTCAGCCGACAACGGCCGGCTGCTTCACAGGCTTGGGTGAGACACGCGTCCACTCAAGCCCGTCGATCAGCATCGCGAGCTGCGTCGCGCTCAGATGCACCACGTCGTCGCGGATCGGCGGCCAGGTGAAGCGTCCCTCGTGCAACCACTTCGTCACCAGGACCATGCCGCTGCCGTCCCACGCCAGAAGCTTCACTCTGTCCATGCGCTTGCTGCGGAACACGAAGACGTCGCCGCATACGGATTCGCATGCAGCGCTTCGCTCACCAACGCCGACAGCGTGTGCACCGACTTGCGGAAATCGACCGGCTGTGTCGCTAACACCACCTTGAGGTCGGATCGTAACGCAATCACCGGCCGCCTCGGAGCGCCGCCAGCACCGTCGAAAGCGTCGCCAGCTCCACTCCCGGCTCGACCCGAATGCGCGCCCCGCTCATCTCGATCTCGATAACCCCGGAGAGCTTGGTGACCGGCGCAGCGATCTCCGACGACCTCGTCTGTACCGACGAAACACGCGCGGGCTCGCCAGCTGTCTCGCCTCCGCTCTCCGCCTCGACGTGGATCGGCACGAAGCTCGGCGCCTTGCCGACCAACGCCGCCGCAACCTGGCGTCGCCACACCGTGAGCAGCCCGCGGGCAACGCCGTTGCGGCGCGCCACCTCGGAAATGTTGACATCAGCCTCAAAGCTCTCCGCCACGATCCGGGCCTTCTCCTCGCCCGTCCATCGTCGGCGCCCGCGGTGCCCGGTGATCACCTCAATGCGACGATACGAGTCGCCTTCCTGCCTGGCATCAAGCATGGCATTTGCCATCGTTGCACCTCCACCGATCAGCTCATGCCAAGCTGTATCGCAGGCGAACCTCGCGACGGCGAGGTGGGGCCCTCATGCCGGTTAC
>NZ_JBVVOU010000082.1:0-3448 GCF_055807635.1 Bradyrhizobium sp. Kon56 | reverse complement strand
CCTTCACGCAACGCCATCGTAGAACTCGCCGCGCTCGCGCGCATGTGTCAATCAGGCGGCCTTCGTCGTATGCGTACGTTCCACAAGATCCTCAAATCGGGCTGCAAAGCTGAGGAATCGAAGCTCAGGACCGGCCCAGGGTCTGACCAATCTGATCTCGCTGTTTTGCATCCTGAGTTGGCGGGTTTTCTCGATACGATGCTTAACCGTTCTGCGCCAGACGCGCCGCCAACCCTCGCGTTGACTGCGACTGAAATCGGCGTGCTCGATCGCCTCGTCAACGACAAACCAAAAGCAAGACAGGAAATGCTCTCGCACTATCTGATCAAGATCGCCCGGCTCGGCGGTTATCTCACCCGCGCCAGCGATCCGCCGCCTGGGAATGCCGTCATGTGACGCGGGCTGTCACGCCTCACCGACATCGCGCTGGGCGCCACGGTCGGCGGCGAATTTGTGGGTAATTGAAAGCATCGCTGGTGGCTTACGCCGAGGCAGTCAAGCGCATCGATGTTCTGTTCGCCATCAAGCGCGCAGATCATGGCCTGATTGCGAAGGAGCTTTTGCTTTGCGCCAGAAGCGCAGCCGCCCTCTCCTGATCGAGTTGGAGGCGTGGTTGCGCGCGCAGCGCGCCAAGCTCTTCAGGAACACGACGCAACCAAAGCGATCAATTACTGCCTCAGCGGCTGGGATGCATTTAGCCGCCTCCTTGATGCGGGACGGCTTTGCATTCGAACAGTGCTGCTGAGCGCGAGCTACGGGCGGTTGCCGTGGGGGCGAAGAAATTGGGGCCGACGAGGGCGGCCGGGGTGCGAAACCAGTCCACTGCTATCGACGAGGTCCTTTCGTGCAGTTCGGCATGCGCGCGGAAGATTTCGCGATTAACGTGCTTCGCTCTAAGACACATTTCCGGGCAGTTTAGGGGCTGCTAGCGGAGGAGGTCGTGATCATCGACAACACAATTCGCTTTGAGCTCGTTTGACGCACTTAGCGAAACTCGAAAGCGGTACCTGCCGTTACTTCGCCGACCGTCGGGCTATGGCGCCGCGGCCACGGAGAGACTAACTCACTCGCGCGCCGCTGTCCGATAGATCCCAAATCTCCGTCCTGCAGGAGAGCGCAAATGTTGCGTTCGGGGTTCGGCCATACGTGGACAATGGGCGCAGCGGCGGGGGATTCCAGCGTGCGCGCCAGCACGCTGGAATCAAGCTGCGGTTAGGCGCGCTTCACAACGCCGAGAAGCTTCCGGGCTTCGGCCGGTGTCGCCACGCTAGCTCCCATGCGCTCAATAATGCCGACCGCATTCTCCACAAGTTGGGCGTTTGATGCAAGAACACCACTAGGAAGATAAATATTGTCTTCCAATCCTACTCGCACATGGCCCGTCCCGGAGCTTTTCACGACCTGTTCATAGAGCTCGAACCGGTTCGATCCGACTCCAGTGTCTGGGTCGCGAACATGGATGTGAACGACCGCAGCTCCTGCCTTCGCGGCTCCAGCGCCGAATCCGCAATTTGCGATGGGTCTTGGGAATGTCCGGATGCTCCGCAAGGACTGCAGTATTGCCTCCAGTAATTGCGCACGTGACGATGACCTTCCGAGACATCAAAGTGTCCTTTCTGAATTTCCATGAATCCAAGGCCAGTAGGCCTGCCGGCACGAGCTTTTCGCTTCAACGAGCACCTTGTTACACAGCCCTTTTGGGGGCGCCGATAACTGAGGTGGACCCCGGAAATAGGACCAAAGTTAAGGTGTGAAGCGTCCTGCTCAGTCTCAACGGACGGAGTACGGATATGACGAAATCACGCAAGAAGTTTGATGCCGCATTCAAGGCCAAGATTGCCCTGGAGGCGGTGCGCGAGGTCGCGACGGTGCCGGAGCTGGCGAAGCGGCACGGCGTTCACCCGAACCAGATCTATGGCTGGAAGAAGCAGGTTCTCGACAATTTGGCGAGCCGTTTCGCGCGCGGCGCGAGTGCTTCGGGGGATGGCGAGGAGGAGCATGAGCGGGAGACGGCAAAGCTTTATACCAAGATTGGCCAGTTGACGGTTGAAAGGGATTTCTTGGCCGAGAGGCCCGGGCGATGAGTGTCCCCGAGCGCAGGGCGATGGTCGTGCGGCCTGGCAAGAATTTGCCGGTTCGCCGGCAATGTGAGCTGCTGAATCTGGCGCGTTCGGGCGTCTACCGTCCCGCGCCAGTAACCAGCACCGACGATCTGGCCGTGATGCGGCGGATCGACGAATTGCATCTGAGGTGGCCGTTCTACGGCTCGCGACGAATAGTGTTCGAACTCAACCTGGCAGGCCACGGCATCAACCGCAAGCGCGTGCAACGGCTGATGCGCGTGATGGGGATCGAGGCGCTGGTCCCGCGTCCCGGCACCAGCAAGGCCGCGCCCGGCCACAGGATCTATCCTTACCTTTTGCGCGGCGTCGGCATCACCGAGCCCAATCATGTCTGGGCCAGCGACATCACCTATATTCCGATGGCCAGGGCTTTCTGTATCTGGTTGCGATCATCGACTGGGCCAGCCGAGCAGTTCTGGCCTGGCGCCTGTCGAACACCATGGATACGGGCTTTTGCATCGCGCCGCTGGACGAAGCGCTGGCGCAGCATGGCACGCCTAAATATTCAACACCGATCAGGGCGCGCAGTTCACCAGTTCAGCGTCCACCGGCAGACTCGAGGCTGCAGGCATCGCAGTTTCGATGGACGCGGTCGTTTCATGGAAAAACATTTTTATCGAACGGCTGTGGCGCTCGATCAAATATGAGGAAGTGCATCTGAAATCCTATGCTGACGGGCCCGAAGCGCGCGACGGCATCGGATCATGGATGAAATTTTACAATCATCGCCGCCCGCATCAGGCGATGAACAACCAGTTTCCCATGGTGGCATGGCGCGCCGGCATGGAAAGGATCGAGGCGGCGAGGACTGTGGATATGCCGCTTCGCGTGGACAACGCAAACGCGTTGCCCACATACCCACAGCAGACGCAGATGCAGCAGCAGGAAGCTGCTTGATTTTGAACGACAAGGCAGGCCCGATCACACCTTAGCTTTGGCGATCCATGGTCCCAGCTCCGGGGTCCACTTCAAACCTCTCCTAAGACTATCTAGTCTGGTTGGAAGGCCCTAATGCTCCGAATTACGAAACCAGCTCATCTTAAATTGATCGAAGTCAGGTTTTTTGCTCGATCGGGACGATTTTGGCAAATCCCAGCAATTTATTGGAGGATTGTTCATATTTCCATCGATCTGTTGGCCTTGGGCGAAAAGCGGTCGGGCGTTCCATTTCGAGAATGATGATTCAGGTGCGTTTCACGCGACGCGCCGAGATGTTTCATCGCCACTCTGATGGTCGAAAATCCCCCCTGAGCTGCTGCCGGTTTGATGGACACCGAGATTAGGTGTTTCATGAAGCCGGAGTAGGTGATGCAGAGACGGAAGTT
>NZ_JBVVOU010000081.1:0-3646 GCF_055807635.1 Bradyrhizobium sp. Kon56 | reverse complement strand
GACCGAACCGGTGGAGACGCCGCCGATCACCGGCACGTCGTTGGTGCCGTTGATGGTGACGGTGACGGTCTGGCTGGTCGTGGACCCATGGCCGTCGCTCACTGTTACAGTATACTGCTCGACCACGCTCTGCCCCGCCGCGAGGTACTGCGCGGCCGAGTTGTTCAAGCTGTAGTGCCATTGCACAGACCCGTTGGCGGCGTTGGCGCCCTCGCTCACCGGATCAAGCGAAAAGGTTCCCAGAGTGGTCGTGTTGGCCGGCGCGACGACGAACGTCGCGGTATGCGAATCGCTCAGATCCACGTCGGCAAAGCTGATGGTGCCGGCGGCGGTCAAGGAATCCGACGGATCCGTCGTCGCCGGGGCATCCTCCACCACCGAGCCACTCTGGACCCCAGAGCTTATTGAGACGATGTCATTGGTGCCAGTGATCGTGACCATCACGGTCTGGGTGGCTGTCGAGCCGTGACCGTCATTGATCGTCACCACGAAGCTCTCGGTGACCGTCTGGCCCGCAGCGAGGTATTGCGCGGCCGCGTTGTTCAAATTGTAGTGCCATTGCACGGCGCCGTTGGCGGCATTGGCGCCCTCGCTGACGGGATCAAGCGAGAAGGTTCCGAGCGTAGTAGTATTAGCCGCCGCGGCGACGAACGTCGCGCTATGTCCGTCGCTCAGATCAACGTCGGTAAAGCTGATGGTGCCGACCGCGGTCAGGGAATCCGACGGATCCGTCGTCGCCGGGGCATCCTCCACCACCAAGCCACTCTGGACCCCAGAGCTTATTGAGACGACGTCATTGGTGCCAGTGATCGTGACCATCACTGTCTGGGTGGCTGTCGAGCCGTGACCGTCATTGATCGTCACCACGAAGCTCTCGGTGACCGTCTGGCCCGCAGCGAGGTATTGCGCGGCCGCGTTGTTCAAATTGTAGTGCCATTGCACGGCACCGTTGGCGGCATTGGCCGCCTCGTTGACGGGGTCGAGCGAGAAGGTGCCGAGCGTAGTAGTATTGGCCGCCGCGGCGACGAACGTCGCGGTGTGCGAATCGCTCAGATCCACGTCGCTGAAGCTGATAGTACCGGCGGCGCTCTGAGAATCCGAGAGATCGGGCGTGGCATTTGCGTCTTCAACCACCGAGCCGCTCTGTGGACTCGATGTGACAACAACCGGGTCGTTTGCGCCATTGAACTGGAGTGTCACCGTCGCCCAACTGAGCGTGCCGTTGCCCAGCTGGATCGCGTAGGTGAATGTATCAGTTAGCGTCTGCCCGGCCGCCAGCGCTTGAAGCTGAACGTTGATGTCGCCCTTATCGTAATGGACGGTGCCGTCCGACTCGATCCAGATGCGCGCACCGAGCGCGCTATGGTCACCGGTTCCGGCGATTCCGGCGGCGTCACTGCTGTACGCCACATCCTTGACCAGCAAATCCGCCGGTGCGTAGGTCTTGGTGGACGCGGAGGCGCTGGTTCCGTCGTCCAGGGAGAACAGCGTCTTGGCCGCGCCGCCAAGATCGTTTGCCAGCACATTCAAGATGAGAATGTTACCGGCGTCTTCCGTAAACGAGAACAGGTCGTTGTTGGCTTGCGGAGTATTGCCGAACGAAACCGTGCTGCCGCCGCCCGTTGCCTGCGTCGCCATAGCTTAAATCCTCTGGGTGATGCGCCGTCCGCATTCACGGACCGGCACAAATTGCACAATGGCGCGGGGATGATCGGCCGTTGCCTTGCCTATGCTGAAGAACGATGCCGAGCTGCTCAGCATGCCTATCGTCCTGCTCAGCGTTTCGTGCCGCTCAAGCCTGATTAGGGCTAGAGCCGCTCCGAGCTTGCGAGCGAATGTCGTGTGCACGGTCGCGCGCCTGACAGCCGCCATGTTTGCAAACCGCAAACTTGGCTGGATCGAAAAATCGAAAATTGACGGAGAAGAATTCGAAATTTCCAGAGCCCGAGTGAACATTGCTACAAAATGCGTGCAGGTCATTCGCAACCTCGCCTGCCAATGCAGAGCAGAGAGCGTCGCCGCAAAATCAATTCGCGCAAATTGGTAGCGCTCGCTCGAACGGCGATAGGTCCGCCCACCGTAGCTCCATCAACTGCTGCCAAGTTACGCGAAAGATCTAGCGGTATCCCCCTTGCCCATCGTGGCCGGTGCTTGGCCGCCACGTTTGGCAATTATTGATTTTGCAATATTCCCCACTTCAGAAGCGACCACCGTGGCCAAGAAGCGTCACGATCATCCACTTCCCGTTTAAATCAAACCTATTTTAAATTAAAGCGCCAGTCTATTTATTTATTTATACGCCGGATTTAATGATTAATGCATCAAAATCAAGAAGATGGAGGCTCTTGCGCCACTCCTTGCGAGGCGACTCCGGAATTCTACGGCTTTTACCCAGATGCACTCCGTCCGCGAGATGGTCATTGCTTCGCGTAGATCGACAGTCGCAGGGAGCCAACTGGAGCCAAACTCAGCCCTACCTGCGAAGACGAGGCATGAAAGCAAGAGCCTCGCAATGCGTCGCGCGTGAGTATTAACTTACGCACCCGACGCGATCCAGGTCCGCCCGCCGTGACGTGGCGAACTTGGCTTTCAATGTGATGCTGGTCATCGTCATGGGGGGCAGTAGCCATCCTTGTCGCCCGGCGCACGTTCCAGAGTGTGGGACCATCGCGGGACTCAAGGGTGGTGCGCTCCAAGAGCGAAGCGCGTAGCCAAACCGCTGACGCAACCCAACTGCAGGGTTATTGGCTCGGTAGCCGGGGCACGTGCCCTGGCGGGCGGAGAGAAGAGTCCTCAGTTGGGATTTCTGACATTGCGACGCTCGCGCATGAAGCTTCGCATCTCGTGCTGCCGTCCCGCGCAGTTTCTCGTTCGCTTTACCGCGCAGCGGGGGCCGGCGAGCAAGCATTCGAAATCCATGTGAAGCTTAAACCGGAAGCAGTTCCCGGTCGGCTTTACAAATGGAACCAATTGACCGCCATTAAATGAGAAATTTGATTATCTCATATAATCATGATGACTCCATCGCAAAAATGAAAAATATGTTTGGGGAAAACATGGGAGGTTGAAATGGAAGCTGCCCGCCGCCTGCGTGCAATGGCGCTGCTGTGCCGACAGACCGCCGCACTCCAACCTGAGAGAAGCTGGAAACTGCTTGCAGAGGCAGAGTACTGGGAGCATCTGGCGGCTGCGGCTTCAGCTCATTGAGCTTCGGTCGAGTGTTCTTTCTTTCGCTTTCGTCGACTTCTTACTTCAAATCATTTTCTGAGGCATGTCATGTCGAGTACGCGTCAGATTTTTTCTAGTGCTGTTCTGAACGAACGGCACCAGGCGCTTCTGGAGGAGCTTAGAGAGGTGGAGAAGCTTCGAAGTAAGCTCCGACATGTAGAAGCAAGAACAAGAAGACGGCGTACCAAAGCGAGCGGCAGAGCAAGAGCCGTTTAGAGACCGCCGGACCGCAGTAGCGAGCCTCGGTGACGACGTCGCTGCGACATGTCGGCAACCAGCCGCCGGGGTGCCTCACAATGCTCGAACTAACTCGGCGGCGAGACCGGCCGTCTATTCAGGGCCGCGCGTTAGCTCCGACCTTCATTCGACGTTGCACTTCGGAACACAGCAACGAGTCGATCGCCTTGCCAAAGCTCAA
>NZ_JBVVOU010000080.1:0-3940 GCF_055807635.1 Bradyrhizobium sp. Kon56 | reverse complement strand
ACCCAGACATCCGCCGAGGACCTAAATGCGGCGGTCATCTCATCTCTTACCGGCGAGCACGAATAGCAGACGATCTCAAACCTGGCGTGATCATGATGGCGCAGCACCGGCAACAGAGCGAACGCCGCCGAGTGATGCCAAAACTCGGCAGCAACATAGCCGACCGCGATCCGCCTGTCGGGATCAAGCTGCCGGGGGGCAAGAGTCCTTCGCGGCAACTTCGAGCCGATCGCGTCCCACCACTAGTTTCGTGCGGCCTGCTGAACCGCGAAATCGGCCTCGGAGAGATAGTCGAGGAAGAAGATCTTCCGGCCGATCAAGGATGCATCCGGCACAATGGCCAGCGCCGCATCGAGAAGCTCGATCGCCGATGCGATCTCTCCCTGATTTGCAAAACAAGCGCTCAGCAGCGCCATCGCGATCGCTGAGCGTGGATATTCCTCCAGCAACATGGTGCAGGCTAAAATCGCTTGCGCCGTGTTTCCCATGGCGAGCGCGACTTGTGCCTTCCCCTGCAAGCCACCTCGAGCTTGGGCGCAAGCGCAAGGGCCGCGTCGAAATCCGCCGCCGCCTGTTCCAACCTCGACGTCTCAAGATTGAGCCGTCCACGGTTCGCCAGGATTTTCGCCGAGCCTGGCCTGATCGCGAGCGCCGCCTCCAGCGCGCCTTTGGCCTCGTCGAAGTTTTTGAGCTCGATATTGACCAAACCTTTGCCGACGAGCGCCTCGACGTTTCGCGGCTGAAACAACAGTGCGCGCTCGAAGCTCTGTTTGGCGCGATCAAGCTGGCGCAGCGCGACCTCTGCCAGGCCGCGATTGCAAAGCGCATCGGCATGATCGGGCTTCAGCCCGATCGCGCGATCGTACAGTTCGATAGCCTGCTCGACGCGGTTTAGATGCAACAAGGTATTGCCGAGATTGGCCAAGGCCATCGGGAAGCTGGGCTTCAACGCGATGGCTCTCTCCAGGGACGTACGCGCGTCCTCATATTCCCCAAGTGCGAAATGCGTGGCTCCCAAATCGGAAAAAGCCTGTGCCGAGCGTGGGTCGACCGTCACGGCATATTTGAGGGCCTGTTTCGCTGCCTCGAAGTGTCGGCTCGCGAACGCGCCCAAGCCAAGCAGGTGCAAGGCGCCGAAATGCTCCGGAAGTTCATTCAGGATCTGGCGGCAGAGCGCCTCGGTCTCCGCATACCGGCCCTGGCCATAGGCCGCATTCGCGGTCGAAATGATCGCGTCCGCCTGCTTCTTCAATTTCTTCTGCAATCGCGCGTTCTGGAACGCGCGCGCGCCGGCGCCGCTGCTCTGCAAGGATTCTCTCCGGAGGATGCCCGAGACGATTCTAGCTGATTCGCGGCCAGAGCCGCCGGTTTAGGCGGCCCGGCAATCCCCCGGAAGATGCCGGTGCCCAACCCGGGCCTCGCCTACGCAACGTCAGCGTTATCCGCGGCGGCGGCACAATAGTCGCGCCAGAACTTTCGGTAACCCGCCTCGAGCTCCCGCGTGTAGGTCTCGACATTGCCGGCGGGCGAAGCCGCGATCCGGGCCGGCAATTCCGTGCGCAATTTCGCCAGATAATCGGGCTGTGACGCAAACCTGCGAGCAATCTCGACATAGCCATTGTCATCTTCGGCCACCCAGTCGCCGAGGCCGACGGCAGTCACGATAGAGGCGCCGGCACGCGAGGAGGCCCCGATGCCGAGCTTGGCCACGACGGGAACGCCCTTGTAGAGAGATTCCCAGGTGCTGATGCCGCCATTTTGCGGGAACGTGTCGAGGGACATATCGACCTGGGCGAAAGCCGCCAGATGGTCGTCGCGCGAGGTGGTGCCGAGGCAGGTGATGTTCTCCTCGACAACGCCCTGCGCGAGGAAACGCGCGACCAGACTATCGCGCAGCAGGGGATCGTCGAGCAGACCATGCTTGAGGACCATCTTCGATCCCGGCAACTCCCGCATGATGCGCGACCACACACGGATCGCATCATCCGATATTTTGTAGATGCGGTTGAACACGCCAAAGGTGACGTAGCCGTTGCGGAGCATCGGCAGCTCCGAAGGCGCCAGATCCGAGACAGGCTCCATGGTGATCAGACACGGCAGATCGTAGATTTTCTCGGCAAACAGATGCCGAACCGACGGCGGAATGAAAATGGGATCCGCGAGCACGTAGTCCATAATCGGCATGCCTGTGCCCGTCGCGTGTCCGAAGCCAGTGGCCTGGATCGGGGCCGGCTTACGCGCAAAACACTGCAGCCTGTTACCGGTCGTGTGGCCCGAAACGTCGATCAGGATGTCGACATTGTCGGCCTGGATACGATCGGCGAGTTCGTCGTCCGAAAGCCCCCAGGCATCGACCCAGACGTCGGCCAATGATTTGAACATGGCGGTGTACTCGTCCGCGCCCGGCCATGAGTAGTAGCAGATGATTTCAAATTTAGTGTGATCATGATGGCGCAGCACTGGCAGCAGCGTGAGCCCCGCGGAGTGCTGCCGGAATTCGGCAGCGACATAGCCGACCACGATCCGCTTTTCCGGGTCCAGCGGCCGCTTCGGCAACTCCCTTCGCGGCTGCTTGGAGCCGATCTGGTCCCACCAGGATTTTCGCACCGCCTGCTGGACCACGAAATCGGCCTCGGCGCGGTAGTCCTCCAGGAAGATCTTTCCTCTGATCGCATCCCCATAGTCCGGCCGGACTGCCAGCGCGCGATCGAGATACTCGATCGCTGCGTCCATGTCCCCCTGGTTCGAATAAGAGAAGCCCATCAGCGCCAGCCCCACCTCGGAGCGCGGATTTTGCTCGATCAGGGCCGTTGCGGCTGCCATCGCCTGCGCGGTCTTTCCCATGACGAGGCAGGCCTGGGCCTTGCCGCGTAGCGCCAGCTCGAGCTTGGGCGAGATCGCAAGCGCCGCCTCGAAATCCGCAAGCGCGGGCTCCAGGCGCTGCAACTCGTAACTGAGCCGCCCGCGTTGGGCCACGATCCTCGGCGAGCCGGGCTTGATCGCCAGCGCCATGGCAAATTTGGCGGCCGCCTCGTCGTGGTGCCGCAGCTCCATGCTGACCATGCCGCTGCCGACGATAGCCTCGGCGTGACGGGGCTGAAACAGCAGGGCGCGGTCGAAGCTTTCCTTGGCGCGCATGATCTGTCCAAGCACAATCTCGACCATACCGCGATTGCAGAACGCGTCGGCATAATCCGGCTTGATCTTGATGGCGCGCTCATGCAGCTCGAGCGCCTGTTCGTACTGCCCCAGATGCATCAGCGTGTTGCCGAGGTTGGTCAGCGCGACCGCAAAATTCGGCTTTAGCGCGATGGCCCTCTCCTGGCACCGCCGCGCCTCCTCGTAATTGCCGAGATCGAAATGCACGGTCGCGAGGTTGTTATGGGCATCGTGCAGGCGCGGATCGAGCACAATCACGCGCTTGAGCAGCTGTTGCGCCTCCTCCAGGCGCCGGCCGTCATGCGCGCACATGCCGAGCAGGTGCAGAGCGTCGACATGATCGGGCAGCGCTTTAAGGATCTCCCGGCAGAGTGCTTCAGTCTCAGCATATCGGCCCTGGCCATAGGCGGTAGCCGCGGCGGAGAGGACGGCGTCCGCCTGCTTCATCAATTTCTTCTGCAATTGCGCGTTCTGGAATGCGCGCGCGCCGCCGCTGCTCTGCAAGGTGTCTCTCCGGAAGATGGCCCGGGGCAGAGTCTAACTGATTCGCAAGCCCGACCTGCCGGTCAGCTGGCACGGTGACACCCCCGGGATTTCCCGGGGCTCAGCGGCCCGGCGCTGCCGGTCCCCTACGCAACCTCGCTGCCTTCGACAGCCGCGGCACAATAGTCGCGCCAGAACTGGCGATAGCCCGCTTCGACCTTGCGCGTGTAGATTTCGACATTGCCGGCGGGAGACGCTGCGATCCGGGCCGGCAAGTCGCTGCGCAACCTCGCCAGAT
>NZ_JBVVOU010000079.1:0-4090 GCF_055807635.1 Bradyrhizobium sp. Kon56 | reverse complement strand
GAACTCGCGACGCGCGAGGATTCCATGGCGATCATCCGTGCCGTGACTGGCCTCGGCCGCAGCCTCGGCATCGTCACCACGGCAGAGGGGGTCGAGAACGACGGGCAACTCGAGCTGCTCCGGCGCGAAGGCTGCACCCAGGCGCAGGGCTATCTGTTCAGCAAGCCGCGGCCGGCTTCCGATGTCGCGATCATGCTGGACCGACCGCCGTTGCGCGCAACCGCCTGAGGTTAGCCGCGGCGCAGTGCGAAATGCGCGCCGCAGAACGCCATCACAGCACCGAGGCCCAGCGCGGCAATTCCGGCCAGCACGCCCGAGACCGTCGGCACCGGGCTCGGCGCCGAGGCCACCTGGCCAGCACCCGCAAGCAGCAGCACGCCGACCGCGATCAGGAATTGTCGCATCCGTTGCGGGATCTGGCCCGAGACGGCGCTCTGCATCAATGTCGCCGTGAAATAGCCGCCGGAGAAGCCGACGGAGGCGATCAGCCACCAGGCGATCGCCGCGCCCGCCGGTATGAACTCGTGCGTGTCCGAGTGCCAGAGGCCGCCGAGGTCGAGCCCGTAGCGCGCGCCCAGCATGTGCACGGCGAGCGCGAGCAGCACGCCGGAGATCACGGCGGCGCCGAGAATCAGGCGGCGCGGAAAAAAAATCGTCTCAGCCATGGCTCGCTTGTAGGATGGGGCAGGGCGCTCACGCAAGCGGATCGCAGAGTGGATCGCCCGGATAGGATCGATTGTGAAGATGCGGGATTCGGGAGCTGAGATAGCTGCGGGTGCGAGCTATGCCTACAAGGCGTCGCTGATCGGCTCGGCGCATCGCTTCGAGCTGACGGAGGAGGGGCTGTCCTGGCACATCGGCGGCCGTTCGGGCCTGTGGCGTTATGGCGAGATCAGTGCAATCCGGCTGTCGTTCCGCCCGGTGTCGATGCAGCAGCACCGCTTTCGCGCCGATGTCAGCCATGCCAATGGCGGCCGCATCGCGATCCTGTCGACGAGCTGGCAGACCGCGGCCCTGATGGCGCCGCAGGACAATGGCTTTCGCAACTTCATCGTCGCGCTGCACGCGCGCATGGCGCAGGCCGGCAGCCGCGCCGAATTGACCGCGGGCCTTGGCCACAGGACCTACGCGACAATACTGGCTTTTCTTGCGGTGCTTGCGGTGGCGATGACGGGGCTCCTGGTCCGCGCGCTCGCGATCGGCGAATTCGCCGGCGCGCTGTTCATCATCGGTTTTGCCGCGCTGTTCGCCTGGCAGATCGGCGGTTTCGTCCGGCGTAACCAGCCGCGGAGCTACAGCTTCGATCGCCTGCCGAGAGCGTTGCTGCCCTAAATGCCTTGCCTTTGGTGCGATGGGCGGCCGCAATCAAACGTGACTTCGCGCCGTTGCGGCGGTGTCGCATCGTGCTGCCATGTCAACCCTGGATCGCAGCACGCGGAGGCCTTCGGCGGATGAGATCTCCGAGATCAACCGCGCCCATCTCATCGAGACGCCGCTGCAGCCGGCGGACCTCCTGTTCATGTTCGGCACCCGAGAGGACGTGGCGCTGCGGGCCGATACGGCGGGGCGACTGTGGCGCCAGGGCTATTTTCGCTGGTCGATTGTCAGCGGCGGCGTGACGGCGGGCTCGGAGCAATCCGAGTGCACGATCATCAAGGCGGCGATGGTCGCGGCGGGCATTCCGGCCGACCGAATCCTCGAGGAGCATCGTGCCCTAAACACCGGCGAGAACGTGATCCTCTCGCTGCCGATCATCGACGCGGCGCTCGGGCTGCACAATGTCCGCCGCGTGATCTGCCTCGGCAACACCTGGACCGCGCGGCGTTATCCGATGACGCTGCACCGGCACTGGCCGGAGGTCGAGAAAATGCTGCTCACGGTCGACAGCTTTGCGACGTCGCGCGCGCTCTGGCACACCGATCCCGAATTTTGCCGCCGCATGCTGCATGAATGGGACAAGATCGAGCCTTACAAGGCGAGGGGCTTCATCGCGGAATGGCCGGCGGCCTGAGCTTGGGGCAAGTGCGCGCTACTCCGTCGAGTCGAAATCCTCTTCCTTGGTGCCGAGCAACGACACGAGCGTGCGCAGACCGGAATCGAGCTGCTCGAACGAAGGCGGAGCGAGGGCGAGCCGCACTGCGTTCGGTGCGTGGCCATGGGCGATCGCGAAGGTCGAGGACGGTGTCAGCGCGATGCCGCGCCGGGCTGCCGCGGCGACGAAGGTCTGCGAGCGCCAGTGCGCCGGCAGCGTGAGCCAGAGATGATAGGAGCGCGGATCCGCGGCGAGCTGGTAGCCGGCGAGCAGCCTTGCCGCGGTCTGCTGGCGGCGCGCGGCGTCGATGCGTTTCAACCGCGTCAGCTCGGCGACGGTGCCGTCTGCCATCAGTCGCTGTCCGGATGCCAGCGCATGACCGGACGCGATCCAGCCGCCGGTGCGGACCGCGCTCATCACGTTCTCGCGCAATCGAGGCGGCGCGACCAGGATGCCGAGCGCGAGGCCAGGGGCGACCTTCTTGGACAGGCTGTCGATCACGATGCAGCGGTCGGGGCCGAGCGCGGCCAGCGGCGTGTCATCGGCCAGGAAGCCGTAGACGGCGTCTTCGATGATGGTGAGATCGAGCTTCTCGGCGACGCGCATGATGTCGGCGCGCCGCGTGGCGTTCATGGTGACGCCGAGCGGGTTCTGGATGATGGGCTGGAGATACAATGCCGACAGATGCGCCTCGCGATGTGCCTTCTGGATGGCATCGGGGCGCGCGCCAAATTCGTCGATCGGTATCGGGACCAGCGTCACGCCGAGCCGCGCGGCGATGCTCTTGACGTAAGGATAGGTCAGCGCCTCGACGCCGCAGCGACCGCCGGTGGGAACGAGGGCTGCGAGGGC
Source organism: Bradyrhizobium sp. Kon56 (assembly GCF_055807635.1). Classification (NCBI taxonomy): domain Bacteria; kingdom Pseudomonadati; phylum Pseudomonadota; class Alphaproteobacteria; order Hyphomicrobiales; family Nitrobacteraceae; genus Bradyrhizobium; species Bradyrhizobium sp. Kon56. The sequence goes on along the minus strand of NZ_JBVVOU010000079.1, from coordinate 1,206 downwards.
GGCCGCGAGCGACTGCTTGCCGTTCGCGGTGAAGACGATCTGTTCGGCCTGCGGCGCAAAATCCTTGCGCGCGAGATAGGCGGCGGCCGCATTGCGCGCGCTCTTGGTCCCGGTGCTGGTGGAGACGCGCAATGCGGATTCGAGCGCGTCGACACGCTCGAGGCCCGCAAGGCTTTTGGCGATCATTGCCCATTGCTGCGGCAGCAGCGGGTAATTGACCTCGAAATCGATCCGCGCGTCGCGCGGCTCGCTCAGCGCCTCGACCTCGCGCCTGATGTCGCCGGAGATGAAGGTGCCACGGCCGACCTCGCCGACGACGAGGCCGCGGCGGAGCAACTCCGTATAAACCCGGCTCGCGGTCGAGACCGCGATGCCGCGGTCATAGGCAAAATTGCGCTGCGGCGGCAGCCGGTCGCCGGGCCTTAACGTACCGTTAGAGATATCCGAGGCAATGGCATCCGCAAGCTTCACGTACTCGAACTTGGACATTATTGCACCGAGAGCAATGTTTCACTTGCTCCGAGTAGTGTACTGGAGCATTTAAGTTCCATCAAGCTTCACGATTGAGCCGAGGAGAGCGAGAGCAATCCAATGGCAAATGAGGTGCATGCGCTCAGGCGCTTGCGCCAACGGCATCCGCTTCGCCGCGTGGACAACAGGCCGGAGAAGGACAATGACCACGATCTCGCAGACCGCCGGGCGGAGTTTACGCTCATCCTCGTCAAACGGATTTTTCCGCAAGCTGGCCAACGGCGCCTATGCGCTGTTCGACAGTCTGGAGCGCCGCTCCGCGGTCAAGACGCTGAACGACCTCGATGACCGCGCATTGCGCGACATCGGTATCACGCGCAGCCAGATCGAGGACGCGGTCTACGGTCAGGCCAAAGCAGAGCTGACGCGGTATTTGTAAGCGCTTCGCTCTTGTCCCGGACGCGCAGCAGCGTTCTGACGCTGCTGCGCAGAGCCGACGAGACTGGAGCTTCTGGCATACCTGCTTCGACATCGTCATTGCGAGCGCAGCGAAGCAATCCAGAAATCCCACCGCGGAAAGACTTTGGATTGCTTCGCTGCGCTCGCAATGACGGCGTTTGTGGACAGCACCGTCGCTCCTTTAGCTCGCGCTTTCATTGCAGACACACCTTCGCCCTCTCGCGGCTTGTTCGCCCGAGCTTTGCTTGGTCGCCTCACCCTCGAATGAAAGAGGGC
>NZ_JBVVOU010000078.1:0-4834 GCF_055807635.1 Bradyrhizobium sp. Kon56 | reverse complement strand
CGAGGAGCTGACCGAACGCGCCTTCGAAGGCGTCGACATCGCCCTGTTCTCCGCCGGCGGCAGCATCTCCAAGAAGTACGCGCCGATCGCGGTCAAGGCGGGTGCCGTCGTCGTCGACAACTCCTCCGCCTTCCGCATGGACCCGAACGTGCCGCTAGTGATCCCGGAGATCAATGCGAACCGCATCCGCGACCACAAGGGCATCATCGCCAACCCGAACTGCGCCGCCATCACCGCGCTGGTGCCACTGTGGCCGATCCATCAGAGCAACCGCATCAAGCGCGTGATCATCTCGACCTACCAGGCGGCCTCCGGCGCCGGCGCTGCCGCGATGGACGAGCTGGTCGAGTCCACCCGCGCCAACCTCAACGGGCAGGTTTATACGCCGAAGGTGATGCCGCATCCCTACGCCTTCAACCTCTTCAACCACAACACCGCGATTGCCCCTGACACCGGCTACAACGACGAAGAGACCAAGGTCATCAACGAAACCCGCAAGATCTTCGAGGACGACAAGATCGCGATCGGCGTCACCTGCGTGCGCGTGCCGGTGCTGCGGGCTCATTGCGAGGCCATCACCTTCGAATGCGAGAAGCCGATCAGCGAGGATCAGGTCCGTGCCATCATGGCGCGAGCGCCCGGCGTCAAGGTCGTCGACGACCGTGCCAAGAACTACTTCCCGATGCCGATCGACGCCTCGGGCCAGGACGACGTCCTGGTCGGCCGCATCCGCAAGGACCTCAGCGACCCCTCCGGGGCATTCGATCTCGATGTTCGTGGCGGCGGACCAGCTGCTCAAGGGCGCTGCGCTCAACGCGGTGCAGATTGCAGAGCTGTTGCCGGACCCGTAATCAGCCGCACGCCGAGCCGACAGGTCTACGCTTAGATGGACGCAAACGCCTCGGGCAGCTCGTGAACCTCAATCCTTAGAGCGGGCCGCGAACGATACGACGCGCACAGCGGCAACAGTCATCCGTGAGGCAAGGTGAGGCCATAGAGTTGGTGAAGAGAAACGGAACTCCACCATGCGTTGGTTTAAGCGCGCAGGATCTCGAATCGGTCGTGCGGGAGTTGAGGACGTCGGTCAGTTTGCCCCCTGGTCGATATCGCACGTCATTGAGAAATTGCGTTAGCTCGCTGACGCCTCCCCGTTCTGCCAGCCAATCTTGCTCTTCAGAAATTCAAAGCCAAGCACATCGAAGCCGGCGCGCTCCTTGTTGTCCTCGCCATACCCGTGTCCGCCGCCGCCGGCTCGTAGAAATAAGCTTCATAGCCCATGACCTGGAGCTTTGCCGCCATCTTGCGCGCGTGCCCGGGACGGACGCGATCGTCGCGCCGCGTGGTCGCGATCAGGATTGGCGGGTAGGGCTGGCCGCGCTTTGCGTTGTGATAGGCGGAATAAGTCTTCAGCCACTCCCACTGCGCAGGCTTATCGGGGTCGCCATATTCCGCGATCCAGCTCGCGCCAGCGAGCAGCTTGCTGTAGCGGCGCATGTCGATCAGTGGGATGGTGCAGAACAGCGCGCCGACGCGTTCCGGGTATCGTCTCAGCATGTTGGTGATGAGGATGCCGCCGTTCGATCCGCCTTGCGCCCCGATGCGCTTCGGCTTGGTTACGCCGCGGCGAACAAGATCGGCGGCCACGGCGGCAAAATCATCGTGTGACAGTTTTTTGCCGGCGAGCCGGCCAGCATCGTGCCAGCGCGTGCCGAATTCGCCGCCGCCGCGCAAATTGGCCTGCACCGTTGTGCCGCCGCGCTCCAGCCACAGCTTGCCGAGCGACGAATTGTAGCAAGGGCTTCACCGAGAGCCCGAAGCCGCCATAGGCGGTCATGTAGACCGGCGCATCACCTGTCTCCCCAGTGGGACCGGTCTGCACATAAGGAATGCGCGCGCGATCGATCGAGATCGCTCCGTGCTGAGTGACCAGGAGCCCCTCGGACGTGAATGTCTTCGGCGCCGGCCTCAGCACCGTCGGGCTCGCGATGCCTCGCTCGAGCAGCATCAGGGACGGGGGCGTCAGCGGATCCTGGGCATTGGCGAGCGGGTCGCCATTGCTCTCGGACTCATGGGAATCGAAGCGCCTGACCTCGATGACGCCGATCCCGGGAAGTTCGCTCAGCGTCTCGCGACTCCAGGCCGCCGCTGACGGCGTGCAGATCTCGAACATTGGCCGCAACTCGTCGAGAAGGGAGAGAAGGAGCTTGCCGTCGGGCCCAGAAGAAACCCTGCAAAGCGCGGCGCGGGTCTGGTGCGAGCACCACCGCAAATTGCGGTCGCCGGCGAGGAAGGCCGATAGCGAGATGCCAAGCACGGTGTCCGGCGCGTGCGTCACGCCGCCGATCGTCCAGACCGAGCGCAGCTTGATCACGAACCAGTCGCGGCGAATCTGCAGCCAGATGTCGGAGGGAAGATCGAGCTTGACGGTTGCCCCATCTTCGGTGCCGAGCCAGACGTCGAAGTTGAAGAAGTCCAGCCGGTCGATGAACCAGACCCGTGGGGTCTCAGCGGTGAAGTCGACGTGGCAATAGGCGCTCATGCGATGGGGCGTCGTTTCGAACACCACGCGTGCGCATTCGATCGGCTCGCCGCGTCGCCACGGCCGCACCGTCCGCGCATAGCCCGAACTTGTCACCATGCCCTCGCCAAAGGCGCTGGACAACAGCACGGTATCGGCTTGACCCAGGCTGCGCCGCCCTTGGCTTCCGCCACTAGCAACCCGTTGGGCATAAAGCTTTTGGTGTTGCGGTCGAACTCGCGCAAGCTCACGGTGTCGCTGCCGCCGCGCGCCAGGCCCAGGATCACCTGCGCCGCGCCCGGCCGCGAGCTCGACCAGTTCAGGAGCCAGTCTGCGTCCTCCCGGCGGGCGAGCTCGTCGATGTCGAGCAGGGTTTCCCGGGCAGGCTCGCCTTTGCGAAGTCCATCGTGGTCCGCCGCCACAGCCCGCGCGGATTGCCGGCATCCTTCCAGAGATTGGAGAGCAGGCCGCCGCACCGGCTGACATAGGGGATGTTGTCCGGCCGGTCGTAGATCGCCGCGAGCGTGTCACGATCGGGTTCGAAAGCAGGTCCACCGAATTTGTCCAGCGTCAGCCGGTTCTGCCGTTCGACGAATCCGAGCGCACGCTCGCCTTCGATCTGTTCCAACCATAGATAGGGATCATCATCTGGAATCGAGGCCGTTGGCCTTTCAATCCGCGACTTCAACGATACACCTTTCTTGACCACGATTCACTCCAAGTTTGGCGCTGACGCGCACTTTCGATAGGGTTCAAGGCTTCGCATTACGAACGTTGCATCACGACTTCTACGTCTACAACCCGACGCCGCGCGAGCTTCGAGGCTCTCGACTGAATGTTGCGCCGCAGTCGCGGCGATTGGTGTTAAGACTTGCGCAACTGGAATGCAGCGGGCGAGCTGCCAGAGGTTCGAAAGGTGCTAACCAAACGCCCGCCTTCAATAGGGGTTCGAGCTCTCGCCACGGAAGGCCTTTCCATCGCGCGGCTTGCCGGGCAACAAAAGCTTCATCAGATCCAATTCGCCGTCGCTCACAAACGCCTAATCTCTCACTCCAGCAGTCTCCGCGGGAAGTGACATGCTCTTCGCGAGCAAACCGACTCCGGCGACGCTAGGACCCAGATGGAGAATGATGTGGGCTTCTCGCAGCGCCGGACCACCTCGCCCTTAAACGGAACTTTTGGTCTGGGGCCGCCGCTTGTTCTGAGCGGCCCGAGCATAGGTGACACTTTATACTGAGCACAGGAGTTTCACTGTCCGCTTTCGCGGCTCCGCCGCCCGAACTCATTGAAAAGTTAATTGGGGGCCCCCGGCTTCGAGGCCGGTGGGGCGGTCGTCGACTCGGCTGCTGCCGGTGGAGAGCGGCCGATGATGACAGTGAGCAAGCCCTGGCTCCAGAGGCGCCTTGCGGCCGCTTTGGCGTCGTCCAGGGTGACCGCATCGACGACAGCGTTGCGCTTCTCGATGTAGTCGATCGGCAGCTTGTCCTGCTGATATTGCAGCAAAGCCTGCGCAAGCTTCGAGGAGGTGTCGAGCGCCAGCATCTGCGAGCCCTTGAGGTAGGACTTGGCCTCGTCGAGCTCCTTCTGCGTCGGGCCCTCCTCGGCGATGCGGCGCACCTCCTTGTCGATGGCATCGATGGTGTCGCCGGCACGGTCGGCGCGGGTGCCGGTGTTGCCGATGAAGATCGCCGAATGCTCCATCCAGAGCAGCGATTCGAACACCGAATAAGCCAGCCCGCGCTTCTCGCGGACCTCACGATGCAGCCGCGAGGACAGGCCGCCGCCGAGGATATGGTTGACGACATAGGCCGCCATGAAGTTCGGATCGCTGCGCTTCACCCCGGGACCGCCGAAGGTGATCACGGTCTGGGGCACGTCGAGCGTCACGAAGGCGCGTTGCGGTGGCTTGGCGGCCTCGACGTCGGGGACCGGCACGAGATTGGCCTTGGCGGGCAGGCTACCAAACGTGTGGTCGAGCAGCTTGCCGAGGGTTGTCGGATCGACATCACCAACCACCGCGATCTTGAGCGTGTCCTTGGCGAGCACGCGGCCGACATAATCCTTCATGTCGGCAACCGTGATGGTCGGAACGCTCTCGAGGTTGCCGTTGGACTGCCGACCGTAGGGATGATCGCCGAAAGCAACCTCCAGGAATTTGCGGCTCGCCAGCGAGGTCGGGTTGGTGGTCTCGCGGCGCAGGCCTGAGATCACCTGCGAGCGAATGCGTTCGACATCGGCCGTTTCGAAATGCGGCGAGGTCAGCGCGCTCCGCAGCAGGTCGAAGGCCTCGTCCTTGTTGTCGCGCAGCATGCGCAG
>NZ_JBVVOU010000077.1:0-5533 GCF_055807635.1 Bradyrhizobium sp. Kon56 | reverse complement strand
TAGTCCCATTCGGACATTGTTTGACAAGTCCTCTTGTGTGGTTTGGAGTTTACCCTTGACGCTCGTCCAATGAGATCGTCGTCGAGTTCATTATCCGCATATTCGTCTCGACGCGCCCAGTCGCTACACTGCGCCAAAACATAGGACTGCCGTCAGGTCAAAAATCATAGCTGCAGGCGATTTTTGATTTGTGCAATGAACGCCGCGCTCACGCCCAAATCAAGCGCTTCAGGGCGTTCTTAACGGATTTCAAACTGCCCAGCGAACGACAACGTGCACCAGAGCTCGTGCCGAACCGCGGCCCCGCCCTTCGCAATGCCCTCCGCCAGAGCGGACACGAGATCGCGGGCCTCATCGATTTCAGCCTGGGATGGCGAGTAGATCTCGTTGATAATTGGGATATGGCTCGGGTGGGTCGCGGAAGCCCAGGACGCGCCCAGGCGCTTCGACTTTTCGCCGATGCGCCGCACCAACGCGAGGTCATCCAACTTCGCAGTCATGGCGCCTTCAACGCGCACAATTCCGGCAGCGCGGGCTTGCAACGCGGAATAGGCTCCGAAGAAAAGTGCCTCGTCAGCACCATCTTCGTACTGCAAACCGAGCGAGCGCGCCCCGTCTCCACCCCGCACTGGGCCACCGGTCCCCCCAGCCCGCTTGACGCGGGGAGAGGCCATGCAGATTTCGTAAAGCCTGTTCATCGAAGCTGCACTTTCGGCGTGCGGACAAATTTCGATTTGGCCGACCGGCAAACCTCGCGACCTCTCCAACTCCAAAAGAACAAGGTCCAGAGCGGCAATATCCTCCGGATCTTCAGTCTTAGGCAGCGCCACCCCGTCGAGGCCATCGATTACAACCGCAGTAAGGTCGTCTAGCAGACAGCCTGTTCGCCACCCATTGAGCCTCACGAAGCGCCCGAAGGGGCCGGTGCAGAGCTACTTAATAGCTGCCGCAACCGCATTCCGAGCTCCAGCTTTCTGGGTGATCTCGACCGAGTCTTCGAGATCAAACATCAGGGCATCGGCTCCATATTTGGGCGCCTTTAATATCCAGTCGAGTTTGTGTTCAGGGACGTAGAGCATCGAGCGATACCAGCGAGCATCTCGAAGTTTCTGGGGCATAATTTCTTCCTCGTTCGGAACTCACATCTCCAGCTAGCATCAAGGTCGGGCCTCTTGCTGGCTCGGCGTCTACCGTTGTAGCTTGGCCGTTGATTACATCTCCGAAATTGCCCGCGCACCTATCTTACCTTGTGGGCTGACATTCGGCCCGATCAACGTCGGCGGAAGCAGCTGGCGGAAGATTGCCGAAGCTGCTGTGCGATCCGAACGGTCACTGGGACCTACTCGTCGCCGTTGGCATGGCGCGAGCGGCGTGGTCTGAAGCTAACGCGACTATCAGTCGGAAAGGCACTCCCGGTGCCGGACGCCTGGTCGGAAGTGGACCCTAAAATAGGACCGGTTGACTAATTGGATTCCGCGGCAACCGACGGAGCGGACAATGACGCAGAGGACACTCCCGTCTCGAGGATGCCGCCTTGAGCCATTTCCGGATCAGACGGATGATGCGCTTGTCGCCGATGCGGTGCTCCAGGAAGCGGATCAACCAGTCATGGTTGATGCTGCCAAAGGAAGCGGCCACAGACTACTTATCACCGTGATATTCCAGATTCGCTGACCATCATCCGCGAGCGCCACGCCTTCGAAGGCCAGTCGCTGGCCGTGGTCAGCAGCATCCGGCGGCGCGGCGTCCTCCTCGTTCTCATGGTCTTGCCAGACGGTAGCCGCTCGCTGATTTGGTCGAGCGGCTCGCAAAATTTGGCCACATTGCCCCGACCGCGGTAGCCTGAGTTCGGCCCGCGCCGGTCTGCGTCATGCAACTGCGTTTTTACACGACCAAGACCGACCTGCATACGCATCGGCAGAAACCGCTGATGCTTGGTTTGGGAGAATGCGACTCGCGCGAGAATTGCTCGCCACGACGAACTGGTGAGAATGCAAGCCTGTTAAGAGCACTTTTCTACGGGCTGTGGCACTGCGTGAATCGGTAGCTTGCTCAAGCGAAGCACCCAATGGTCTAACTTGTTCCAACCTGCGGACGTGGCTTTGGCCATCAGGTCGCTCTGTCATAAAGCTAGGAACTCGCTCGTTCGCCGGGTCTTCACCAGCAGCGGGAAAGTCATCTACTGAAGCAGGTGCCGATTAGCGCTTTTTGTAGTAATTGGGAGAACGAGGCCGCTATGTCGATGCTTACTGAACTGCCTTTGCCAGCAAATGGTCCGAAGCCGCTCTATAAAATCGGGGAGATCCCGCCGCTTGGATACGTTCCCGAAAACATGTACGCGTGGACCATACGCCGAGAGCGACATGGGCCACCGGAGACTTCGATGCTGGTCGAAGTGGTGCCAACTTGGCCAGTCGCGGAGGACGAGGTCCTCGTATTCGTGGCGGCTGCAGGGGTCAATTACAACGGAATCTGGGCCGCACTCGGCAAGCCGATCTCGCCCTTCGATGTTCACAAGGTTCCTTACCATGTCGCCGGCTCAGACGCGGCGGGGATAGTCTGGGCCATAGGTGCAAGGGTGCGGGGCTGGAAGGTTGGTGATGAGGTCGTCATGCACTGCAACCAGGATGACGGCGACGACGAGGAGTGCAATGGCGGCGAGCCTCTGCTCTCGCAATCCCAGCGGATCTGGGGATACGAGACCCCTGATGGCTCCTTCGCCCAGTTCTGCCGTGTGCAGTCGCGACAGCTGATGCCAAAACCAGTTCACCTGAGTTGGGAGGAAGCTGCCTGCTACACACTGACTCTCGCCACAGCTTACCGCATGCTGTTCGGTCACGCCCCCCACATCGTTAAGCCGTGCGATAACGTACTGGTGTGGGGGGCCTCGGGCGGACTTGGGGTATTCGGTGTGCAGCTTACCCGTACCTCCGGTGCCAACGCGATTGGCATCATCTCTGAACCCGATAAAGCCGAGTACGTGATTGCGCTCGGCGCGACAGGTGTCATTAACCGCAAGGATTTCAATTGTTGGGGCGCCATGCCTGCCGTAGGTTCAACCCAATATAATACCTGGCTCAAAGAGGCTCGACGGTTTGGAAAGGCGGTCTGGGATTTAACCGGAAAGCGCGACATCGATATTGTGTTCGAGCACCCAGGTGAGCAAACCTTCCCAGTATCGACTCTGATCGTTAAGCGTGGCGGTATGGTGGTGTTCTGTGGCGGCACCACAGGATTCAACATTACGTTCGACGCCCGGTATGTCTGGATGCGCCAAAAGCGACTCCAGGGCTCGCATTTTGCCAATCTGAAGCAGGCATGCGCAGCGAATCGGCTCGTGCTCGATCGTCGCGTCGCCCCGTGCATGAGCGAGGTCTTTTCATGGGAAGAAATTGCACGAGCCCACACCAAGATGTGGAAGAATCATCACAAGCCGGGGAACACAGCCGTACTGGTCAATGCACCGCGCCCTGGTCTGCGCAATCTCGAGGACATCGTTAAGGCGAGCTATCCTGACTAGCAGCCATTGTCGATTGTATTTTGGAGAGTTCGCGCTTCACCGGTATTTGGGCTTTGGGAAAGTATGCTCGATCGGGCATCGAAGTCGGCTGACTGGGGCGTATTCCAGGCCATGGTGACTACTTGCGGAGGCGAACACGACTGATGGGTTTATGTGTGCTGGAAATGGCCTCTTGGTCAACACGGGCGGCATGGCTTGGAGATCGCCCCAGCGGTCCACGGGAGAGCCCCCGTGCGCGGCGCGGGGTACTCCACGGGCGATGCAGCGCGCGGGAGGGACCCGTGGACCGGTGGGACGATCGGCGAGGTGGTCACATTTTTTCACCTTTCGCCACCCCGGCGACGTAGGCTAGCGCGTTTGAACTCAATGCTTTGGGCGTTATGAATGATACGATCCAATATGGCATCACCGGGCGAACACGGTGCCCCATTCGGCAACGCTGCGGTTCGACGTGATCAGCATGGCGCCGGTTTCGTCGCGGCGGCTGACCAGCTGGAAGAACAGATGCGCCGCGTCGGGCTCCAGCGGCAGGTAGCCGAGTTCGTCGACGATCAGCAGCTTGGGGCTTCGCCAGCGCAAGCAGTTTCTCGTCCAGGCGCCGCTCGCCGTGCGCCTTGGCGAGGCCGGCGACTAGTGTCGTCGCCGTGGTGAACTGCACCGTGTACCCCGGCCAGGATCGCCTCTCGCCCGAGCGCGATCGACAAGTGCGTCTTCCCGACGCCCGACGAGACAGCGTCACAATGCCGGGTGTCCGGCGTTCGAGGTTTTGATCCTCTATCCGTTCCATCCTCGGGCCGGGCAGATGGTGCAGGTCGAGCACCGCAAGCGCTTCGCCGGCGAGGACCATCTGGTTGTGGTGCAGCCCGACGGGACACTCGCCCTGATCCCAGCCTGGATGAGCGAGGATATTGCCCGCTCTGCAACGCTCACAGCAAGCCATCGGTTGGCTGTCGAAAGGCTCGTCGAGCTGCGGCGTGAATCGATGCCCTTATCGCCTCTCAAGGCGGGGCATGGCCCCCGCGTGAAGGAGGGGAGTCATGCAACCAAGACGCCACTTGCAAGGGAGCCTGTTCGAGGAGGATCGCCAGACGCCGGAGATTCCGGCATCGCAGAGAAGCACTCTCGTCCGCCTGATCGAGGGGCTGCTGATCGAGGCCCTCGCCGACGGCGCCAATATCGAGACGGGCACGCCAACCACAGAGACGAGCGAGGCCGCTCATGAGCAAGGTCACGCCTGAGCAACTCGCCCGTCAGGCCGTCGTCTACATCCGTCAGTCGACGCCTGATCAGGTCGTCAAAAACCTGGAAAGTAAGCGCCGTCAGTACAATTTGCCGGAGCGCGCGCGACAACTGGGCTGGAGCGATGTTGCCGTCATCGATGACGATCTCGGCCGCTCCCGCAGTGGCGTCGCGCGGCCCGGCTTCGAGAAGCTGCTGGCCGCCATCTGTGAGGTACGCGTCGGGGTCGTGGTCTCGATCGAGGCGTCGCGGCTCGCACGCAACGGTCGCGACTGGCACGCGCTACTCGAGTTCTGCGGTCTCGTCGGCACACTGATCGCCGACGAGGACGGCGTAACGATCCGCGACAGCCCAACGATCGCCTACTGCTCGGCATGAAGGGCACCATGAGCGAGATGGAGTTGTCGGTACTGCGCCAGCGCTCGCTCGAAGCGCTGAAGCAGAAGGCGCGCCGGGGCGAGCTGTTCATGACGGTCGCCGTCGGCTCTACGTGCGGGTCGGCCATAACCGCATCGAGAAGGACCCGGATCGGCGCGTCGGCGAGGCGATCGCGCTCGTCTTCGCCAAGTTCACCGAGATGCAGTCGGTGCGTCAGGTGCACCTCGCGTTCAGACACGAGCGCGTTCCGTTGGCCGCCGCAACCTATGGCGCCACGATCCGCTTGCGTGTCTCGGGTAGCACGCCGGCACTTGACCATCCTGACACCAGAGTCGCGGATCGACGTCGCCATTGGGTTGCGCTGGTGCATCGGCTCGAACTGGTCGGGCGCGGTCG
>NZ_JBVVOU010000076.1:0-5803 GCF_055807635.1 Bradyrhizobium sp. Kon56 | reverse complement strand
CCGAGAAAGGAGCCGATATGATCAAGCAAGATGCTAAAAATGGCATCAAGCTCAAGGGCCGCGGGCTCGATCTATCCCCAGCAGTCTAGCCTCACACGGATCTGATCAGTGCTAGCCTAGCATTACATCGTTTGGGCAGAGCGGAACAGCTTCTCGCCCAGTGGAATCATGTTTTCAGTCATCTTCCCTCGTCACGCTTTTCCTTCCGCCCAGTTTGGATATGAGTCATCCACTTGACCCGATCTCCAGAAGCTCCAGAAGCATGGCCTCCGGTTCGCGGGGAAAACGCGCAAATTCGACAGGAATGGCGCATTTATCGGCCAAAATGTCTGCCGTCGCAGCCAATTTGCCTTATAAACGATTCCTCGACAGTTTAGCTCTCGGGCCTCCTACGCGCTGCCGGTTTTGCGCCAATGGATTCGGCCATTGATGACGCCTCCGAGCGCGAGAGCGCCATGATGGATGCGGCTCACGACGCGGCCAGTTCAAAAGCCCGCAAGCGGCGCAGCGTTCTTCAGTGCGGTGGCATTGCCTCTCGTCAGCTTCACCGCAAGCTGGCCGGCGACCATCCTGTAGGCGGTGACGTCGGTGTGGCTGCCGGTCGCGAGCGGCACGGCGGCATCGAGGAAAGCTTTTGCTTAATGCGCGCGCGATCGGCAAGTTTGGCGCGGTCTCCGTCGTCTGTTCACCAATGGCGGCTCCGCCGATCCTGCTCGATGGCGACACGCTGCGCGCCGGCCTCATGCGATCGACCCTTTTGCCGGTCTCCTTCTGATAGACGCGCGCAAACGCCCTATCGAGGATGACGGCTCCCGGTGAGCTTGCCGGAAAAGCTCTTCACAAAGTGTCTGCGTTCATGTGTGTCCTCAAGGATTTTGAATGTTTAGTCGGCGTTGGGCGACGCCATGGGCTCCAATGGAAGTTGAGCTATGCTGTTAGCGTTGTTCGCTCCTCAGCCGCTCGGCGCGGTTACGCAAGAACTGCGCAGTGGCGAGCAGCAAGGCTATCAAAATTATCGTGAGCGTCGATATGGCCGCGATCGTGGGATTGAGCCCGTAGCGCAGATCGTCCCACATGCGTCGCGGCAGCGTGACGGCGCCGGATCCAGATAGAAAAAGGGCCACGATCACCTCGTCGAACGAGCTAATGAACGCGAACAGAGCTCCGACGAGAACGCCGGGCCGGATCAGAGGTAACGTTATTTGCCAAAAGGTGGCGCCAGGCGTCGCGCCCAGGCTCAATGCCGCCTGTTCAAGCCTAGGATCAATTCCGGCCAAGCTGGTGCTGACGCTAGTTACGACGAACGGCACGGCCAGGCAGGTATGCGCAAGTACGATCGCGATCGGCGTGCCGACCAAGCCGTAGCGCGAGAAGGCGTAGTATACGCCGATTGCTACGATTATTCCTGGCACGACCAGCGGCGATAGAATGAGCCCAGTCGTGATCACGCGTAGCGGTCGAGGCAAGTGGACCATACCGATCGCGGCAAGAGTTCCTAGCGTAGTCGACATCGCCACAACAGCTGCCGCAATCCAGAGGCTAAGCCACGTTGCGTCCAACCATTCAGCATCACCGAAGTAGGCCTTGTACCATCTCAGACCAAAGGCTGGTGGCGGGAACGTAAGATAGTCCGCGGTGGAAAAGGAGAGCACGAAGACCACAATAATCGGAAGCGCGAGAAACAGCAGGATGAGCGTGACGATCAACGGTGGCACGAAGCGAAGAGTGCTCATTACTTACTCATCCTGAAAGCGTTGCCCACACCGGGCAGGAGCTGCGCAATGGCGACCAGGCCAAGCGCGGTAGCCAGCAACAAAGCGGAAAGGGTGGCCGCATAACCCCAGTTGAGTTGATCGACCTCCTGGGCAATCAGCATCGAGAGCGTGATGTCGCGCGATCCTCCTACCATCGCGGGTGTGATGTAGAACCCGAGCGCCAGCACGAAAACCAGCAGTACGCCGGCTGCTACGCCCGGCATTGACAACGGAAACGTGACCTGGCGAAAGGTGCCCCAGGGTGTAGCGCCCAGACCTGAGGCGGCCCGCTCCAGCGAGGGATCGATTTGCTGCAGCGCATTGGCGATCGGCAGGATCATGAAGGGCAATAAAATGTGAACCATCGCAATCTCAGTCGCAAGCGTCGTGTTGAGTAGCCGGATTGGCTGCTCAATCAGACCGACCGCTAAGAGCGTTTCGTTGATCAGGCCATGACGACCAAGCAGCACCATCCAAGCGTAGGTCCGCACCAGTACTGATGTCCAAAACGGCAGCAGGACCACAATCAGGATAAGAGGCGCTGTCGATTGGGCGCGTGAGAGCGCGAGCGCCACGGGATAGCCCAGCATCAGCGTGCTTAGCGTGACTACAAACGACGTGCTCAGCGTGATCCAGAGGACTTTGATAAAAACGACGTCGCCCGGCAGTGCCGCATAGTGGTCCAGCGACCAGCTGGGATCGTTCAGGCTGCGCAGCAGCATCGACATGACCGGAATGGCGTAGAACACGACCATGTAGACGACTAGCGGTGCGACGAGCAGCACCGGGGTGAGCCGTGACAGAGCGCGCTTCCGACCGCTCCATAGGACGCGTGAGGATGGTATGATTGCTTCAGACATTGCACGCTCTACACAAGGATCGTGTCCGCGATCGACCAGGCGATCTCTGCGCGCTCGCCAACGTTGCGACGGCGGACCGCTGCGCTTGATGCTTCCTTGAGCACCATCGAGGTCCCGTTATCGGCCTTCAGCAGATAGCGGCAACGCTCGCCAGCAAACACTGCATCCGTCACCGTAACCGACATTCGGTTGATGGCTTGTTCGGACTCAGCAAGCCTGTCGGCGAAACGCAGCCGCTCCGGCCGGGTCGTCAAGGTGACCTCGGCGCCGATTGTGGGACGAAGTGATGTCACGACCCGCACCAGTACACCCTCGCACTCCGCAACGACGATGTCGCTTTCCAGGCCGCGGACGACCGCGGGATAAAAATTGGATTCGCCGACGAAGTTCGCCACGAAGCGATTGCAGGGCCGGTCGTAAAGATCTTCCGGCCGCCCGACCTGTGCGACCTTGCCGTCGTTCATGACGACGATGCGATCGGACATGGTCAGTGCCTCCTCCTGGTCATGCGTCACATAGATGAAGGTAATGCCGAGTTCTGCGTGCAACCGGCGCATCTCAAGCTGCAGATTTTCCCGCAACTGCTTGTCGAGCGCGCCCAGTGGCTCGTCCAGCAACAGCAGACGCGGTTTGAAGACAAGCGCACGCGCCACTGCCACGCGCTGCTGCTGACCTCCGGAGAGCTGGCGTGGATAGCGTCCCCCGTAGCCCGGCAGGTTCATCAGCTCGAGCGCCTCGTCAACCAACCTCGCGCGCTCCGCCTTCAGCACGTGACGCTGCTTCAGCGGGAAGCCGATGTTCTCGGCCACGGTCATGTGTGGAAAGAGGGCGTAGTTCTGGAACGCCATGCCGATGTTGCGACGATAGGGCGGCATAGCAACCACCGACACACCGTCAATCCCAATGTCGCCTTTGCTGGGAGTCTGGAACCCCGCAATCATCATGAGTGTCGTGGTCTTGCCGGAGCCACTTGGTCCCAACAGAGTAAGAAATTCTCCCGACCGAACATCGAGCGAAACTCCATCTACGGCGGCGAAGCCGCCGTAGCTTCTTTCCACCTCGCTCAGCAAGACTGAAGCGCCGCGAACACGATTACTGTCCTGAGACAGAGCTGCAGGGCTTAACGTACGCTTCATGATATCCCTAGTTTTATTTCTCTCAATAATCGACGACAACAGAAGCCCCTACCCCAATAGCCATTTGTTGAACTTCGCCTGGGCCATCTCGCGATTCTCGACCCACCATTCATAGTTGTAGGGCAGGAGCCGCTCCCTGATCCCGGGGGAGGTAGGCAGTTCCGCCTGTCGCTCGGGCGGGATGTACTTGAAGGCGTCTTGATTGGTCGGGCCATTGGGAAGCGCAAGCGCGAAACGCGCCTGAGGGATTGCCATGCTCGTATAGCCGATGAATTTCATTGCATTCAGCTTGTTCTTGGCTCCCTTGAGAACACCCCAGCAATCACGACCTAACAGCGCCTGATTCCAGCCGATCGCCACCGGCACGCCTTGCTGGCGTAGTGCCTCAATGCGAGCGCCCCAGACCGTCGTCATGATGACCTCGCGGTCAGTGAGCAGCTGCAACGGCTGATTACCAGTGGTCCACCACTTTGACACGATCTTCCTAATGTTGTCGTAGCTCGCCAGCGCCTTGTCGACATCGATTGGATAAACCTTCTCGGGCGGAACACCGGCGGCCATCAGCGCGAACTCCATCTCTGGGGTTGAGCCGCCGCCGATGCCGTACATGGCTCGATCGCCCTGGAATTTCTTGACGTCCCAGAAATCAGCCCAGCTTGCTGGTGCGACACCATTAAATGCGTCAGTGCGGTAGGCCATCGCTTGAGTCCAAGCCTGGTAGTCTACGCCATATTCGAAGCGGTACTCCTGGCCGACCCCATCGTCGACCATCGAGTAGTCGATCTTCTCGAAATAGTCACCCGCTTTCATCAGCCTCAGGATCGTTCCACGCGAGACTTCCGCCAAGTCCCATCCGACATTATCGGCGTCGACCATCGCTTTGACTTTGGCCGAATCCATATCGGAAAAGGCGCGAACCTTAATTCCGGTAGCTCTCTCGAACGGCTCGAAGAACGCCTTCTGATGTGCGGCGAGCCCTACGCCGCCAAAGGTGGCAACGCGCACCTCGCCGGAGCCCTTGAGGAAGTCCGGGACGGCGGTCTGCTCGGGCCAAGCAGTTTGCGCCCCGGCCGCTCGCATGACGACAGGTGCGGCGACTCCGGCCATGATCAGGCCAACGACGCGGCGCCGACCAATGGTTTGATTTGGACGTTTACCCATTGAACCCCTCCTTCATTCTTTCAGCACAACCTCCGTGGAAATGCCTGAAATTCCGGGCTCTTCGCACGATGAAAACAACAGGATTATTCTTGATTCCGCCTGAGCCCCGAAAACTGTGCTCATCATGAGTCAGAGCGTTTTCCCTTGTGATCAGAATTGATCGTTATGCTTGTGTTGGACATCGTAGAGGGCGCTTGCGCACAAAAACCGTAAAAATCGATTCTTAACGCGGAAATCCTGCAATTAAAGACACTCCGCGCGCTTTCTGCCCCAGTCACTTGCGGCCGTTCGCCATGTCGGCATAGAGCTGCGCGTCTTTAGTGAACCAGTCCGTCCGGCGCTCACTTACGGATGGAACATCGATTTGTCCGCGGAGCCAGCAGTCGCTCATCGCTGATCCATAAAGTGTGCCGCAGCCACCGGACACTCGATCGATTTACAACAGCCGCCGGGGAGCTTGTGTTGCGGATGCCACGACCAAGATGCAGGAATCTTGAACATGCACTCACCGACCAGGACTGAGGTGCAACATCAATCGGAGAGAGAACGGTGGGCGGGCGCATTCAGCTCAAGTTACAAGTCGCGGTAGCATTCTAATAACCTCGTCGCGTGGCAGACAGCCAACGCGGCGGACCACGTTTCCAAGTCTTCCGGCCATCGCGTTTGATCGACCCTGCAATCATGTCTCCCTTCCGTTCTCGAAAGTCGCAACCGCCGATGTGGCCCGATCCAATTCAGCTCAACCGGCTTCACGCCTCGACTCTCGCAGGTGCTCCAATGTCAGGAGCTCTGGTGCAGGCTGTCGTTCGCCGCAGTTGAAATCCGTTAAGAACGCCCTGAAGCGCTTGATTTGGGCGTGAGCGCGGCGTTCATTGCACAAATCAAAAATCGC
>NZ_JBVVOU010000075.1:0-6200 GCF_055807635.1 Bradyrhizobium sp. Kon56 | reverse complement strand
CTCTATGAAATCTGCATGGCCTCCCCGCGCATCAAGCGAGCTGGCGGGACCGGTGGCCCGGTGCCCGCTGGAGACGGGGCGCGTTCTCTCGGCTTGCAGTACGAAGAAGGGGCTGCCGAGGCTCTTTTCTTTGGAGCCTATTCTGCGCTGCAAGCACGTGCTGCCGGAATTGTGCACGTCGAAGGAGCCATGACTACGAAGTTGGATGATCTTGAGCTCGTGCGGCGCATCGGCGAAAAGTCGAAGCGTCTGGGCGCGTCCTGGGCTTCGGCAATCCATCCGAGCCATATCCCAATTATCAATGAGATCTACTCGCCCTCCCAGGTTGAAATCGACGAGGCGCGCGGCCTCGTGCTCGCGCTGGCCGAAGGCATTGCAAAGGGCAACGCCGCGGTGCGGTACAAGTCAGGGCTGGTGGACTATGCGCACATTCGGAGCGCGATGAACCTGCTTAAAAAAGCGCAGGCGGCTGGGATGGATGTTGGCACTTTGCCAGACTTTGAAGTCCCCGCTTATTGACCGCTCCGTTCGAGGGGGCACCGGAGACGATCTGGCCGCGTCCTACGAGCAAATTCAATCGGAACACGAGAGGCAATTATGATGGATGCGCTCGAGGGTGTGGTCGTGCTTGATCTCACCGGGTATCTCGCTGGACCTTACGGATGCGCCTTACTAGGGGATGTGGGAGCGGAGGTCATCAAGATTGAGGCTCCCGGCGGTGACACGCTCCGGCAATACCCATCCAGCTTGAAGGACGAGTCGAGAGCCTTTCTGGGGGTCAATAGAAACAAGCGCTCCATTGTTCTCAATCTGAAACATGCTCAGGGCCGAGCCGCGTTCCATCGATTGGTCGAGCAGGCCGATGTCGTCGTACACAACTTCCGTCCCTCCGTCCCTCTCTCGCTTGGCATCGACTACGAAACACTGCGAAGCCATCGTGGCGATCTCATCTACTGCTCACTGACGGGTTACGGAGAAAGCGGCCCTCTCCGGGATCATCCCGGGTACGACACGATGCTGCAGTGCTTCACCGGCATGGCCTTTATGCAGGGGGCTGGCACCGGGCAACCGCAAATCTTGCGAGGTTCGATTGTGGATTATTACGCGGCTTCTATGGTCGCTTTCGGAATTTTGTCAGCACTCGTACACCGGCTCCGAACGGGTGAAGGACAGCACGTGAAGGTCTCTCTGTTGCGGTCGGCTATCGCGTTGCAGGCTGGCCGCTTCATATGGGCAGCAAGCGAGCCGCGCGACGCCGATCGTGATTGGGGCTTGAGTTGGGCGGGAATATATCCGGCCAAGGAGGGGTACCTCTACCTGCAAGCCCCCTCCCCAGCCTTTTGGAAGGACCTTTGTGAATCTCTCGGTTTTCCAGAACTGTCCGAGGACTCCCGGTACGACACTTTGAAGAAACGTCACGACCGTTCGGGCGAGATCATAGCGCTGCTTAAGGAAGCCCTGAAGCAACACACGGCGCTCGAATGGGAACAGCTGATGCATGGCAAAGTGCCTTGCATCGCAGTCCGCAAGGTCGAGGAGATGTTTGACCATCCCCAGCTCCTGGCGCAAGAGATCGTTGTCGAGCATGAACATCCGCACATTGGCAAATACCTTAGCATGAGCAAAGCAGTTGAGATGGGTATCGGTAACTGCCGGACTAGCCCCGCTCCAATGCTTGGCGAACATACAGATGAGGTACTTGCACGCTTCGGCTTTCTCAAGGACGAGATAACTGAGCTACGGGCTAGCGGAGCTGCCAGTTGACCGATCTCGCCTAGCCAAACAGGGGCTCGGGCTACATTCACGCGCGATCGCGGCTGCTTTGATTACACGAGGAAGACCGCGCATGGGAGCCGATGCAAGAAATCGGACGTCCGCGGAATTACCATGACCATGATTAACGAAGCGCACGTGCCTACGGCATCCCCATTCCGTCCCCATCGTGATTCAAAAACAGAGGAAAATGGCGCTATGAATACTGAAGAATTCGCCGCGCACGTTGAGCCCATCATCGAGCCTGACCTGGCGATTTGCGATCCACACCACCACCTTTGGGATTATGCTCATCTCCCATGGCCGTATTCGGAATCGCCGACCCACTATTTGCTCCCCAACCTACTCACCGATCTCTCCACCGGTCATCGAGTGGAAAGCACGGTACATGTCGAATGCGGAGCTTTTTACCGCGCCAACGGACCGGATTTTATTAAGCCCGTCGGAGAAACTGAATTCGCGGGCGGAGTGGCAGCTATGGCGGCCAGTGGCCGGTATGGGCCCGTGCTTGTGTGCGAGGGTATCGTGGGGCGCGCTGATCTAACGGCCGGCGCAGCGGTCGCGGACGTCTTAGAAGCCCATATCCGAGCAGGAAGCGGGCGGTTCAAGGGAATTCGTCATTCCGGCGCTTTTGATCCAAGTCCTGAAGTCGGCGCCATGCGCACCAATCCAAAGGCCGCGGGGCTGTATGATACCCCGGATTTCCGCGAAGGCTTTGCCAAACTCGGCGAATTCGGCCTGTCGTTCGACGCTTGGCAATACCACACGCAGATCGGCGACGTCATTGCGCTCGCGGACGCATTTCCGGATATTCGAATTGTCCTTTGCCATTGTGGTGGCCCGATCGGGATCGGACCTTATGCGGATAAGCAGCATGAGGTTTTTGCTGCTTGGAGGCCAGCGATCCAAGACTTGTCGCGGCGCGAAAATGTTTATGTCAAACTCGGCGGTCTTGGATATTATGCCACTGACGGCTTTGGGCTTTGGGGTCGCAAACCAAAGGCGGGATCTCAGGAATTGGCTGCTGCATGGCGGCCATATATCGAGACCTGCATTCAAGCATTCGGACCCAGCAGATCAATGTTTGAGAGCAATTATCCAATTGATGCCCCTTCTGGCGATTACGCAACTTTGTGGAATGCGTTCAAGCTGATCGCCGCTGGAGCTAGCACCGAGGAAAAGGCGTGGCTGTTTAAAAGAACCGCGCGCCGCTTCTATCGGCTGGACTGACTTAGGTTAGACGATTCTCGTTAATATCAACATGCAACTCAAAACGGGGTGCATTCGCATTCCCAATACCTGTCCATCGGGCTCGAATAGGCATGCCAGGATACGTCGTCGGTTGGTCGCGCATGCTGACATCGACAAAGTAACGCGGCATACTGGCGGAAGGCTGTCGAACGCATACGCTGCTCGCCGATGACTCGCTCGATGCGTCCCACTCGGAAGCCTGACAGGCGGGTGGCGATTGCCGAATCGAAGCTCGGACAATCACACGCGCCTTTCGAGGGAGCGTCGAGATGGTGCGGACCGGCGACCAAATCGCACGGCTTGGCAGCTGCAGGGAAATGAAAGAGAAGGCGTTCCGCTGGGGAAAGCTCACGAGTGAACGGCATCTTACGGTCGAGCCACGGCAGCGCCAATCCGCGGCGTGACTTTCCGTTGCGTCGTGGAAAGCGTATCTCGACGAGCACGTCACTTTGTCGATCGCGCTCGCCGACTTCAACACCGAGCTCGCGCGACTCGCCGTGGGCGAAGACACTGCTATGATCGGGTTCTGACTCGGCTGGATCGACGCGCCGCATCATGTCGCCTCGCTCGGACCCGCCTGAACAGGCGACGCCATTGACGACCTGCGAATGTCGGGAGCGTCGCCTGCCGTTCACTCGATGAACGTGCGAAGCGCATCATTTCGCTCTCTCCGCGAGCGGTAGTACGCATCATCCGCTGGACTTTCTGATCCGCGCTGGCCAGGCGCTCGATTTGTGGCGCTACATCGTCCTCGTGATTAATGCGCTCGCCAACGAGCTATGGGGCTCGCCATCGAACCACGTGCCGAAAGAGAGGAAGCTTCGCTCAGCAGGGAGCGAGATGTTCGCGGCGGGCTCTGCGAGCCCCCCGAGCGCCCTTAATACGATTACTCGGCCGCCTGTTTGAGTCGATAGCCGAGCACGGCCTTGATCTCGAGGTATTCGTGGAAGCCGTAATCACCTGCTTCGCGACCATTGCCGCTCAACTTGTATCCGCCGAACGGAGCGGTCGGGTCGCCGCCGCTGCCGTTGATCGAGATCTGGCCGGCACGCAGCTGCGCGGCCACGGCACGAATCGTTTTCATGTCTGAACCGGAAATGTAAGCCGCCAGGCCATATTCGGTGTCGTTGCCGATCTTCACCGCCTCGTCAATGCTCTCGTAGCTGAGGATCGACACCACCGGCCCGAAAATCTCTTCCTTCGCAATGGTCATATGGGTTTTTACATTGGCGAACACAGTGGGCTTTACATAGAAGCCTTTGCCGAGCCCGTCCGGACGCCCGATGCCGCCGGTAACAAGCGTCGCCCCCTCGTCAATGCCAGTCTGGATTAGACGCTGGATATTCTCCCATTGCCTCTTGTTTACCACCGGTCCGATACTCGCGGTGCCGTTCGGATCACCGACACTAGTGGCTTCTGCGGCCTGCTTGGCGATGGCGATGGACTGTTCAACCTTGTTTGTCGGCACCAACATACGAGTAGGTGCGTCGCAGGACTGCCCAGAGTTGCTCATAACCGAGCGCACGCCACGGATGACAGCAGTATCGAGATCGGCGTCTTCAAGAATTATATACGGACTCTTGCCGCCCAGCTCCTGGGCCACTCGCTTAACCGTGGCTGCGGCGGTACGGGCCACCTCAATCCCGGCCCGGGTCGAGCCGGTGAAAGAAACCATGTCAATCCCGGGATGGCTTGCGATCACAGCCCCGACCTCGGGCCCCGCTCCATTGATCATGTTGAAAACACCCGCCGGGACGCCCGCCGCGTCCATGATCTCGGACCAAATGTAGGCGCTGAACGGCGCCTCTTCGGAGGGCTTTAGAACCATGGCGCAGCCGGTGGCGAGCGCCGGCACCACCTTGCAGACGATCTGGTAGATTGGCCAATTCCAGGGAGTGATCATGCCGCAGACACCGATTGGCTCCTTGGCGATGCGCGTCGTTCCACGGTCTTCCTCGAACTTGAAGGTCTTCAAGACCTCGATGCCGGCGTTGATCTGGACTAGGCCCGAGGAAACCTGCGCCTGATCTGCGAACTTTGCCGGTGCGCCCATTTCCTCGGTTATTGCTTTGGCCAGATCATTGAAGCGTCTCCGGTACTCGGCCAGGATGGATTGCAAGAGCTCGATGCGCTCTTCTCGGCTGGTCTGTGAAAAGCTGACGAAAGCCCTCTTGGCTGCGGCCACAGCCTTGTCGACGTCGGCCGCCGAGCCAGCCGAGATATGACCGCACACTTCTTCTGTGGCGGGGTTGATGACGTCCATCTGCTTGGGAGTCTCCGGGGCGACCCAATGGCCGTTGTTGTAGAAATTCAGGTATTTGCGCATGCGATCTGCTCCTTGAGCCTCCCCGAGCCAAGCTGTCACGTTGGTGTCGCAAGGCGCGGGATGTTGGTGTGGTGCTTCAAACGTGCCTTGGCGGACAGTGATGTTTCCCTCCACTACTGGACCAACCATTCGTACACCCGCCCAAGCTAGCGATATAAAGAAGCTTCGACGTCCAAAGACCGCGAAAATCGCCCCCGATCGAAGGAATTCTTCAAACAACAACCCTTTCGTCCTCGGTTTCCAAAAACATACTTCCTGAATATCGCGCCGAGATACAGATCACATGGATGCGCCCCGCGACTTACGATCCACTTACAATCTCAAGCATGCCGAAATCGGAGCGGGCCGTGGCTGTTAGGGATCCTTAGGTCTGGCTCCTCTGGCGGGTGCATTTTCATCGATCCTGCTGCTTGCAAGGCAGCGGATGCCAAACTGGACTATGGTGGAGTTTTTGCGGATCGATAGGGCCGCAGCCGAATCGCGACGGCGCGCGCAGCTCTGCAGATAAGCGTATCGGTAACCGCGCTGGCCCCAAAAGACGTTCGGGGCGGCGGGTCGGCGCCTTTTGAAAATCAACAACAACTCTTGGTGGGCTCGCCTGTACATGCACGAGTCGTGATGCCGTCCAAAAAACCGATAGTGGCGTGCTTGAAACTACGTGTCTAGCTTGTCGGTTCCGACACGTGGCATCCTCGAGCTTTGCATCCCATTGCCTCAAAAGCAAGACGTGACGTGCCGTTAGCTGCGATAGAGAGCGGTGCGCATTTCTTGGCCGCGCGTCTACATGCCGGCGATGGTCGCCCTATGCTCGCGAGCGGCGGCCTGGGTCATGGTTGAGCATCGAAGTTGA
>NZ_JBVVOU010000074.1:0-6902 GCF_055807635.1 Bradyrhizobium sp. Kon56 | reverse complement strand
GACACGGACGCCTCCCTTAAGTGGTGCTAAACACCTCCACTTTGGCACATCGATGCCGTCGGCGGGGCGTCCACCCCCATCATAAATTAACCGCATGAACCAATGTCCGATTGTCCCCAATAGCGGCGCGAAAGCGGATGTTGTCGGACCTTCAGAGGGGCAAAGCTCGGAAGTCGCTAAACCATTCGACTGGCTCACGAGGCTAAGTCGTCGAGCAACGCCTTGGCCTCTTTCAAATCGAGCGTGTCGAACCCTTCAGTGAACCAGCCGTAAACCGGAGCCAGCAGATCACGTGCCGCGGTGCGTTTGCCGTCATCGCGCCATAAGCGGGCAAGGCTCGTCGCTGCCCGGAGCTCAAGTGATTTCGCCCGTTGTTGCCGAGCGGTCTGTAGGGACTTCAGCAGCCATTTGCTCACCCCGAACTGGCCGCGAGATAGTGCCACCAACCCTCGCAGCCGAGAGATTTCCGCATCCCACCAGTGCTCGCCGCTTTGTTCCGCAATGGCAGCAGCAGCCGTCAGGGCTTCGGCTCCGCCGGGGTGGTTTCCTGTGCGACAAAGCACTTCGCAAAAGAGCGCAAAGCTATAGGGAGCGTACTGGATCGTGCCTCGTTTCACCGGATCAGCAAGCGCCGCGCGGTAGGAGGCAATCGCCGGCTCAATCCTATCCGGTGCCAACAACGCCCAGCCGCGGAGAACTCGTGGATCGAGCGGCAAGGCAATGCGCTTCTCAGCCGCTAGGGTCTCTGCGCTCTCAATGCACTGCAGCACCGAAGCTGAGTCACGTCGGAACTGGTGCAATATCGACGCATGCAGACGCGCCATAGCAAGGCTGAAGGGATGGTTCACCCGTTCCGCAAGCGCCAACGCGTCATTCACGCGAGCGAGCGCCGTGTCAGGGTAGCCGAGCAGCCAGGCGCTCCAGGCACCTAGCGTTCCTGCACAGACTCCAGGGTCGTGGCCGTAGATGTGTGCGTGCGTCCGGTGCTGCTCGAACTCATAAAGGGTTCGGCCCTTCTCGCAATGCTCCTGCGCCGGAGCGAGTTCGCCGCAGAAGAAATGCGTTGTCCAACGCGTATGATGAGCTTCGAGGCGAAGGCCGACATTATTACTCTTTTCGACCAGGCTCAGGAGCTTATCTGAAAGCTGGCGCGCCGCATTCCAATCCGACGCACGTCGGAAAGTCCACAACCCCCATATCGCGGTGAACTGAGAATCGATGTCCCCTATCTTATCGGAAAGCTCGTGCGCACGAGCGTGCGCTTTTGCTGCTTCGGCCGAGGAGAAGCCGTTGGCGTTACTAAGAGACACGCCTTTAGCGAGTTGCAGCTTGATCTCCTGCCGATCGCGCTGCGCATCCAAGAGAGATGGCAGCAGGGACAAACCACGATCGAAATGACTGACCGCCTCGGCGTACGCGGAGCGGGAAGCCGCAAACTGGCCCGCTTTTAGCCATTGATCAGAGGCTCGTTCCGCCTGTCCGGCACCCGTCAAATGATGGGCCAGTATTTCTGGCTGCCGATCGACCAGATCTGCGAAATGCTGCTCCAAGGTGGTGGCAACTCGTGCATGCAACTCTTGCCGTCTTGGGCGCAGCAGCGTGCCATAGGCAGCGTCCTGCACCAGCGCGTGCTTGAATAGATAGCGGGAATACGGAGGCACACCTTGCCGGAACAACAAGCCAGCGGAGATCAGACGGTCTAAGGCGGATGCCAACTCTGGCTTCGGCTTGCTCGCAACGAGAAAAAGCAGGGTGTGAGAGAACTCTCGCCCGATCGCGGAACCGATCTGGGCCACCTCCTTGGCGGGCCCGAGCTGGTCGAGCCTCGCCATAAGCGAGGCGTGCAGGCTTGCGGGGACCGCCGCTGCAGGTGACGGAATATTGCCTGTAGTTCGCCGCGCTTCGCCCTCGCCCTTGGTCTCCAGGACCGCCTTCGTCATCTCCTCCACAAAAAGGGGAATCCCGTCCGTGCGCTCAATGATGTCCTGCCGCACGCTCGGCGAAATAAGCTGGTTGCCCACGATGTGATCAATCACCGTCTCGATTTGGCGCTGCGCCAGCCGATTCAGGGTGAGAGCAGTGACGTAGGGCCGCCCGATCCAGTGCGGTTCGAACTCTGGACGAAACGTCACAATCAACAACACACGGTAGGTCCGAAGCCGGTCAACGATCCCGCTGAAAGCTTCCTGACTCGTGGGATCGGTCCAATGTGCATCCTCGACGATCATTAGCACAGGTGTGGAGCGCGACAATGCCTCCACCTGTGACCCGAGCGCTTCAAATGTCCGCTGGCGGTGCTGTTCGAAGGGTATGTCGCGCGCCGCGTGGCGTCCGTCTTTTGGCAGCGACAGCATGTCGGCGAATAGCGCCATTTCCTCCAAAGAGGTTGAAGTCTGCGCCAATACTGTATCGAGCTTGTCCAGCTTCGTTTCCAGCGGGTCGTCATGCGCAAATCGTGCGGCCCGTTCCATCTGGCCGATGATCGGATAAAAAGCGCTGTCGGTATGCTGCGGTGAGCAGAAATAGCGCAATCGGGTATGCGGCTCGTTAGCGATGCTTTCCAGCAGTGCCGCCGTAAGCCGCGATTTGCCAATCCCAGCCTCGCCGGAGAGCAGCACTACTTGGCCTTCACCACTCTTTGCCTTGGACCAGCGTCGCAACAGGAGTTCGAGTTCTTCTTCGCGTCCAACAAGCTCGGTCAATCCGTTAGCGTGCAAGGCCTCGAAGCGGCTTTCGACTGAAGCCGGCCGCAACGCAGCCCATGCCCCTACGGCGCCTGAGATACCTTTGAGTTCTTTCGGCCCAAATTCTTCAAGCTCGAACAGATTGCCCAACAGCTTCCGAGTACTCTCCGCAATGACGACGCTGTTCGGCTCAGCAACCCCTTGCAAACGTGCCGCAAGGTTTGGCGTTTCACCGATTATGGCGTGCTCCTGAGAAGCGCCGGACCCGATGAGGTCGCCGACAACCACCAGTCCCGTTGCGATGCCGATACGCGTCTGCAGGGGCGCACGGATCTTCAGAGCACCTACGCCAGCCACCAACTCCAGCCCCGCCCGGACGGCCCGTTCCGCATCGTCTTCGTGCGCCTGCGGGTACCCGAAATACACCAGTACCCCATCGCCCATATACTTCGCAACAAAGCCGCCGAACCGCCGCACGATGTCGGTGACGCACTTCTGATACGCGGAAATGATCTCGCGTAGGTCTTCAGGGTCCATGCGTGCTGAAAGTGCTGTTGAACCCACAAGGTCCGAGAACATCACAGTGACTTGGCGACGTTCGGCGGCATCTTGGGGCGTCAACTCGGCCGTAACGCGTTGAGCTACGGCAGGGCTCCCAAGCTCCTGGATAGCCGCAAGCATTACGCGCCGATGCCCGAGCAGCACGCCGATGTCCTTAAGGTCCTGATCAGTCAGATGGCGAAGTGCTGCGAAACCAATCCCGTTTTCAGCAAAACGCTGCGCGTACTCGGACATTCCGAGCTTTTGGAGCCAGTCGGCAATTTGCTGCATCGCGGCCCCTCCGGATTTTGTGCAACCCACTCTGGACCGATACGAAAGTCTACCACGCGCGCCGACTTATTCCAGCACCCGCCGCGAGGTTGCATGTCCGGTCAGGGGTCACAAGCGGTCCTCGGGCGGATGGGCACGGCCGGTGGACGGCTCCGGGTTGGCAAGGAGAATCTTCACTTGCGGCCTTGGTCGGGGCAGCCATGTGTTCGGCCTTCTTGTGCGGTACTCATGACCACTGGCCATAATGCCCTCCGCGGATCAGGTCCCGATCAAAAGCACGCATTCGAAGATTTCATGGCCCATGTGGGTTGTCCTGATCGCCGGATCAACCGGCGCTGCATTAGTGCTGTTCGCCCTTCCAACCGTTACGTTACAGCCGGATGACCGGCTGTGATCTCGTTCACGCGTACGCGATGAAGCATCAGACAGCTCTGTTGCTCGTTCGTCTTGGTCGGCACGAACCGCATGTTGGGCCTTGTGACCGCCCCGCAAATAGCCTCCGCGTCGGTGCTGTCGTTCTTCTGCCGCTTGACGCAGGGCTTCACATAGGCCGGAGGCATCAGACGCACCGTATGCCCCAACGCCTGCAGCTCGCGGGACCAATGGTGCGATGAAGCGTACTAGTCGGCAAAAAGCCACCCGCCGTACCCATCCCAAAATGTATTCAGTGTTTGATATTGGACGCTACAAATGTTCGTAGCTCGTCCAGAAAGCGAGCCAAAGCCGGTTCGCCTTCCAGCATGATGTGGTTCCGACCCTCCAGCGGGACGAAGCGGGCGCCGGGAATTCCCGCGGCCAGCCGGCGACCGGCCTCGAATGGTACCCTCGCGTCATTGCGGCAATGCATGACGAGGGTCGGCACCTTCACCTGCGGCAGCAGCGAACTGATTTCCACTTCGCCATTCGCCAGAAGATTGCGTGCGGCGTCTTCGGCCGAGCTCGAGATGCGTTGGAACTCGTTGAACCAGTCGGCCTGCTCCTTGCTGGCGTCCGGAATGAACTGGGACGTGAACATCTGCCTGAAGGCCGGATTTTCCTGCCCCCATCCCAGCCGCATCAGCGTCAACATCGCGTCTCCGGCCGCTTTTTCCGCCTCGGTTTTGGCGCGCTTCTTCCAGCCGACGACGTAACCTCCGTAGAGAACCAGATGTGAAACCCGCTCCGGATGCCGGACCGCGTAAGCGACCGAAACCGCGCACCCCTGCGATATGCCGAGCAACGCAAACCGCTCGATGCCTGCGGCGTCAACGACCGCTTCGAGGTCGTCCACGAACCGCTCGAATGTAACGTCCGGGACCTCGTGATCCGAAAGCCCATTTCCCCTTGCGTCGTAACGGACAAAATCGTGCTCGCGGGACAATTCCTGGTAGAGATGCCGCCAAATCGGACTTTCGAAGTCGAATTCAATGTGGGTCATCCAGTGCCCGGTCTTGACCAGCGGATGCCCCTGGCCCATGCGGGCGTAGGCCAGTTGCACGCCGTCGCGGGTCTGGCAGAAGTGGATTTCCTGTTTGTGTCTGACGGTCGACGCCGCCACAGTGTCTGCTGCGGACGACGGAATCGCGGCGTCCGGAATTGCCTCGATGTCCTTGGCAGTGAGCCCGAACACGCCGATTGCGCGCGAGATGTTCTTCACAGCCTGCTCGCCTAGATCTGCAAAAGCCATCGACAGCTTGTCGCGGATCTGGTCGTTCGCCGCCCTGGATATGCATACGCCGCCCGGCTCGCAGAGCGTTTCCAAGCGCGCGGCGATGTTGACACCGTCACCGAAAATATCGTCCCCGTCGATGATGATGTCGCCGACGTTGATCCCGATCCGGAACACGATCTGCCGTTCTGCAGCGATGCCTGCGTTGCGCCCAACCATGCTGCGCTGAATCTTGACCGCGCAGGCTACCGCATCCACGACGCTCGCGAATTCCACCAGCATCCCATCGCCGGTGGTTTTGACGATGCGGCCGTGGTGCTCGGAAATGCCGCAGTCGACCAGTTCCCGGCGG
Organism: Bradyrhizobium sp. Kon56; assembly: GCF_055807635.1. Classification (NCBI taxonomy): domain Bacteria; kingdom Pseudomonadati; phylum Pseudomonadota; class Alphaproteobacteria; order Hyphomicrobiales; family Nitrobacteraceae; genus Bradyrhizobium; species Bradyrhizobium sp. Kon56. Next base: position 1,387 of record NZ_JBVVOU010000074.1, on the reverse strand, counting down.
TGAGATTTGAGGGAATTAAGGGTCCCCACCTCGTCGACGCCCATCAGCCGGCTGTAGCCGACCACATCCGCCGCTAGAATGGCTGCAAGCCGGCGCTGCATGACATCTGCCCTTTCATGCCGCGGTTAGTCTGCCCGCAATACCTGGCTGGGACAAGGCTGATGCGGACTGGTCGTGCAAGTCCGGAACGGGTCAGTCCCGTCAATTCGATCGATGGAACTAGTCCAAAGTACGTCTCCACTCCGCTGAAAGCCGACGTATCAGAGGATTAGCGGCTGAGAATGGCCAACCTCATTAACTGAGGAGGTCATAATGACAGATGTCTCAAGCACCACTGCGAACGTCCCCAAGTACCTGCCGTGGAATAAAGGAAAGGTCGCCGGCGCTAAGCCGCCGCTCCGTCCGAAGCACGTCTGGTCAATCCGAACCAAGCTCCAGGTCGAAGGCCGAATGCGCGATCTGGCGCTGTTCAACGTCGCCATCGATAGCAAGCTGCGCGGCTGCGACGTCGTAGCCTTGAACGTCCCTTGCGCCGATCGGCTACTCGATCCGACCGGTACGGTGCATCAACCCGCTTGGAGACGACCTCATAGTTCAGCTTGCTCGCCGCCTCGAATAAAGCCTGCCCGTCACCCTCATGACGCTCGCTGTAGAAGATCGGTGCTTCCAGCCCGTTTTCTTGTATCAGCTGCTTCAGCAACTCCTTGCGGCAAGCTGCCGCAGCACGTCCGGTCAATCCGAACCAAGCTCCAGGTCGAAGGCCGAAAGCGCGATTTGGCGCTGTTCAACGTCGCCATCGATAGCAAGCTGCGCGGCTGCGACGTCGTAGCCTTGAAAGTCGATGATCTTGCGCCGGGCGGATATGTCGCCGACCGCGCGACCGTCCGACAAACGATGACCGGCCGGCCAGTCAAATTTGAACTGACGGAATCAACCCGGTAGGCAATCGACGACTACCTGCGGCTTACTGGCAAGAAGTCAGGAGAATACTTGTTCACTGGCTGGCGGCGGAGTGGGCATATGACGACCCGCCAGTACGCCCGACTCCTATCTCACTGGATCGCTGATATCGGACTGGACCCGCACCTGTTCGGGACGCATTCCCTTCGCCGGACCAAGGCGACCTTGATCTATCGCCGAACCGGCAACCTGCGGGCCGTACAGCTCCTGCTGGGGCATACCAAGATCGAGAGCACCGTTCGATACCTAGGCATCGAGGTCGACGACGCCCTCGCGATAGCAGAACAGGTTGACGTCTGACTTGGGAGGCAGAGCAGACGTGCTCTGCGCTGCCCTCACAGTCGGCTGCGGGCCGATTTTGTTGCAAAAGTTGGCTGCAATGGATTTGGCCGCTGGGCCTTTTGTTGAGCCGCGCTTTGAAGCGCTG
>NZ_JBVVOU010000073.1:0-7156 GCF_055807635.1 Bradyrhizobium sp. Kon56 | reverse complement strand
CTCGCCGAGATTCGCGTCAACACAACGGAATCACGGTTCGTGACTTGTCTCAACCGACTTTTGCAACAAAATCGGCCAGAACCAGACATTAGAGCCACGTTGGACAAGCTATCACGTCCGCTCCATACTGCCGCAGCTATCAAAGCGGCGGGTGAGATGAGAATGCTCATTTTCCGAGCTCGAGCCAAAGGGACGGCGAGACCTACGTTTTACCGGGGTTCGATCGTACTGTTGCCTGATGTTAGTGCCGCCTTTGGTGTGTCTCTCACGTCCTGTCCTGGCCAAGGATGCTGGCGATAGGGAAGATGGGTCCAGACCGATTTCGTGGCCCAACATCTATCTGGACTTGAGAACGAACTACGCCACGGTGCCCGCCAATACACTTTCGATCGGCTTCAGCAGTCCTTCATTGTCGACGGCCATCGCGACGCTTCGGACGCTCTCGGATCTGTCGAGTTCTCCGCGATTTTCGAGCTTTCCGGCACCCTCCTCGCCGTCAAGCCAAAGCGTCGCGCTGGACGTTCCGCTGACGGTCGATGTTACCGACGCCGTCTCGTTGTACGGCGGGTTTACGGCGAGCGCTTCGCAAAGTGGGACGTCTGATTGGTCGTCCGTTGCGATCTCCACCTGGAACGTCGGTTTCCAGGCTGACCTTTATCAGCAGAATGGCGGATCGATACCAACGATTACACTACAGACCACCATCACAAGATCGGTGCCGGATTCGGCGCTTGCGACGACGTCCTTCAACAACATTGTGGAGTTTGACTATGCGCTGAACGAAGACGAGACCAACGGGTGGCTGGCCGGCGTCCAATATACGAGGATCAATGTCGACTCTCCACTCGCGACGATCAACCCGAACACCATTGGCTATCTCGGCGGCTACTATCAGTGGCCCAACAACTGGAAGTTCACGGGCCGCGCGGGCGTTCAATCCTTCGGCGGCGCGCAACTGCTGAACCTAGCGACAATACCATCCTTTACTCAGCCAATTGTACGGTTCGACATCGACCGGATGGACGACAATGATAATCGCCTGTTTGGCGTCACAGCTCAGATTGCATGGACACCAAAGCCTGCCTATCAGCTGACGATCAGAACGCCGCTATTCTTCGTCAGAAACTGAGATGTCCGGAGGCGGCCCGTCTTGTTTCGACGGCGGCGACTAAACCATCCCACCGCCAGATCGCCGCGTCCTTGAGGGCAGCGGCTTGATGTTCGTGCCAGGTCTGGAGCGCGTGCAACCCGCTAAGTCAAGTTACTGCACGTAAAGGTCCACGCGACGGTAAGTGCGGGAACGCTTCGGCACCGCATCCGGCTGCAAACAAACCTCGGCGGCGTCTCACAGTTTATTTCGGTTCTTGCTCGCTCCCCTCAATCTTGGAGCGTCCGGCGTCGATTTCACCCAATCTGCCATTTGCATGCAGGTGAGCAGGTCGACATAGCTGTCACTGCCGCCAGCCGTCGCTTCGCCTTCGCATCGGTTTCGAAGGCTATCGGAGTTCGTGAGCCATACGGAATTAAGCTGTTGCAGCGCGGAATTTTCGTCGCGCATGCAATCATCATAGGTCTGCGGCAGATCCAGGCCCATCGCCTTATCCGTGGCTACGGTAGCCTTGCATGTCGCCTCGACATTCAGTTGAGGGACGCGCTCGCTGACTGGAATTGTTGTTTGGCCGCCCATCATCGCCAAGAAAAGCAATACACTCTTCATGCAGAACTCCCCGGTTGAGATCTCACCGAAGCAATTTCATCGAATGACAGTCGAGCGGGTATCATATTGATTTGAATCAAGGAGAGTGAATGGATTGTCTCTCCGTCGAGAGCGTAACGCGCGCGGGCGCAATATGGAAGCTCGAATCTGTCAACCGATTCGCTGAACGGCAGCGACTCTTACGTTCCGTTGTGGTCGCTGTCTCTAGTTATGCGAGGGGCCGACTTGTTGAACCTTGAAGGTCCAGCGGACGATTAAGACAGCACATCGTTTGCCTTCAGGGACCGGAATGCGACAATTCGTCTCGTCACACTCGGCTCACTTTTACAACACGAACCCAACGCGCTCCGAGGGGTGATTAGTTGAGAGCGCGAGAGATGTAGGGGCGCAAAATAAAAAACCACGGCTGGTTCTCGCCCTTCTTGGGTGCTATGCTCAAGATAGCTCGTGGAGGTAGTCGAAGCAAAACGCTTCTTAGTGGTCGTCCTTCAACGTTACCTTAAAACGAAGTAATTCCAGCGCCCTGATATCGATTGCTGCAGACGCCGAACGGCGGTTTCTGCAAATGAGGCACTATCCTTTTCTTGCGCCCCTTCTCGCATTCCACGCGAGAGTGCTTCAACGCGACCGATCATTTTTTGTGAAAAAGGGAATGAAGTCATGCGCATCACAGATCTTAATCATATTTTCGGCATGGTTGCCTTGGCCACCACGTTATGTGCCGGCAACGCCGCGCTCGCCCAGAACGCGGCGACGCCTTCGATAAAGACGATCGGCACGCCATCTGGCGCAGCCAAACCCGAGATCGTGCCGTCGCTGTTCGTGCTCAACTCGAGCGGTGCGACGTTGCAGGGCGACACACTCACTTTGACCGGCGTATCGCCCAGTGCGATCATATTTGCCGACCGCCCGGTAAGATCCGCCGGCCACCAGCCGACCGCTGACGTCATCGCGGAGTGGGGATCGGGTGACGACAGCTTACAAAAAGTGCACCGAACGCGACCGTCTCCGTGCTTGGCAGGGACGGTTCTGTGAAAGACGCCGTCGTGGTCCTCAAAAATCCGAAGCTCGAGGGCGACAAGCTCACCTTCAATGTCCAGACTCTTGAAGGCGATTTTGCCGGCGCCGACGGTGGGGCCGCTCTCTTCATCGACATCATTGGGCGGCCCCTCACGCCGATGTCGTTTGCCGGCGTTGCGCGGCGCAGCGCGTTCCGTGGCGCGATGTATCCCGGCGCCGTTGGCGCGGCTGCATATGGCGCGGCGGCCTATGCCGCACCGTATGCGCCCTATCCATACGCGCACCCGGCCTGCGGCTATTACCCCTATCCGCCCTGCTATTGACGGCGATGCACGGGGAAGCGGCTGCTTCCCCGTTTTCGATTGAGTTGAACGAAAATGGGCCGGCACGGGCGCCACGGCGCTCAGTGGCAATGAAGAAGGAGTGTTCGACATGTTCCGACGAATTCTGCAGCTGACCTTATGTCTATATCTCGGTGTTGCGGCCGCACCCGCGGCTCTTGCCCAAGGCGGGCTACCGAAAATCACCGAAGAGGAGGCGCACGCGATCGCGGTCGACGCCTACGTCTATTTCTATTCTCTCATGTCGATGGAAATGACGAGGAAGCAATTCACCAATGTCGAACAAGGAAAAGACCCTTTCAGAGGCCCGATGAACACGTTCGCCAATGTGCCGGAGTACCCGCCGGCAAATTTCAAGGGCGTCGTCCGGTCCAACTTCGACACGCTCTACTCGTCTTCGTGGCTTGATATGACCAAAGAGCCGGTCGTCATCACGGTCCCGGATACGAACGGACGTTACTATCTGCTGCCGATGCTCGACTTGTGGACCGACGTCTTTGCGTCGCCGGGCTGGCGCACGACGGGCACCGGGGCCGGGACTTTCCTGGTGACGCCTCCGGGCTGGCGGCCAGATCTGCGCGAAAGGTTTGCCGAGGAGTTCAAGCTTCCAAAGGACACCCAGCGCATCGACGCGCCGACGCCCTATGTCTGGGTCGTCGGCCGCACCAAGACCGACGGCCCGCCGGACTACGATGTGGTTCACAAGATCCAGGCCGGTTACAAGGTCGTCGCTCTTTCCGACTACGGCAAGACGCCGAAGCCGGTCGAGGTCAAGATCGACCCAAGCGTCGACATGAAGACGCCGCCGAAGGTCCAGGTCGATACCATGTCGGCGGGGGTATATTTCGCCTACGCCGCCGAGTTGCTCAAGCTGCACCCGGCTCACGCCACCGACGAGCCGATCATTTCGCAGATGAAGAAGATCGGCATCGAGCCCGGCAAGAGTTTTGACATCGGCAAGCTCGATCCAGTCGTGCAAAGGGCGCTGGAGACCGCGCCGCAGGACGGCCAGAAGCTGATGGCGTGGAAGGTGGCTACGCTGGCGCGGGTGGCGAATGGCTGGTCGATGAATACCGATACCATGGGTGTTTACGGCAACTACTACCTCAAGCGCGCCATCGTGGCCCAGCTGGGACTCGGGGCGAACCTGCCCGAGGATGCGATTTACCCTCTCAACCTCGGCGATGAATCCGGCAAGCCGCTGGATGGCGTCAACAAGTACACCATCACCTTCGAAAAAGGCGCGGCGCCGCCGGTCAACGCCTTCTGGTCGATCACACTTTACGACCATGAGGGATTCCAGGTGGGCAACGTGTTGAACCGCTTCGCCGTCAGCAGCTGGATGCCGTTCAAGTACAACGCCGACGGGGCGCTCGATCTCTATTTTCAGAACGAGAGCCCAGGCAAGGACAAGGAAGCCAACTGGCTTCCGGCGCCGAAGGGAGCTTTCAATCTGACTATGCGGCTTTACAGCCCGAAAGCCGACGCCCTGACCGGAAAATGGAATCCGCCGCCGGTCGTGAAGGCACAGACCGGAACGGTGGGCCTGTCGGTCCAGTGAAATTGAGTTGAGCGCCGGCGCTTCGGCGCCGGCGTGTGTGCACGTAACGTGCCAGATGAGGATCGGCATCATGTTGACAAAACGCGATCTACTCCCAGCACTGGCTGCACTGACGGTTACGACAATGACGCCAATTCCGGCGAGCGCGCAGGCCAAGGTGGAATGGCCTGACATCCGCGAGGCCAAGAACATCGCCGAGGAAGGCTTCATCTATGGCCTGCCCATCGTGATGAATTATGCGGTCATGTACGAGTACGCGGTCGACAAGAACTCGGGACAATTCAAGGCGCCGTTCAACCAGATCAAGAACGAAGCGCGCGTCTTTACCTACAAGGACACGTCGGTCGTCACCCCGAACAGCGACACGCCCTACTCATTCCTCTGGATGGATTTACGGGCAGAGCCGATCGTGCTGTCTGTGCCTGCGGTGGAGAAGGGCCGTTACTATTCGGTGCAGCTGGAAGACGGCAATACATTCAACTACGGCTACATCGGCACCCGCACGACCGGCAACGAGCCGGGCGACTACATGGTCGTTGGCCCCGACTGGAAAGGCGCCACTCCGCCCGGCGTCAAGAAGGTGTTTCAATCCACAACGCAGTTCTCCGTTGCGGGCTACCGCACCCAGCTGTTCGGCCCGGACGATATGCCCAACGTCGAGAAGGTCCAGAGCGGCTACAAGGTGCAGCCGCTCTCATCGTATTTGAAGCAGCCAGCGACGGTCGCCACGGTCGCGGTGGACTTCCCCAAGATCGACAAGGAAATGGTGAAGACGAACTTCTTCGAATATCTCGACTTTGCGCTGCAATTCGCGCCGGCCGGGCCTGAGGAGAAGGAAATTCGCGCCAAGCTCGCGCGTATCGGCGTCGGTGCCGGCAAGAGGTTCAATTTCAAGGACCTGCCCCTGAGGCACAAGCTCGAGGTCGGGCTTGGCATGAAGGAGGGCGAAGCCAGGGTCGAGAAATACGTTGAGGATCAACAAAAGCACGTCAACGGGTGGAAGGTCGGCTCGCTGTTCGGCGATCGCGCATTTTTCAACGGCAATTGGCTGCTTCGCGCCGCCGGCGCAAAGGCTGGAATCTACGGTAACGACGCGGCAGAGGCGACGTATCCAATGACGAAGACTCTCGCCAATGGTGAGGCGCTCGACGGCAGCAAGAACAACTACACGATCACCTTTGCCGCCGGACAATTCCCGCCGGTCAACGCGTTCTGGTCGGTGACCATGTACGACGGCAAGACCCAACTGCTGGTCGAAAACCCGATCAACCGCTATTTGATCAATTCGCCGATGCTGTCGAATATGAAGACGAATGCGGATGGATTCCTGACGCTCTACATCCAGGACAAGTCGCCGGGCACCGACAAGGAGGCCAATTGGCTGCCGGCGCCGAACGGCGACATTTACTTAGTGATGCGCCTGTACTCGCCGAAGATCGAAGCCCCCTCGATCCTGCCTCCGGGCGAAGGAACCTGGAAGCCGCCCGCCATCGCGGCGATGGCGAAGTAGCGTTAGCCGTCCGCCGCCTTCGCACCGATGACGGCGGCCGATCTTTCTTGCGACTAAACCCTGAGCGCGGAGTCAATGGAAATCCCCTCCGTCAACCAGCTCTCGCAGGTCATTTCGCACGCAGCGGCAAGGTGAGAATTGCGCTCAGTGAGCACGATCATCATGGTTGAGCCCGTTGCATTCAGATCGTTGTTGAAGCGGAGACAAATTCAGTGATGGCGCCATTGATGGCGGCGGCGGCTACACCTACTTCAATCCGCAAGCGGGGCACGAATTTTCGGCCGTCGCGGGATTTACCTACAATTTCAAGAACCCGGACACGCAATACCAGAACGGCATTGATTTCCACGTCGACTGGGGTGCCTCGCAGTTTCTTTCGAAACAGGTCTTTGTCGGCCTGGTGGGATACGCCTATCAGCAGATCACCGACGACTCTGGGCAACACCCGATCCTCGGCGGTTTCCGGTCGCGCGTCCTCGCCGTGGGCCCACAGGTCGGCTTTCTGTTTCCGGTTGGCGACATGCAAGGATATCTCAATCTGAAAGGATACGGCGAATTCGCTGCCGAAAACCGGCCGGCGGGTTGGAATACCTGGCTAACCTTTTCGATTTCTCCAATGGCGCCCACCGGCACAGTGACGCCGACGCGGCGAATTGTGACGAAATAGGTGCAGAAGACTATCAGTTGGCTACGGCCTAGGCGGGCCTGGCCTGAATGCAACGGGCGCCCGACGGCGAGAAGGATAGCGTTCATGTATAAGTCGCGTGCGCCAGTCTTGCTGGCCGCGATTGTTCTTTTCAGCCCACTAGCGTGGGCACAACATGCGGCGCAAATGCCCCGGATAGCGAACGAACTGGAGACGTTCCGAAACGGCAGCTAATGGAATGGTCCGGCCGTGCTCCGGCCCTGCCACCACGAGAAGCTGGCAAGGGGCGCCCAAGACAAGGAGCACGCCATGTCTCAGAAACTCGACGCTTCGCCCGCCGTCATCGGCATCGATATCGGCA
>NZ_JBVVOU010000072.1:0-7500 GCF_055807635.1 Bradyrhizobium sp. Kon56 | reverse complement strand
CAGGCCGACGTCTTCACCGACCTCGTCGAGCTGCAGTCCAAGCTCGGTCGCGACCCGTCCGAACGCCCCGCCCCGCGTGACCGCGGCGACCGCGAGGCGCGCCACCACGCTCCGCAGTTCCTCCAGCGCGCAACCACGATGGCGCCGGCGAGGGGCGATGACGACTTCGAGGAGTGAGGCGGCCCGGTCAAGCCGCCAGCCTCTCAGCCTCGTCCCCGACCGTGACTGTCCGCTCTGTCCGCGCCTGGTCGCCTTTCGCGAGGCGAACCGCGCGCGCGAGCCATTGTGGCACAATGCACCGGTTGCGCCTTTCGGCGACATCAAGGCGCGCCTGCTGATCGTCGGCCTTGCGCCGGGGATGCAGGGCGCCAACCGCACCGGCCGTCCCTTCACCGGCGATTATGCCGGCGACCTGCTCTACACCACGCTGCTCGAATACGGATTTGCCAAGGGCCAATATCGGGCGCGTCCCGACGACGGCCTGAAGCTGGTCGACTGCCGGATCGCCAATGCGGTGCATTGCGTGCCGCCGCAGAACAAGCCGCTGCCGGTCGAGATCAACACCTGCCGGCAGTTTCTCGCCGCGAATCTCGCAACGATGCCGAACCTGCGCGCGATCGTCGCCCTCGGGCGCATTGCGCACGACACCGTGCTCAAGCCGCTGAACCTGAAGGGATCGCAAGCCCCCTTCGGCCACGGCGCCGTGCATCAGGCCGGCGCATTCAGGCTCTACGACAGCTATCACTGCTCCCGCTACAACACGAACACCCGCGTGCTGACGCCGGACATGTTCCGCTCCGTGTTCGCGAAGGTGAAGGCCGACCTCGACTAATCCCTAGACAAGCCTTTGGCCGGATTGGCCTTCAGCCAGTCCAGCACATCGCCGGCGTTCCGGTCGGGCGGAAACACCGGATAGAACACATGCGTGATCCTGGCGTCGTCGACGATCAGCGCAAGGCGCTTGATCAGCGTCAGGCCCGCAACCTCCATGGTCGGCAAATTCAGGGCGCGCGTGAGCGCCAGCTTCTCGTCCGAGAGCACCGGGAACGGCAGATGCAGCCGCGAGGCCATCTCGGTCTGGTACGCGTTGCTCTGGGTCGAGAGGCCGAACACCTGCGCGGCGCCGGCGGCCTTCAGCTCGGCGAACAGATCGCGAAACGCGCAAGTCTGCGGCGTGCAGCCGCGCGCGCCCGGGATCATGTCCCAATCGTCGACCAGCGCGATCTTGCCGGGCTCGCCGGTGCGCGGATAGGCGAACACCACGGTCCGGCCACGCAGCCCCGACAGCGCGACTGACGTGTCGTCAGTGGCGAGCAGGCTGACCGGCGGCAGCGTCATGCCTTTCAGGTGCGCGGCGCCGCCGTCATCCGCGGGGGCGGGAATCCGGGTCCAATCAACCTCGAGCAGGTTTCTCTGAGTCATCCCGCTATCCCCTCGCCCGCATCAGGCGGCCCTTCTCCCGGCTCCAGTCGCGCTTCTTCTCGGACTCGCGCTTGTCGTGCAGCTTCTTGCCTTTTGCAACCGCGAGCTGCAATTTCGCGCGACCACGCTCGTTGAAGTAAAGCTTGAGCGGGATCAGCGTCATGCCTTCGCGGTCGACCGCTCCCATCAGCTTGTTGATCTGCTTGCGATGCAGCAGCAGTTTTCGCGGCCGCTTGGGCTCGTGATTGAAGCGGTTGCCCTGAAGATATTCCGGAATGGTGGCGTTGATCAGCCAGATCTCGCCGTCCTTGGAATCGGCGTAGGATTCCGCGATCGTGCTCTTGCCGTTGCGGATCGACTTGACCTCGGTGCCGGTCAGGGCAATGCCGACCTCGATCGTATCCTCGATCGCATAGTTGAAGCGGGCCTTGCGATTTTCCGCCATGACCTTGATCGGACGTTCATTCTTGTCGGCCATGGGGGACAAACCTGATCGAGATGCGCGAGGACGCTAACAGTTTGGATGAAGCGCGCGCGTCAAGACTTCTTGAGGAGATCGCGGATCTCGGTCAGCAGCTCGACCTCGGCCGACGGCTTCGGCGGAGCGGCAGGCTCCGCCTCGTCCTTGCGCTTCAACTTGTTCATGGCACGGATCACCAGGAACAGCACGAAGGCAATGATGATGAAGTTGATCGTCAGCGTGAGGAAGTTGCCCCAAGCCAAGACGGCACCCTGCTTTTTCGCGTCCGCGAGATTTGCGGCGGTGACCTTGCTCGAAAGCGGCGTGAAGTAGTTCGAGAAGTCGAGGCCGCCGGTAACTGCGCCGATGATGGGCATGATCACGTCGCCGACCAGCGACGTCACGATGGCGCCGAAGGCCGCACCGATGATGACGCCGACCGCCAGGTCGACGACGTTGCCCTTCATGGCGAATTCGCGGAACTCCGTGAGCATCCGCGTGCCTCTTTCCTCGATCGCCATGAAAGCTCCCCGATCGGCCAGCGCGTCAGTTGATGAGGCCGGCATGAACCATTGCGCTGCGCACGGCAACGCGGGTCGGCTCGGTGACCGGCACCATCGGCAGCCGCAACGTCTCGTCCAGCTTGCCGAGCAGCGACAGCGCGTACTTGATCGGCGCCGGATTGCTCTCGATGAAGAGGTTGTTGTGCAGCGGCATCAGCTTGTCGTGCAGCTTCAGCGCGGTGGCATGGTCGCCCTTCGCCCAGGCGGCCTGGAACTCGGAGCAGAGCCGCGGCGCGACGTTCGAGGTCACCGAGATGCAGCCATGGCCGCCATGGGCCATGTAACCCAGGATGGTCGCATCCTCGCCGGAGAGCTGGTTGAAGTCCTCGCCCATTGCTGCGCGCTGCTGCGAGACGCGAACCATGCTGGCAGTGGCGTCCTTGACGCCGGCGATGTTCTTCAGCTCCCACAGCCGCGCCATGGTGTCGACCGACATGTCGATCACCGAACGCGGCGGGATGTTGTAGATGATGATCGGAATCCCGATCGCGTCGTTGATCGCCTTGAAGTGCTGGTACATGCCTTCCTGGGTCGGCTTGTTGTAGTAGGGCGTCACGACCAGAACCGCGTTGGCGCCCGCCTTTTCAGCGTGCTGGGCGAGCTCGATCGCCTCCTTGGTCGAGTTGGAGCCGGCGCCGGCGACGACAGGCACGCGGCCTTTCGCTTCCTCGATGCACCATTCGACGACCTTCTTGTGCTCGTCATGGCTCAGCGTCGGGCTCTCGCCGGTGGTGCCGACCGGGACCAGGCCGTTGGTGCCCTCCGAAATCTGCCAGTTGACCAGGGAGCGGAACGCCGCCTCGTCCAGCGAGCCGTTCTTGAACGGCGTGACCAAGGCGGTGAACGATCCCCGGAATTTCGTCTTGGCTGCCATGGACTTCCTCCGTACGCGGCGATCTCGAGCAAGCCGCATTCATATCGGGTCTATCCCGCCGGTAAAAGACCCGCTTCCGTGTGACGCACGGGTTTAGGCCGCGATTTTGCCGCGGTGGTGGTGCAAACCCGGCAAAGGTAAGCGGCTGTTGGTATTTGTCCGCATATTCAATCAAATATAGCCAGATCTTGTACAGCTAGGTCTTGAGCCAATTGACTGATTCGGGGCGACGAAACGCCGTGATCTCCTTTCCGCGCGCCGCATGGCGATCCACCGGTCTGGTCGTGTGCCTGATGGCAGGGCTGTCGGCCGGCTGCGCCGCCTGGGCCAAATCCAATGAGACAACCGCGGAGACCGCCAAGGAAACCGCGAAGGAAATCGCAAAGCCAGCCGCCAAGGACACCACGAAGGGGGCGTCCAAGGGAACCGGCAAGGACATTTCGAAGGACGCCGCCAAGGGCGCAAGCAAGGGCGCGACCAGTCCACCCGCCAAGGATGCCGCGAAGAAGCCTGCCAAGGACGCTGGCAAGGATGCTGGCAAGAACGCAGGCAAGGAACCTGCAAAGGACAAGCTGAAGCCTGCGGCTGTCGCGCCGAAACCTCAGCCGGCCGCTGGCGGCTCGGTCCCGAAGACCGCACCCGCACCGGCAGCAACGGCCATCGTCAGACCGACCGCCCCGGCCTCCGCCAAGCCCGTCGCGGCTCCTGTCCTGGCTCCGGCGACCCGCCAGCATGCCGCCCCGCGCAAGCCGGTCACACCGGCTGCGGTTGCTGCGACCTCCTCGACGCCGCAAGCCGACAAGGACACGCTGGAGACCGTGATCGAGCTCGTGCGCAAGCGCAAGGCGGGCGACGCCACCAGTGCCGCGGCCACGATCTCGGATCCGGTCGCGCGAAAACTCGCGGAATGGATCATCCTTCGCAGCGAGGACAATGGCGCGACTGTGGAGCGCTACCGCGCCTTCCTGTCCGCCAATCCGAGCTGGCCCTCGCAGACCTTCCTGCGCCGGCGCCTGGAGGCCGCGATGTGGGACGACAGGCGCGACGACCAGGTCGCGTGGTCGTGGTTCGAGAACGAATCCCCCGTGTCCGCCAAGGGCCGCTTCACGCTCGCCAAGGCGATGCTGGCGCGCGGCGACCGTGCCAACGCCGAACGTCTGGTGCGCGATGCCTGGCGCAGCGACCCGATGTCGGAAGAGACCGAAAACAACGCACTCGACCAGTTCGGCGCGCTGCTGACGCCCGGCGATCAGAAGGCGCGGATGGATACGCTGCTCTACGGCAGCGAGAACGGGGCCGCATTGCGGGCTGCAAAGCGCCTCGGGGCCGGCTATGTCGCACTCGCCAAAGCCCGCATCGCCTCCCTCAAGAAAGCGCCGAACGCTCGTGCGCTGCTCGAAGCCGTGCCGCGCGAGCTGCACGGCGATCCGGGCTTCATCTTCAGCAAGATCCAGCTGCTGCGCCGCGAGGAGAAATTTGCGGAAGCCGCCCAGCTCATGCTGTCGGCACCGAAGGATCCGGGCCGGCTCTACAATCTCGACGAATGGTGGATCGAACGGCGCCTCCTGGCGCGCAAGATGATCGACACCGAGGAATTCCGCAGCGCCTATCTGATCGCGCGCGATGCGGCCCTGCCCTCGCGCGACATCTACAAGACCGAGCAAGAGTTCACCGCCGGCTGGATCGCGCTGCGCTTCCTCAACGATCCCGCGGCCGCCACCCAGCACTTTGCCCGCATCGGGATCGGCAGCGTCAATCCGACCACGCTGGCGCGCGCCGGCTATTGGCAGGGCCGCGCCGCCGAAGCTGCAGGCCGCCAGCAGGAGGCGCGCAACGCCTACGCGCGGGCCGCCGAGCAATCCACCAGCTATTACGGCCAGCTCGCACGCGCCAAGCTCGGCCTGCCGCAGATCGAGCTCAACGCTCAGCCGCGCAGCCGCGGTGCCGAACGGCTGGAGATCGTGCGCGCCGCGCAGCTGCTCTACGAGCTCGACGAGCGCGAGATGGTGATACCGTTGCTCGCCGACATGGGCGAGAACGGTGATCCCGAAGCGCTAGCCGGCCTCGGCGAGCTCACCCAGCGCCACAGCGACGCGCGCGGCATGCTGCTGCTCGGCAAGGCCGCGCTCAATCGCGGGCTGCCGTTCGATTTCTATGCCTATCCCGTCAACGGCATTCCGCAATTCACGCCGATCGGACCCGAGGTCGAGCGCAGCATCATCTACGCCATCGCGCGGCAGGAGAGCGCCTTCAATCCCTCGGTCGTCTCGCCGGCGCAGGCCTATGGGCTGATGCAGGTGACGCCGGACGCTGCGCGCTATGTCTGCAAGCGGCACGGCGGGACTTACGATCTGGGGCGTCTGAAGAACGATTCGGCCTACAACGCCACGCTCGGCTCGGCCGAGCTCGGTGGACTGCTCGAAGACTATCGCGGCTCCTACATCATGACCTTCGCCGCTTACAATGCCGGCCGCGGCAGTGTGAAGAAGTGGATCGACCGCTACGGCGATCCGCGTGACCCCAAGGTCGACGCGGTCGACTGGGTCGAGCTGATCCCGTTCTCCGAGACGCGCAACTATGTGCAGCGGATCATGGAGAACCTTCAGGTCTACCGCGCCCGCTTCGGCGGCGGCACCCGGTTGCAGATCGAGGCTGATTTGCGCCGTGGCGCCGGCAGCGTGGAATAGCGGCGTGCCTATGAGACTCGCTTGCGGCGATCCGATAACAAGGTATCCGCGCGAGGGGGTAACGCGGTCAGCTCCCGGCGTTTGAGGCGGGCCATCAACATGGGCCGGAGTGCTCCAGACCGCACGGTGAGAAGCTGAACGAGAAGATCGTGCAGGGCGGATCGGGCGCGCCGCAATAAGAGAAGAAAAGAACTACAAACATGGATCAGGCAATGTTGAGCGTCGCCCGTGCAGTAGAGGCAGGCGCGACGACGATGAAGGGTGTGATCGACGCCACGGGACTATCTCGTCTCAAAATCGAACGTGCGTTGAATGCGCTGGAAAAGCAGAAGCTGCTGGTCCGCGACGGGCAGGGTTTTCGCGGAACCAGCCCGACGAGGACAGCCCAGCCAGCCCGGCAATGCGGCTCATGCAGTGCCTGCTGCGATATCCTCGAAGTGGCGGCCGTCGACAAGCCGGTGAACCAGCTGTGCAGGCATTGGCAGACGGGCACTGGATGCACCATCTACGAGCGCCGTCCGCAGATGTGCCGGTCCTTCGTCTGCGCCTGGCTGCAGGGCCATCTGGATGACGACTGGTTTCCGGCGAAATCGGGCATCATCGTGCATTTCAGCCAGGACGCGGTCAACGTTACCGTCGATGACCATTGCCCCGATCGCTGGCGGGAGGAGCCCTATTTCAGCAAGCTCGCCGAATGGTCGCTGAATGGCATCAAGAGGATCGGAAACCGCGGCTACGCGACCCTCGTCGTCTCCGGTGCCGGGCGGTTCCTGCTGCTCGGGCGAACCGTCGTTCCGGAGCCGACGCTGTTCGGCACCGCGTTCCTCCCGCTCACCGCCGACACATTTCGATTCTGGCGGGCGAAATCCCCGGAGCATCTGCAGCGGCTGCACGAGCGCATCGCCGAGATCGAGCGGATCAGACAGGAATTCGGCTCCTGCACAATTCCCTCGAATGAGGACGACGATCCGCAAGCCCCCTATCGGCCGGCGCTTCTACGGCTGTCGCACCACGCCTGAACTCCGACGTCGTCGACGCGGCCTAGTCCGCTCTGGTTGCGGTCGAGACGGGCAGACCACGTTGGACGCCGTGGTGGCCATCAATCTCAAGGACCTGCCGGCGACTCCGCCTCTTGCCGCGGCGGCTGAAGTGGTCTTGATCGCGCGATCCGAACCCAGTTCTTGATCACCCAAAGCTACTCATCATTCCACACTCCACTCGTTCTTCAGAACATGTCGGAGATCCGTGGTCCGCCTGGTGCAAAAAAAAGCCCCGGCGGTTTCCCGCCGGGGCTCTCTGTCAGGTCGTTAGACCGAACTTACCAGTTGCGCTGAGCGCGGAGGAGCAGAACGAGCGTGTCCTGATCCTTCAGCTCGTACACGGCGGCCGGCTTGGCCGTCGTGCCGGCACCAGCGTAAGCAACCGTACCAGCGTACTTCTGGTCCAGATGGGTCCAGGAGAGGTCGGCCGAGAACGTCAGGTTCTTGACCGGGG
>NZ_JBVVOU010000071.1:0-8111 GCF_055807635.1 Bradyrhizobium sp. Kon56 | reverse complement strand
TACATAGAACTTGCAGTTTCTGCGTACGGGCAAATCTCTACGTTGCCGACTGGCAAACCGCGCGATCTCTCCAACTCACCAAGCACCAGATCCAAGGCGGCGACGTCTTCCGGATCTTCAGTCTTGGAGAGCATAACCCCGTCGAGACCACCGACCACTATCGCGTTAAGATCGTCCAGCAGCCAACCAGTTCGCCAACCATTGAGCCTCACGAAACGGCCAAACGCCTTCCCACCAAATTTTTTGATGACTTCCTTGACTGAAGTTCGAGCAGCAGGCTTTTCCGCAATGGGAACGGAATCCTCGAGATCGAAGAGCAAGGCATCCGCACCATACTTGGGCGCCTTCAGCATCCAATCGTGCCTATGCCCTGGGATAAAGAGCATCGAGCGGTACCAGCGAGCATCTCGAATTTTCTGGGGCATAGCTTCTTCCTCGTTCGGAACTCACATTTCTAATGCGGCATCAAGGTCAGCGCCTTTTGCTCGCTCCCGGACTACCGTTGTAGCTCGGCCCTTGTGTTTACATCTCTGGATCGCCTGCACACCTACCTTTCCTTGTGGGCTGACATCGTCCCGATCAACGCCCACGGAAGCAGCTGGTGTAAACTAGCCGAAGCCGCCGTATGATCCGAACGCTCGACCGACCAATTGTCCCGATTGGCATGGCGCGGGCGGCGTGGCGTCACGCTTGGAAGAGCATCTAGAGAAGCAGCGCGGCAACTCGGCGCGAACCCGCAATGCCCGGTTCGCTGCGATCAACAGATCGTGGATGCGCGGATCTCGCCCCGAGTGCGCGCCCCTGAGATGAGGCGATGATGGCCCAGTGCTCCGCACCACCGTCGGAGCCTGCGAACAGCGCATTTTTCCGGGTTAAGCGCGATCGGACGGATGGAGCGTTCGACGGCATTGTTGTCGAGTTCGATGCGACCGTCGTCGATGAAGCGAGTCAGGCCCTCCCAGCGTGACAGGGCATAACGGATAGCTTCGGCGAGCTTGCCCTTCTGGCTGATCAGACTGAGCTTTGCGCGCAGCCACTGCTCGAATGTATCGCGAGCGGCCGGCTCTTCTGCTGCCGAATGAGGCGGCGCTCCTCGGCGCTGCGGCCACGGATGTCCTTCTCGACGACGTAAAACTCAGCAATGCGGTTGAGCGCCTCGCTCGCAATCGGCGCCGGGCCAGGGGTGGCGAGTTCATAGAAGTTGCGCCGCATATGCGCCCAGCAGAACGCAAGCCGGACGTCGCCGTGCTCGTTCCTTTCTTGCAGCATAAGCAACGCATCAGCAATCCAGGCGCCCTTGCCTGGCTCACAGACGATAAGCGGATTCACGTCCAGCTCCTCGATCTCGCTGGCGTTCTTCTGTACGAAGCCAGCGATGGCGGCGATCACATCAAATGCCGCCATGAGATCGGCTTTGGGCTTGCCGCGATGCCTTCCAGCAATGGGTAGAATTTCAGGTCGCGCAGCGCGGCCTCGATATTCGTCGCGCGCTGCGGGCAGCATCAGTGTGACGCTATCCCGCATAAGCTCAACTAGCACACCACCGCTGCCAAGCGTCATGGTATGGCCAAACATCGGATCCCGGGTGAAACCGACGATCAGTTCAGCAATACCCTCGCGTATCATGCGTTCGACATACAGCCCGGTGCCGAGGGGCAACAGATCATGTGCCGCCTCCCTGACCGCATCGGGGTCCTTGAGATTCAGCCGCACCGCTCCGATTTCTGATTTATGGGGGACCCCCAGCGCCTTCAGGGCTACGGGAAAGTCGAGCGACATGGACGAAAATGCCGCTTCCGCCGCGCTACTGGCCCGCTCGCCTTTTGGCACCGGAAGACCGGCCTTGATCAGCTGATCCTTGGCCTCAGCCTCGTCCAACGTCACTCGTTCGTTCCCAGGGACGACGGCAGAGCTGCTGTCGATAGGCTCAGGCATTGGCGAACGCCAAGCCGAACCGATGAACGCAGCTGCTTGAGCTGCCTCCATAGCTTCCGGAACGCCGAAGAGCGGTACTATGCCTCGCGTCACCAGGCGTTGGCCGCGTACTCTTCCGGCAGGTTCTCGGGCAGCGACGACACTATAGCACCTTGCGCCTTGTTAGTCCTCAGTGCCGCCTCGAAGGCGCGTGTGATCGTCCAGTAGGCGGCGGCATCCGGGCACCGGTCGGACGCGGAAAGTCGACCACGGCCATATTGAGATCGAAGCCACCCGACACCATCGCCGTGAAGGATAGCCGTCAACGCTGTCTCGTTGTTCCAGGTGAACGTGTTATAATCGAGTGGGTTGGCCACCGCGACCAATGGCCCGAGCGTTGATTTCACATGTGCGCGGTGCTGGTCAGTCAGGCGCGGAAAATGCACAAGATGCCCTTCAGCGCTATCGGCCATGATGGAGGCGTCGTCGCCTGATTAGCTCATCGACGACAGCCGGTAACCAGACAGAGGTCCGGTGACGTGCAAAAGTTTTAGAGTCTCAATGAAGGTGGGAATAGAATTGATGCGATGCCGAGTCGCTTTAGGAAGGAGCCGGATGCGGTGTCGGCGCCGGCAAGCGAAGCTGTATGATACAGCGTCGCCTGCCGCGCCTGATCGGAACGACCAACGTTCATCGCGATAATAGGCTTCTTCAAGTCCCGCGCGCATCCCCAGTCTTTCGAAACCGGCCGCAGAATCGAAGCCTACGATGTGCAGGCCGAGCGCCGTGACGCGGTCGTCCTCGATGAGGCTAAGGGCTATTTCGGAAAGAGCGGTCTGGGCCTCGTTGCCCGCGGTCATCAGAAACGCGATCGGCAGGCCACGTTTCTGCATCGACATGCTGAGAGCTATGGCCAACTGTGTGATGATGGCGACGCCACGGCCGCCGTCCCCTAGCCTGTTGCCGCCATGCTGGTCGGGCCACAAGAGCGCGCCGTCGGCATAGTTTGATCAGGCCATAGCAGTTCGGGCCGATGATCGGCATTTTGCCGGCCGCGGCGACGAGCTCGACGTGCAACCGATTACCATACTCGTCATAGGCCTCGGCTTCGCGGACCGGAAGCATAGCAGATGGCGCCGCAGCACCGCGTTCGGCCAGCGCCTTGATCACGTCAATCGTGAGGTGGCGGTTGACGCCAACCCAGGCAGCGTCAGGAGCACCGGGCAGTTCAGCCACCGAGCGGTAGGTCTTGCAGCCGGCAACCTCGTCCTTACTGGGATGCACAGCCCAGATCTCGCCGGTAAAACCCATCTTGATCGATTGTGCGACAACAGTTGCCGCCTGCCAGCCTCCAAATACGGCGATTGTTTTCGGACACAGAAGTCGTTTCAGTCTATGCATTGATCCAAGCTCCAAGCGGACAACGCGACTGCACCCGAAAGAATATCGTGCGGGATTTCCGGCGTGCTCGGGGATCCAAGACGAGTACTCACGTGGCCAGCACTGTCTCGACCAAATTCACCCAATAGCCGATGCCATATGGCAACGCTTCATGGTTGAAGTCATATGCCGGGTTGTGCACACCGGCAGTTGGCCCGTTTCCAATGAAAATCATAGCGCCCCTCCGCGCCTCGAGCATGTAGGCAAAGTCCTCGACCCCCATACGTGGTTTGATGTTCTCGTCCACAGAAGCGGCCCCGACCAGACTGCGTGCCGCCCTGATCGCCAGATTGGTCTCCTCGGCGTGGTTGAAGGTCACCGGGACCGATCGACGGTACTTAAACTCGATATCCGCGCCGAATCCGCGTGCGATGCCTTGGGTTACTGTCATGATCTGGCGTTCGGCAAAGTCTCGCAGCTCCGGAATATGAGTTCTGACAGTGCCGGCCATTTCCACGTGATCGGCAATGATGTTGTAGGCTTAGCGGCATTTAACTTGGTCACGGAGATTACGAGAGACTCGATTGGGTTCGTGTTGCGCGAGACCAGAGTTTGCAAGTCGACGATGATCTGTGCCGCAACTACGACTGGGTCGATTGTTTCATGTGGCTTGGCCGCATGGCCACCTCGCCCCTTCACGACAATGTCGCAATCGTCCTGCGAGGCCATGATCGGTCCATCGCAAATGCTGAACTTGCCGAGCTCGGTGCCCGGAGCGTTGTGCATCCCAAAGACTTTGGAGATGCTGAAACGGTCCATTGTTCCTTCCTGGACCATTTTCAGACCGCCGGAGGGACGTTCCACTTCTTCTGCCGGCTGAAAAATCAAGGCGACGCAGCATTTGAAATTGCGCGTCTTGGCCAGATATTTCGCAGCGCCCAACAACATGGCTGTATGACCATCGTGCCCGCATGCGTGCATTTTACCCGGCACTTTCGAGGACCACGGCTTGTTTGAGGCCTCAAGGATCGGCAGCGCATCCATGTCGGCCCCCAACCCAACGGTGGGACCGTCTCCACCCTTCCCTTGAATCAATGCAACGATACCGGTTTCAGCTATCCCCGTTTCGATGTGATTGATACCGAACGAGGCGAGCTTGTCGGCGACGAACCTCGCCGTGTTGTGTACCTGAAAGCCGAGCTCGGGATTTTCGTGAAGATAGCGGCGCCACGCCGTTACCTCACCCTGCGAATCACGAAACCGTTCAACACTATGCATGCCAGACAACATAGTAATCCAATACGATACAGCGCCTTAGTGTGCGGCGACGGCTCCGCGCGCCACTCCTGAAGCGGGCCCGCGCAATTTCTGCTGCCGTCGCTCGCATTCTGACTTCTTGCAATGGAGTAAGCGCAGGCAAGAAATAGAGATGTTATGGCTGGACGTCGCGCCTATCGGGCGCAACGTGTCAGCTTGTCCACTCAGGTCGTGAAAGCCAACAGTCCCACACATTTTTAAGCCGGATTGCTAATATCCGACGCTCTCATGCCGGATTTGGATACGTGCCGACCATGCCAATTGGAAGTCATGGAGCTTCAACTTACGGCGAGAACTCGGCATGCTCCTCCCTCTGCCCCGAGCTTTCGGTCTCTTCATTTATCAATGACCGGCATTTTTTGCGGAGCACGAGAAGTGAGCAATTGCGAGCCAGTCTCGGTCACGACCACAACCTCTTCATGCAGCATCAGCTTCGGTGATCCATCGAAATAGGAGGGATATGAGGTGCTTGGTTCAATATTAATGATCATGCCTGGCTTTAGTATTGTCTTGTCGTCCGGTTGGACCGACGGTAACTCCGGCATCCATAAGCCCATGGAGTGTCCCATTCGGCCAATGTTCGTGGCTTTACCACGATTATTTGAGCCATTTAGTACGGCTGACATTGCGCTCCAGACATCACAGATCGGAATGCCAGGTTTAGAGGCGGCGATTCCCGCTTCGGTGGCATCCCAAACGACCTGATAGGCATCCTGGGTGTGCGGGTCAGGTGCACCGAAAGCAAAGTGTCGATCGAAATCGCTCCAATAAAAGTCGAACAGGCAGCCGGCATCGATAAACAGCACCTCTCCATCCGACAGAAATTTGTCGCTCGGAACACCGTAAGGACGCGTATATCCCCCCCGGCCAGAAACACCCACTATCTTGCTTGTCTTCTCGACACCGCGACTGAAACATTCGAATTCGAACTGGCGACAGGCCTCGCGTTCCGTCATACCCAGACGCAGTTTTGATGCTAAATTTTCGAATGCTTCCGAAACAAGCCTGCATACAGTTCGAATTCTGTCAATCTCTAGCGGAGACTTGATCATTCGCAGGGGCGTGAAAATCGGATCCGATGCGTCGACGAACGTTCGAGGCTTGATCGCGTCGGCTACACGCAAGAAATCTCCCGCGGGGAAGCCAAGCCTACTCTCCGCGCCAAGCTCTACGCCGATCCTTGCGTGCTCCGGCAGTAATTCACACACCGCTCGTGCAAGGACTGACACACCCTCATCTTTCGGATTTGGGCTAGGCCAGCTCCGGCAATTTTTTACCCAGGTCGTGTCTTTATAAAACTGGTCGATTCCCTCTGGGACGACGGCAACGGGGTCAGTTGACGAAAGAATGAGAAGAAATCGCGGCCGGGTCGTCTGCTGCGGGGTCGTGCTAGGCTCACCAATGAAATATCGCAAATTGTGTTCGGACGTCGCCAGAAGCGCGTCAATCGCATGCTCTTTCATCAAACGCCGCGCGCGCTCGACGCGGCCCTCGTATTCGATCCGGGGAAACGGATCATACTGAATGGTCCTAATCGAACCCCTCCCCAAGCCATTCATCGCTGTTCTCCAGAGAAACACGTCAATCGCAGGACGACCGACAATTTAGGTGCTGGTTCGACAGCAGATGGCCGCCTTCGCGCGCTCATTCGACAATATCCTTCGGAAGAGCCGCGCGCAGTTTTATGTGCGAAAGCATCGGAACACCGAGCTCCTTCGCGAGCGAGCGAGCAACACCTTTGTAAGGAGCTTTCAGCTTGTCGTGGTACACGATGCTTTGGATCCCGCCTACAATCGAATGCACGCAAGCTCTCAGGTCGAGCAAACGACTTTCCTGGTCATAGCCATCCGACACGAGCCAGTGGTTTGGTAGGACGTGACTAGCCGCGATCGGAGGTCGATCGCGCGACTGCAACACCGCGTTCGTGAAGCTCGGCTCGAAGTGAACGCCTCCGATGCAGAGCACGGAGTGTACCGGTTCCTCGATGCGATCGAAAAGTCGCAGCAGCGATCGCGCCAGCACTCGAGCCGCAAGAGGATTTGCCCAATCTTCGGGCGAGCTTCCAATCTCGACATCGACAGCCGACGGTCGCAGGTCAGCGAGACGAGTACCAGCATCACCAACCTTGACGCCCGACCAATGAGTCGCTTCCAGGTAAGTGCGATAGGAGTCAAGACCGGAAGTGACCCGCTCGGCTTCGATCGCTAGAAGAAGCCCCCGCGTAATTCGGGGGTCGACGGCGCTGAAGGTCCCCGTTCCCAGATCACCGGTCGTTTGAACCGAGAAGATTGCGTTTGGCGCATTGGCGCCCTCGTGCCAGTTCACGATGCCAATAACGTTGGCATCACCGAAGCGATCGTTAAACATAGGCGCGCAGCGCGCATAGTGGTTACTTACGACCTCGTGCGTGGCCACGATCGAAATACTGGCGTCCTGCAGGCCAGCGACTTCGAGTACGCAGTACCCATCGAGTTCGGAACTCGTTGGAACAGGAGCGCATTCGGCCTTGAGAGCATCAAGAACGTGCCCCGCGACCGGGTCCTTTTCTCGATCGACGCAGAAGACAAAGACGGCACGTCTCATCGAGGTCCTCCGCCGAGCTCAAAGCAGATTGAGAGCGCAGGACGCTCATCTTGAACTTGGCGCCGTCTTCTTTTCAACTTTCTCAGAAAACACCGTGCTCTTTGAACCGAATTCCGAGATTGCAGGGCGAGAGCGGGCGCGCGGGAGGTGATTAACTCAAGCCCGAATAGCGCCACAACGGCGCCACTCGCGAACTGAGTCCTGTTATGGGCTGTCCTGTTTGGCGGAGCAGCGAGCGAAAATCGCGCGAATTGAAAATCGCGGCAGCGGATCGCCGAACCAGCAGCGAACTTAACCTGGTTGCGCGACCAACAAGAGCGAATCCTGCCGCCATATGCCAGAGACATCGAGGCAAGTGGGGTGAAGAGCGCCTCATCGAGCAGAGCGATCGACTCAGGCGTGCAGGCCTCCATTTTGGCTCGACTTCGAAAGAAATGCATGCCAGGCACAGCTTTGTAGGGTCTTACACCACCGCATATTTATTAGAGCGTCGGCGCGCCAACATTCTGCGTTCTTTTGAGGGTCACGCAGTATTTCTGCGCTCGCCACCAATATCTCGCCGGGAACCACCGGGACTTCCAGCAAATGCAATCATCAAAAGCGAGATCAGCATAGTACTCGGCAACAAACCACCTGCTAATCTGGGTGGGCTGTTACGACAAAACACCGAGTCGTCGCTTGCACCGCCGATTTGTGAGGTCCGGCGATTCACTACAGCTTGACATGTGGTGAGTACGTCTGAGAGTGTTATCGGGTCCAATGATGGTGCGCGGGAGAGCGCGATAAGCCTGCAAAGGCGTATCACCGCCGACGGAGCAACTCCTCAGGGAAACTCTCAGGTGAGCTGCTGCCGGTTTGATGGACACCGAGATTAGGTGTTTCATGAAGCCGGAGTAGGTGATGCAGAGACGGAAGTT
>NZ_JBVVOU010000070.1:0-9654 GCF_055807635.1 Bradyrhizobium sp. Kon56 | reverse complement strand
TCATCGGTGGTTCCTCGGTTGCGTTGGCGTGTCGCAACCCGATCCTACCGGAGAACTGCCGGTGACCACCGCAAAGCTGCCCGCCCGCTACGGCGCTATTTGAAGGCGCGCATCCGGGCGGCTTTGCTCTACCGAGCTACACCACCACCGGGGACACGACCCCAGCAACTAGTAAGTGCTGGCAATATTTCAGAATTATAAGTAGCGTCGCGGCAAGAAAAATCGCGATGGCCGCCCGGTCAACGCAAGTTAAAAATGGGGAGATTCAAATGCTTTTGCTGAAAGCCGCAGTTGCAGCCGGTCTAGTCATCACAGCTTTTACGGGCGCTGCGCTTGCGCAGAGCAAGCCGCCGGAAATCAAGATCGGTATCACCACTTTCCTGTCGGGACCGGCTTCCGTATTCGGCGTACCGGCAAAGGCCGCGGCCGAGATGATTGCAGAAGACCTCAACAAGAAGGGCGGAATCGGCGGTGTACCGGTAAAACTGTCTTTCATCGATGAAGGCGCCGGCGGCGAGGCATTGGTCTCGAACTACCGGCGCATGGTGCAAGACGAAAAGGTCGACGTGACTTTCGCCTCCATCTCCTCGGGCAGCTGCAATCAGCTTGTCCCGGTCGCCGAAGACCTCAAAGTCATGAACTTTATGTGGGATTGCGGTGCGGCTTCTATTCTGGAGACGAAGAAATATCGCTACAATTTCCGCACGCAGGCTAACGGCACGCCGGAGATGCTGGCGGTGCTCGTCTATCTCCTTAAGACAAAGCCCGACTTTAAGACCATCGCGGTCGTCAATCAGGACTACGCGTGGGGCCGCGAAAGCTGGGAAATCTTCTCCACCGCATTGAAGGCGCTGAAGCCCGACGTTCAGGTGTTGGCGGAGCTTTTTCCGAAGTTCGGTGCGCCGGACTATTCCACCGAAGTTTCGCGCTTACTGGCATTGCGGCCGGATGTCGTTCTAACCACCTCCTGGGGCGGCGATCTCGACACGCTGGTCCGTCAGGCCGGTCAACGCGGCCTGCTGCAACAGTCGACCTTCGTGTTGGGCATCGGCGAATCCTCGATCCAGCGACTGGGCAAGGATCTGCCGGAAGGCCTGATCGTCGGCGCGCGTGGCGATCATTGGTTCCTGCATCCTGAAAAGAAGAACGATCCGGCCTTCAAGGCGTTTGCCGAGGCATTCAAGGCAAAGACCGGCGCCTGGCCGATTTACCCCGTCTACCACATGGCGCAGGCTTTCACGGCGCTGCAAGCTGCCTATGACAAGGCGATCAAGGCCAATGGCGGCAACTGGCCGACACGGGAGCAGGTCGTAGACGCAACCTCCGGCACCGAGTTCGCGACCGGTTTCGGCCGGCCGGTCACGCTGAGGCCCGAGGACAACCAAGGTCTGGAAGCGCAGCTCGTCGGCGTCACCAAGTCTTTCCCGGGCTATGACTTCAAACTGCTCGACAACATGATGATCTTTGATCCGAAGGTGATCACCAATCCGGCGGGCGTGCGCTCGGTCGAGTGGCTGAAGACGCTCAAGCCGGAATTCGTTAAAATGGACGTTCCGACCTTCAAGCAGTAGGCCAGATCATCGTCCTCCGGGCAAAAACCGCAGGACGGCTTTCCTGAAGGTCTCCATGAATTCGACTCTCGCCATATTGGCCGTCCTTGACGGGATCAGTTACGCCGCCTTGGTGTTCCTGGTTTCCGTCGGGCTGAGCCTGATTTTCGGTGTGCTTCGCGTGGTGAATGTCGCGCACGGGTCGCTTTATGCCTTTGGCGCCTATCTCGCCGCGACGTTGAGCCTCGTGATTGCGCAGGTGTCGCCGTGGCTTACCTATCCCGCATTGCTGGTTGCCTCCATCGTCATAGGGTTTGTGTGCGGCGGTTTCATCGAGCGCTTCCTGTTGCGGCCGCTTTACGGACGAGACGACGTGTTGCAGCTCCTGATCACCTTCGCGGCCTTCATGATCATGGACAATCTGCAGCGTCTGATCTGGGGCGTGCAGCCCATCTTCGCTGCTGAGCCCTTGAAGCTGTTGCCGAACATCAGCGTATTCGGCGTGAACTATACGTCCTACCAGGTCATCCTGCTTCCAGGCGTGGCAGTCGCGACGCTGTTCGGACTGCGTTACTTCTTGCGGAAAACTCTTGCGGGAGCCGTGATTCTAGCAGTAACCGAGGATCGGGAGGCGTCAACCGCCATCGGCATCGACGCCCAACGCGTCTACTCTATTACGTTCATCATCGGGGCGAGCCTGGCGGCGCTCGGCGGCGCGCTTGCTTCGCCGACCACGTCGCTGGTGCCCGGCATGGGCGCGGACATGATCGTGCTCTCGTTCGCGGTGGCAGCCACTGCGGGTCTGGGGCAGATCGAGGGCACCGCCCTTACGGCCCTTATGATCGGTTTGACCCGCGCCTTCGTCATCTATCTGCAGCCGGAGTTCGAAGTTCTCGTACCCTATCTGCTGATGGTACTGGTGCTTCTGGTGCGCCCGTTCGGACTGTTCGGTACGTTGCAGATGAGAAAAATCTGATGGCGGGCCGTATCAAGCCGATCACGGCAGTCGCAATCATCTTGTTTCTGGCCAGCGCGGTACTGCCGCTCTTCGTCGCGAGCTGGGCGACGTTATTCGCGCTCATCCTCGCCAAGAGCATCGTGGTGCTCGGCATCGTCCTGTTGCTGCAGGCGGGACAAGTATCGTTCGGACACGCGATGTTCTTCGCCACCGGCGCCTATACCGCGGCGTTCTGGGGCAAGTACATCGGCGGCGGCGATATCCTGATCTTTCTCGCGCTGGGAGGCATAACCTCTACCGTTTTTGGCCTGATCGTCGGCCTGTTCGTGGTTCGCTACAGGGAAATTTTCTTTGGAATGCTGAACCTGGCATTCTCCATGGTCTTGTGGTCGCTGCTCGAGAAAATGTTCCACTACACTAACGGCGCGGACGGCATCCGGGTCGCCCGTCCTGGCTTGTTTGGATTTTCGTTCACGCCGGAGACGTTCCAATACGTTATTCTCTACGTGAGCCTTTTGGTCGCGATTGCTGCCTTCTACGGCGTGCAACGCTATCTCGACAGCCCGCTCGGTCACATGTTGCGGGCAATGAAATCTAACGAAACCAGGCTCGAATATCTTGGCATGTCGGCGCGGCGCGTGCTGCTCATCGGCTACGTGTTCTCCGCATTTCTCGGCGGCATAGGCGGCACTCTGGTATCGATCATTCAGCAGATCGCGACCCCCGAATTCGGCTTCTGGACCAAGTCCGGCGAGTTCGTGTTCATCGCGATCCTCGGTGGCAGCGCCCATGCTTTCGGTGCGTTTGCAGGCGCGGCGATGTTCGAATGCGTACGGTTCTATGCCGCGGCGCATCTGGCGGATTCTTGGCAGCTCATTCTCGGCGTCGTGCTGGTCGTCATCATTCTTTACGCGCCGAACGGCCTTATCGGCCTCCGCCAGCGCTACGGTCAATCCGGGCGGGGAGGGCATTAATGGCCAACGTCCTGCTTTCTGCCAAGAACATCAAGATCCGGT
The DNA here is from genome assembly GCF_055807635.1 of Bradyrhizobium sp. Kon56. Lineage (NCBI taxonomy): Bacteria > Pseudomonadati > Pseudomonadota > Alphaproteobacteria > Hyphomicrobiales > Nitrobacteraceae > Bradyrhizobium > Bradyrhizobium sp. Kon56. The sequence continues at coordinate 6,130 of NZ_JBVVOU010000070.1, read as the reverse complement.
TCGGCGGCGTCATCGCCGCCGATGGCATCGACCTCGACGTCCTGGAAGGCGAAAACCTTGCCATCATCGGGCCGAACGGGGCCGGCAAGACGACGTTCCTCAACATCTCGACCGGTTATCTTCGGCCGCAAGCCGGCACCGTTACCTTTCTCGGCCACGACATCACCGCGCAGCTGCCACGTACGATCACCAGGCTCGGCATTGCCCGCGCCTTCCAGATACCACAGCTGTTCCTCGACCAGACCGTGATGGAGAACATGTTGATCGCGGCCGCCTCCCTGCGAGGCCGTCCGTCTGGTTTCCAGGCTCTTTCTCTCATGCCGGAAGTGCCGGAAATGAAGCGGCTGCTGGATCTCGTCGGTGTCAAATCGTATGCGGAACGAACGGCGCGCGAACTGCCCGAGGGGCAACGCAAGCTGGTCGATATTGCACTCGCGCTCGCGCTGAAGCCAAAGCTCCTCCTGATGGATGAGCCGACTTCGGGCGTCGCGTCATCAGAGAAACTCACCATCATGGACATTCTAACCACGGCGCTGGCAAAGGAGAAAGTCACCTCGGTCTTCGTCGAGCACGACATGGATATGGTGGAGCGCTATGCCAACCGCGTCGCCGTGTGGAATGTCGGCAAGATCCAGATGGTTGGGACGCCGGCTGAGGTTCTGGCGGACCCGAAGGTCCGGGAACAGGTGATCGGGATATGACACCGATGCTGAGTTTCGAGAATGTCAACGTCGCGATTGCTGACGCGCCTGTGTTGCGAAATGTGAGTTTCTCGCTGCTGCCGGGTGTGAGCGCAGCGCTTATCGGGCGAAACGGCGCCGGCAAGACCACGACCGTGCGCACTATCATGGGCTTCACAAAAGCGAGCGGCACCGTTCGTCTGGGCGGCGAAGATCTTGGAGCGATCGCGCCGCATCGCCGGCCGTCGCTGGGTCTTGGCTACGCGCCTGAGGACCGGCGTCTGTTTTCCGCCTTCACCGTCGAAGAAAATATTTTGCTTCCCGGTCGTGTCGCCAAGCTGAATCCGGACGAGACGCGGCGGCGGCTGGAGCGAGCGTATTCGGTGCTGCCGGAACTCAAAGAGCTTGCCAAACGTCCGGCGGGATCGGTCTCGGGCGGCCAAGGCAAGATGGTGGCGCTTGGGAGGGCGCTTATGCTTGGTACCCGGCTGCTTATCCTGGATGAGCCATTTCAGGGTCTCGCGCCTGTGTTAGCGCAGCGATATGCGGAAGCACTCCGGCGGCTTCGTTTGCAGGATAAGGACATTACGCTGCTGATCACCGAGTCGAATCCAAAGCTGCTCGAAACCTTTGCCGACGTGACGCTTACCATTGAAAGAGGTGAGATCGAGGCCCGCCAAGCTAATTGAAGACGCGGTGGAGGAGCCGCCGGCCTAAGCAGACCTCGGCGGTTTACCGATTCAGCGTCCGCTCTGCCACGTGATCGTGGCACTCTGTTTCGACCGTTCCTCGTAATCGTCGCGATTCAGATCGTCCGTCGTTGGATTTCGGGCACGTCGGCTTAGTGCAGGTGTTTTAGTTTGGCCGCAGGGGCTGGCCGTCACATAGTCGCGGCCCGCTTCAGCCGCCCAGTTGAACAACCCCGAGGCGGCCTTGCGCATATGACGTGCGTTGCTGACGGAGGGCTTGCCGAACTTGCCCGCGACGATGTCATTCGAGAGTGTCGCGATGTCATGCTTCGTCACCCGGCGCTGACGCACCATGAATTCATGGAAATGGTCGAGATTATCCGCGCTCTCGGCAATTCGTATCGCCTGGCTGCACTGGAGCCAGGAAGCGGCTTTCTCTACGGACGCTTCACCTTCAATTTCTGCCGGGTCGTTGTGTCGTGTGTCGCGCGGTAGGCGGCACTTCGGTGGCGCCCGGGTGTCGAGCATCTACGGCAGCGACCGTTTGCTGTGCGTGCCCATTATGGTTCAACCCGTGCAGACCATCGTGCGAGGCCCATGAACTGCCTCACGCGAAGGATCGGATCAGATATCGCAGGTCTGGTTGGTGTGGGGAAAGACGGTAGCACCTTAGTGACTCGAACCCCCGACAGATCACCGCATAATCTAATACGCTTACCCTCGCAGGCCTCGGCTGCTCCGCCGCAAGTCCAAGATCCCACTGACGCGCCGAGCGCCGTTATCCCTCGCCGCCGCCGCAACGAAACGCAACGAATTGGGTGAAACTAGCGTGAACAAAACGGGACGGAAGCACCTGCCGATGAGAGAAAGATCAACAACTTAGAAGATGTTCACTGCGTTCGGGACGCAGGGGTCGCAGGTACAGAAGGCGTCGCCGAGCAATTTACATTTCGTCTGTAACCTGTTGATTTCGATAGTGCTGTTGTGACGGCGTTTTATAGCTAAGTAGCTGAAAGTTCTTGTGAAAGATGAGACTCTTAATCTGCGGGTCCCAGGTTCGAGCCCTGGTGCGCCCACCAAGCATAAGCCCTCTTCTTCAAGAACTGACGAGAAGGGTCGCTGAGAACAAAACGGGTCTCGCGCGACGTTTTGTTGTCGGAGGTTTTGCGGTCGGATTGCTGCGCGACTTTCCTTTATTTCTGCCCCGTCGCCGCAGGGGACCGTTGCTGCAAAATCGGTTGGTATCGTCACAGGATGCTGCCCAACGGGCTAGATGACCCCGTCTTTGCGCATTCGTTCCAGCTCGGGCTCCTAGAGCCCGAGAAGATCACCGAGTATCTCTCGGTTTCGTGCCTCGATAGCTTCGCCAACCAGAGAATTTCTCCAAGGCGTCGCGGCCCCGTGCGCATTCGCTTGTTCGCCGGGGCAGGTGATCGGGGAGCGACGTCAAGGCGCTGCCGGGGGGCGTCGCCGCGGTCGATGTCGACGCGGCCACAGGGCCAACCGGGATCGTTACCCGCGAAGAGCTCCAGTGCGAGTCCGATCGCGCAGCCGGCATCGTCCGCAAGGCCGGGCCGCGCCCTGACAGTGCCTTGGGCGCGGCGGCGGACGTGGTCGAAACTGCAACCGGTATTCTGCCGGCTAGCCGATCATTGAAGGCCAGCACTTGGTCGCGAAGCGATCATCTCGCCTCCGGCTTTGATGACGGCTGTCAGTGTCACGCATCCTGCGGCGCGGCTGCTCCAGCGGTCCGCCGCCGTGCCGGCAGGAAACACCCGGCAATCGCGCCGCCCAGCGACAGCGTTGCGGCAAGGCTCATCGCCGCGGCGAATCCGCTCTCGAAATGAGCGGCCGAATCGACCCCGCCATGCGCCGAGAAGTTCGCCACCAGCGCGGCGATGCCGAACATGCCGCCGAGGAAGCGTCCCATGTTGAAGATGCCGGACGCCTTGCCCATTTCGGCCACCGCGACCGAGCTCAGGATGGCGTTCTGTGCTGCCGGCATCGCCATCGAGACGCCGACGCCGGCCAGCACCAGCGGCGCGACCAGGGCGGAGTAGGTAACCGCAGAGCTCACGAGCTCCGCGATCCAGCCAAGTCCGATCGCCTGCATCAGCAATCCCGTCACCACTAGCGGCCGCTCGCCGAACCTGTTGACGACCGCGCCGGCGATCGGGGCGGTGACGAACAGCGTCGCGGTCCAGGGCAGCAGGCGAAGTCCGGCGCCGAAGGCGTCGAAGCCCAGCGCGGTCTGGAGGAACTGCGGCAGCAGGAACAAGACGCCGTACATCGCGGCGTAGAACAGCACGCTGGCGGACATGCCGGAGGCAAGCGCCCGCGATGCAAACAGCCGCATCGGCACCATTGGCGCGGTCGCGCGCAATTCCCAGAGAACGAAGCCGGCTGTGAACACCAGGCCTGCCATCAGCGCGGCCATGATTTCGGCGCTCGCCCAACCCACGGCGTTGCCGCGCAACAGACTCCACACCCACGCCAGCGCCGCAAGCGCGACAAGCGCCAGTCCGGGGATGTCCAATGCGGCGGCCGGGCCGAAGCTTTCGCGCAAGCGTGCCAGTACCAGGGCGATCGCGATCAGGCCGATCGGCAGGTTGATCCAGAACACCCAGCGCCAGCCGAAATGTTCGGTAATGAAGCCGCCGATGGCGGGACCGATGATCAGCGCGCAGCCGGTGATGCTGGCGAAAATGCCGAGCGCGCGGGCGCGCTCCTCGCGGCCGAACGTGCCGCTCAGGATCGCCATTGCCAGCGGCATCACCAGCGCGGCGCCGGCGCCCTGCAGCGCGCGGGCGGCGATCAGAGCGGTGGCATTGCCTGCGAGCGCACAGGCCGCCGATGCAACGACGAACAGGGCGAGCCCGGCCGCGAACATCCGGCGGCGACCGAAGCGGTCGCCGAGTGCGGGGCCGGTCAGGAGCAGCACGGCAAAGGTCAGATTGAAGGCGTTGACGGTCCATTGCAGCGTCTCGACCGGGCTGCCGAATTCGGCGCGGATGGTCGCGAATGCTGTCGTGATGATCATGGCATCGAGCGCCATCATGAAGGATGCCAGCGCGGTGACGCCGAGCACCCAGTTCTGCGCGGCGCGATTGATCGGGGTCTGCATCGCCCTGTCTCCGTGTGTCGCGCCAGCCTGTCGCGGCGCGTTCTGCGGGCTAGACGAGGGCTGAGCGGCAAAGGATGCGCCCAATAATAATTTGTTCCGGGCCGCATCCTTCGCCTGCCGGCAAACGTCCTAGGGGTGATGCGGCCATTTGCCCGATTTTGAGCGAACCAGGTCGCGACATCAGCAAGGAGCGCGCGATGAGAAGGACGTTGATCAGGTACAAGGCCAGGCCGGAGCTGGCCGATCGGAATGCCGAGCTGGTTTCGGCCGTATTTGCCGAATTGAAGGCGGCCGGCCCGGACGGCGTGCGCTACCTGACGCTACGGCTGGAGGACGACACCTTCATCCATCTTGTCGAGGCCGCGGCCGAAAACGGCTCGAGCCCGATTCCGAAACTCAAGGCATTTCAGACGTTCCAGGACGGCATCCGCGACCGCTGCGCGGAGCCGCCGCTGGTTCGTGATGTGAGGATCGTCGGCAACTATCGTATGCTGGACGAGTCCTGAACAAGCGAAGCGGAGGAGCAATGGCGCCAGACCCGCTGGCCACCATCGATACCGAGGCCCTGCTGGCGCGGATGCGGCCGAAACTGCATCGCTACTGCGCCCGCATGGTCGGCTCGGTCATCGACGGTGAGGATGTGTTGCAGGATGCGCTGATCAAGGCGATGGAAGCGCTGCAATCGGTCACGCCCGTCAATACGGAGGGCTGGCTGTTTCGCATCGCGCACAACACCGCGCTGGATTTCCTGCGTCGCCGCAACCGGCAGGAGGCGCTGCACTCGGCTGAGGAGGTGGAGATGATTGCCGACCAGCTCGATGATGTGGAAAGCCGCCAGATCGCCGCGACCAGCCTTCGCACCTTCATGCGGCTGCCGGTGGCGCAGCGCTCCAGCGTGATCCTGATGGACGTGCTCGGCTGCTCGCTTGCCGAGGTCTGCGACATCATGGATTTCAGCCTGCCGGCGGTGAAGGCCGCGCTGCATCGCGGACGCACGCAGCTGCGGGAGTTCGCCGGAGAGCCCGACGATGTGCCGCAGCCGGGCCTGTCGGAAGCAGATCGCACGCGACTCAACGCCTATGTCGGCCATTTCAATGCCCGCGACTTCGACGCGATCCGCGCCATGATCGCCGACGACGTCAGGCTCGAGCTCGTCAACCGTACCAGGCTGAAAGGCAAGGCCGAGGTGTCGAACTATTTCGGCAATTATTCGAAGAACAGCGACTGGCACCTGGTGACGGGGCAGGTCGAGGGACGTCCCGCGATCCTCGTGTTCGATCCGAATAAGCCGGCCGGGCGGGCGAAATATTTCATGCTTCTCGACTGGTCCGCCGGCAAGCTCGCCACCATCAGGGATTTTCGTCACGCAGCCTATGTTATTGATGGTGCGGAGTGCGTGGTGGATAGAGGGTGAACTCGCCTTCTCCATCGGAGCAGGCGCGTCGCTTGACTAGAGGGCCGTGGCAGGTTGAATGGGAGGACTGCCCGTCGGGCAAAACACCCGCCATCCCGTCAACCCCTCTCCACAAATATATCCCGCTTTACCGAAATTCGGAATTGGCGTATGTGTCGTCCATCCCGGCTCATCCTTGAGGGGCGATCTTGTGGTCGTCATGTTCGCGAGCCGGGCTTGCGGT